>NZ_CP102268.1:638000-957000 GCF_025148285.1 Marvinbryantia formatexigens DSM 14469 | reverse complement strand
CGCTTTCAGGGCGGAGCAAATGCAGGACACACCATTGTAAATGATTATGGGAAATTTGCGCTGCATACTTTGCCGTCCGGCGTGTTTTACGGGCATACCACCAGCATTATTGGAAATGGTGTTGCGCTGAACATTCCGGTACTGTTTAATGAAATAAAAAGTATAGTGGAGCGCGGCGTCCCGATGCCGAAGATTCTGGTGTCAGACCGTGCGCAGATAGTGATGTCATATCACATACTGCAGGACCAGTATGAGGAGGAACGTCTGGCGGGGAAATCTTTTGGGTCCACAAAATCCGGGATTGCGCCGTTTTATTCCGATAAATATGCGAAGATTGGTTTCCAGGTAAGCGAGCTGTTCGATGAGGAGCTGCTGAAGGAAAAGGTTTACCGCATCTGTGAACAGAAAAATGTTATTTTTGAGCATCTTTATCACAAACCGGCAATTAAGCCGGAGGAGCTGCTGAAGGAGCTGGATTCCTACCGGGAAATGATTGCGCCTTATGTGTGCGATACTTCCGCCTTTTTGTGGAACGCCATTAAAGAAGGAAAGAATATTCTGCTGGAGGGGCAGCTTGGTTCCCTGAAGGATCCGGACCACGGCATTTACCCGATGGTTACTTCTTCCTCCACGCTGGCGGCTTATGGTGCAATCGGGGCAGGCATCCCGCCATACGAAATCAAAAAGATCGTTACGGTGGTAAAAGCATACTCCAGCGCGGTCGGCGCAGGTGCTTTTGTCAGTGAGATTTTCGGAGAGGAAGCGGATGAGCTGCGCCGCAGAGGCGGAGACGGCGGCGAGTACGGCGCTACGACCGGCAGACCGCGCCGCATGGGCTGGTTTGACTGCGTTGCATCAAAATACGGATGCCGCCTGCAGGGAACAACGGATGTGGCATTTACGGTGCTGGATGTCCTTGGCTATCTGGACGAGATTCCGGTGTGCGTAGGCTATGAGATTGACGGGGAAGTGACGACTGATTTCCCGACAACGCCGAAGCTGCAGAAAGCGAAGCCGGTGCTGAAAAGGCTTCCGGGCTGGAAGACAGACATCCGCGGAATCAGGACATACGCGGAGCTTCCGGAAAATTGCCGGAACTACATTGAATTTGTGGAGAAGGAAATCGGCTTTCCGATTACCATGATTTCAAACGGACCGGGAAGAAACGATATTATTTATCGGTAATTTCTGTGAAAAATAACATATTGAATGTAAAATAAACATAGACGAAAAATGACTAGCGAATGCGCCCCAAATCCTTGCAGACGGATTCTGACTGGCTTATAATGTTTGACAGATGCAAAGGAGTCAGGACATTATGAAACAGTATAAAAGAATTCGGGAGTTGCGGGAAGACAGAGACCTGACACAGGCGAAAATGGCGCACACGCTGAACATCACACAGCGGACGTACAGCCGTTATGAAAATGCAGACAGTATGATGCCTTTGGACATTCTGGTAAAGCTTGCGGATTTTCATGATGTGAGTACGGATTATCTTCTGGAGCGGACGGATATAAAGAAACGTTACCCCAGAGAGAAGGAACATGAATAAGAGCATATTAAGAAACGACCGGAAACCTGTGAGGGAATCCGGTCGTTTTCTTCAGATAAAATGTTATTTATCACTTATTGCAAGCCTTGCAAGTACATCCTCCGGGGAAGAGAAGACCTCAGCCTGCAGTCCCATTTCCCTTGCCGCCTGCACATTTGCAGGGTTGTCGTCAAAGAAAACGGCTTCCTCAGGACAAATCTGAAAGCGGCGGCAAAGCTCTGCATAAATCCAGCGGTTCGGCTTGACCATCTGCACCTCGTAGGAAAACAGTCCGCCATCCATCAGCGGGATAAAATCCAGGGCGTCTTCGGTGCGGCTGCGCCCGTATTCCCCGTAATTGGAGAGATAATACAGCCGGTATCCGGCATCACGCAGCCTCTGCAGCAGCGATTTTGTGTAGGGATACTGATAAATCGTCCTGCCGATATCTGCAACCAGACGGCGGATATCATCCGCGTACTGCGGAGCGTGGCTGATAAAACGCGCTGTGACCTCTTCTGTGGTCAGCACGCCGCGGTCCATCTCGTTCCAGTCGCTGTGCCGGTAGACGGCATCGGCGAGCGTTTCATATTTTTCTGCGGAGAATCCGTAGGATCTCAGACTGCTCTGCCAGTCGTAGGCGACCAGTACATTTCCGATATCAAAGATTACGGTGTTTATCATCAGACCCTCCCTCGTTTTCGCCATCATGCTTTAATAAACGGTACATCAGATTGTATACATAGAGCAGTACCGGAAGGATAATTGTTGTGCCAAGGCTGATTTTAAACATATCGTATGCCCAGGGGCTGTCGATCAGCGCAAAAATCAGTGTGAAGACGTATAAAAGAACCAGCAGGACGACGCCTGTCAGAGCAAGAATGCGTTTTGTTTTTTTCATACTGTATCCTCCGTGTCAGCTCCGACGCTTTCCAGGAAAAGGCCAAGCGCATGACTGTCTATCCGGTTTTCCGGAATTACAATGTGATTCTGGATGGTCGGCGCTTCGAAATCGAGCAGCGGAATGGAAATCAGCTTTCCTTCATCCAGATAATTCTGCACAAGCGTGCGCGGGAGAAATGTGCAGCCGATTCCCTCAAGAAGGTACGGCAGCAGATGCGTCAGCTTGTCAATCTCAAAGGGGAAGGAATAATTTTTCGGGAACAGGTCGCGGATAAAGGTGCCGTTGTCCTGAATCATAAAATCACAGTAAAGATAATTCAAATCCGGGAGCTGCGACTGGCGGACGCCGTCCTTGTATTCCTGGTGGACCGGCGAGGTGACAAGCACCAGGTCGTCGGTGTGAAACGGCTTGCAGATGAAGCCGGCTTTTTTCAGGGGGATATATGTAAACGCCAGGTCCAGCGTACCGTCCTGCAGCATACGCAGCAGCGTGCCGGAGTGGTCGATGATGACTTTCAGCGAAATATCCTTGTGATTGCGGATGTAGTCCATAATCGGCTGTCCGAGGTAGCAGTCATATACAGTATTCACGGTGCCGATACGCAGCGATTCGGAAAAGGTGTGAAGCATACTGAGTTCCTCTATCGCGGAAGCCTCCAGGGCGACAATGCGTTTTGCATAGCTCAGAAAATGAAGCCCCTCCTCCGTCAGCTCAACGTTTTTGCGGTTGCGGATAAAAAGCTTTTTACCAAGCCCTTTTTCCAGCTCCATGATGCGGTTGGTAACGGTTGACTGCACGATATAGTAGCGGTCGGCAGTCTGGGTAAAATTCTTCAGCTCGGAAAGTGTAATAAATGTTTTTAAATTCTCAATATTCATGTGAACCTCTTATCGAAATAGCAAATTAGTTTTTTCATAAAATTCATTATACAAATTTTATCGCCATCGCTATAATAAGTCAAGAGGAAGATGAAGAAGGAATAAAGCGCAGGGAATTAACCGTTGCTGTGAACGGAGTGAACAGTTCGGCTTTGCGGATGGCGCGGGCTGAATGATTAAAATGACAAACGAATAAAGGCGACAGGAGGAAAAACAGAAATGAACAAAGTATACACAAAGGTGACAGACAGCCTGGATTTTTTCGAGGGACACAATCCGGTGGAGCTGGCAAAAGAATATCAGACGCCGTTGTATGTATATAATGAAAGAATTTTAAGACAGCGCTGCCGTGATCTGAAAAACATGGTGACGTATCCGAAATTTGTGGTGGATTATTCCGCAAAGGCAAACAGCAATCTTGCGTTTCTGCAGGTGGTAAAATCCGAGGGGCTGGAGGTAGACGCCATGTCTCCGGGAGAAATTTATGTGGAGCGGGCGGCAGGCTTTGCTCCGGAGGAGATTTTTTATATCGGAAATAATGTATCCGCAGAGGAAATGCAGTATGCAATCGATGCCGGAGTGCGCGTCAGCGTGGATTCTTTAAGCCAGCTTGAGCAGTTTGGACAGCTTGCGCCGGGAGGCGAGGTTGCCATTCGTTTTAATCCGGGCGTTGGCGCCGGACATCATGAAAAGGTGATAACAGCGGGCAAAAAAACAAAATTCGGTATTGAACCGAAGTATATTCCGCAAATCAGGGAGCTGCTGGAAAAATATCACTTAAAGCTGGTGGGGATCAATCAGCACATCGGCTCGCTGTTTATGACGGGCGAAGCCTTCACGGCAAGCATCGCGGCGCTTCTGGAGATTGCAAAACAGTTTCCGGAGCTGGAGTTTATCGATATGGGCGGCGGCTTCGGTATTCCATATAAAAAAGAGGAGGATCAGGCTCCGCTGGATCTGAAGGGGCTTGGCGCGGCAATCGACGAGGCTCTCTGGAAGTTTACGCGGGAATATGGCAGAGAGGTGACCTTCCGCATCGAGCCGGGACGCTATATCTCGGCGGAGTGCAGTGTGATTCTCTCAGAGGTGCATTCTGTAAAGCACAATAACGACAAAAAGTTTGTTGGCTGCGACTGCGGCTTTAATGTGCTCCAGCGCCCGATTATGTATGATTCCTATCATGGGATTGAGGTGTACCGCGGTTCTGAGGTGAAATCTGAAAAAACAGAGCCGGTGACGGTGGTCGGCAATATCTGCGAGAGCGGCGATATTCTGGCGAAGGACCGTGTGCTTCCGGAAATTTTCAAGGGCGATATCCTTGGCATTCTGGATGCCGGAGCCTACGGCTTTACGATGGCGTCAAATTATAACAACCGCCTGCGCCCGGCGGAGGTAATGCTGCGGGAAAACGGAGAGGTCGTGCTGATTCGGGAGCGCGAGGAATTAGAAGACCTCCTGCGGCATATGATACCGTTAAAGAATATCTGATGACAGAGGGTTTTATGGCTGATTATATTACAACTTATTCCAGAATACATTTTACTCCGCTTGCTCCGCAGGCGGAGGATATTGTGATTGAGGATATTGCGCATCCGCTGTCCTTTCTCACACGGGCAAACGGACATTTTCCGCAGTTTTATTCGGTGGGGCAGCACTGTATACAATGCGCAAGAGAGGCAATCGCCCGTGGATACAGTGAACGCCTGGCGCTGGCGTGCCTGCTGCACGATGCCAGCGAGGCGTATCTTTCCGATATTACCCGTCCGGTCAAGAAAAATCTGCCCGGCTACCGGGAAGCAGAGAAGGTGCTGCAGGACGCCATATACCGGAAGTTTCTCGGAAGTGTGCCCAGGGAGGACGAAGAGCGCTGCATAAAAAATGTGGACGATACCTGTCTGTATTTTGAATTCCTGCATTTTGCCGGTGAAAAGCTGTATGAGCAGCCGGGGAAAATGCTGTCCGTGGCGGATTTCTCGCTGCGTCCCTTTGCGGAGGTGGAGATGGAATTTACGGAATTATTTGCGGAGCTCTACAATAAGTGCGCCGCGCAGAGGTCTTAATGCTCCCGGCTCTGTTTTTTTGGATATACAATGCTTGACATTTGGATGGCTGGTGGTACAATAGATAAGAAATGACAACTACATAGCATTTTTATGCTAGGGGAGCCTTTGGCTGAGAAAGCACTGCGGTGCTGACCCTCACTACTTGAACCGGGTAATACCGGCGTAAGGAAGCAGACTACCGAAGAAGCTCCTCCTGTCAAATTTTATTTTTAGGAGGTTTTTTTATGTCATTTTTTGTATCAGAGGTGGATGGAGAACTGCTCCTCACCACGGCGGGCAAAGTGGGAACGGCTGTGATTCTGGCGGCGCTTCTCATCGGTGCGGCACTGATTGCCGCGAAACTGGGCAACGGAAAGAAAAAAGCGGGCACAAAGCAGCTTGTGTTCTGTGCAATGGCGATGGCGCTTGCGATGGTAACATCCATGCTGAAGGTGTATGAGTTCCCGTTCGGCGGTTCTGTAACCCTGTTCAGTATGCTGTTTATCTGTCTGGTCGGTTATCTTTACGGACCGGCGACCGGCATTATGACAGGTATGGCTTACGGCGTCCTGCAGTTTCTGATTGACCCGTACATTCTGTCCCCGGCACAGGTGCTGGTGGATTATCCGCTGGCGTTTGGCGCACTCGGTCTGTCCGGCTTCTTCTGCAACGCGAAGGCGGGGCTGATAAAGGGTTACATAGCAGGTATCTGCGGACGGTGGGTATTTGCGGTGATTTCCGGATGGATTTTCTTTGGAGAATATGCGTGGGAGGGATGGAACACGCTCGCATATTCGATGGCTTATAATGCCTGCTACATCTTTGCGGAGGGAATTGTCACAGTGATTATTCTGTGTATTCCGGCTGTTGCAAAGGGACTTGGACAGGTTAAGGAAATGGCGAACAGCTAAAGTAATAAGATGCATTGACACGTTGCCCGGCGAAATGCCGGGCATATTTTTTGCCCTTCTGCGCATACTCTGTTTAGAAATATAATCCGGCGGCGGACAGAAAACGGGACTGGAACAGGATAGAAACAGGAGGAACGGGGAGCAGATGGCGGAGAAAAAACGATTGTATGATGCGGCGATAGTGGGCGGCGGTCCGGCGGGACTGACGGCGGCGATTTATCTTGCACGGGCGGGATTTCGCACGGTGGTGATGGAAAAAGAAAATATCGGCGGGCAGGTGACCTCCACCTGGGAGGTCGCAAATTATCCGGGGGTATCGGCGTGCAGCGGCTATGAGCTGGCGGATACCATGCAGCGGCAGGCGAAGGAGTTTGGAAGCGAATTTTGTTTTGCAAAGGCGACAGAGCTGGAGCGGGAAGAAAAACACTGGCGTCTGACGGCGGGACAGAAGGAGGTCGCGGCGCGGGCGGTGGTGCTTGCGATGGGAGCTGTTCCGCGAAAAGCGGGCTTTGACGGAGAGGAGGCTTATACCGGACACGGTGTATCTTATTGCGCAGCGTGCGACGGAGCGTTTTTCCGTGGAAAAGAGATTTTCGTGGTGGGTGGCGGTGTGGCAGCCGTGGAGGAGGGCATTTTTCTGACACGTTTTGCCAGAAAGGTGACGCTGGTGGTGCGCCGCGATGAGTTTTCCTGTCCGCCGTCGGTATCCGGCAGAATACGGGAGCAGGAAAAAATGGACGTACGCTTCTGCACAAAAATAAAGGCGGTTGCCGGAGAGAATGCCGTAACAGAAATCACATTTTATGACAGCAGACAGGACAGGGAGTGGACAGAGTGCAGCGGGGAAGGATACGGAGTGTTCGTGCTGGCGGGGCGTATGCCGGATACCTCCTGGCTTCCGGAGGCACTGGCGCGCGATGAGGCAGGCTATCTTCTGACGGATGAGAACAGAAGGACGGCGCTGCCCGGCGTATATGCGGCGGGAGATATCTGCGCGAAAAAGCTCCGCCAGATAGCAACGGCTGTCTCGGATGGAGCCATTGCTGCGGCGGAGCTGGAAAAATATCTTCAGTTATCAGATTAATTTGTGACACAGACGTGGTTGTCGTACAGGCTTCCCTTCGGGAAGGAGTATCCGCAGGTCGGGCACTGGACATACTCAGTTCCCTGCGGGAGACCAAGCGACGCATTTTCCTGGGCAAGGTGCGCCGCATAGGAGCCGTCGGATACGCTGAACCACTGGTAACAGTAACCGCACTGCTGTGAATCATCGGTGCCGCCGGACGGAGCATCCGTCTGCTGCGCCTCGGTCTGCTGTGCATTCGTCTGCTGCTGATTGGCAGGGGGCGTATCGCCGTAGCCATACATATCCGCCCATGCCTTTTCCTGGGCTACGTGAACGGAATACACGGTAGTGCCGTCGCCGTTTGACGCCAGGGAAATCTGCTGGTAGCAATACGGACACTGTGCGGTACCGGCAGAATTTTCCGTCTGCGCCGTGCTCTCTGTCTGTGTGGAAGAGCCTGTGGTGGACGGCTTTGCGGCAGATGCCTTTACGGTTGTTTTTTCTGTTTCCGTTGTATTCTTCACACTGGTATTCTGTGATTTCTTTTCGGTCGTTTTTTCTGTTTCTTTTTCCGTTTCGGATTCAGATTCTGTCTCGGAAACGGTGGTAGTTTCACTTTCTGTTTCTTCTGCTTTTTTACGGCAGCCGGTGAGGCTCAGCATTCCGCAAAGCGCAAGCAGAAACAGCAGTCTGCCTTTCTTTGCCATTATTATCCCCTCCTGTATTTCATATGTTGCCTTTATGCGCCTATCTTATCACTTCACCATGAAAAAATCAACAAGATAAGTAATATTTGACGAAGCAGGGAATTTGTAGTATAAAGAGTAGGAGAAAGAGGGAGAGAGTATGAACCGCAGCTTGCGTGGAACGGTCTGTACAATGACAGGAGCTGTGCTCTGGGGTTTTTCCGGGGCATGCGGACAATATTTGTTTACCAATTATCAGGTGGATTCGAGCTGGCTGACAGCGGTGCGGATGCTGACGGCGGGGATTCTTCTGACACTTTTTATTTTTGTGAAGCAGAAAAAGTGTGCGGTGGGAATCTGGCGGAATAAGCGGGATGCCATGCAGGTGGTGGTTTTTGCTGTCTGCGGGCTGCTGTTCTGCCAGTATGCTTATCTGACGGCGATTTCTTATTCGAATGCCGGCACGGCTACGGTGCTGCAGTATCTGGGACCAGTGCTGATTATGATTCTGGTGTGTCTGCGGGGACGCCGTCTGCCGACGGGGCGGGAAGCAACTGCGGTGGTTCTCGCAGTGCTTGGTACGTTCCTGCTGGCGACGCATGGAAATCTTTCCACAATGGTGCTGACAGAGAAGGGGCTGCTCTGGGGTCTGATTGCCGCGGTAAGTCTGGCATGTTACACATTGCTTCCGGCACGTATTATCCCGAAATGGGGCAGCATGGTCGTCACCGGCTATGGGATGCTGATTGGCGGAGTGGTGCTTGCCTGCGGTATCCGCATCTGGCAGATACCGGTGCATCTGGATATACGCGGCTGGCTTGCCGTGGGCGGCGTCGCGATAGCGGGGACGCTGGTTGCTTATACGCTGTATCTGCAGGGCGTCGGGGATATCGGTCCGGTGAAGGCGAGTATGCTCGCAAGTATTGAACCGGTGTCGGCTACGCTGCTGGCGGTCTTCTGGCTTGGCAGCTCTTTCGGGGCGTTTGATCTGGCAGGTTTTGTGTGTATCATGACAACGGTATTTCTGCTTACCTGCAGAAGGAGCGGAGAATAATATGAGACGTGAGGTTTTGGCTGCCGATTTAGAAAAACTTTACTCGGCGAACGATATGGTTAAAATAGGCTGCGGCGGTTGCCGCGGCTGCTGTGATTGTTGCACGGGAATGGGGGAATCCATTGTTCTGGATCCTCTGGATGTGTGGCGTCTGGAAAAGGGGCTGGATACCGGCTTTGCGGGACTGATGGAGCGCTTTGTGGAGCTGCATCCGGTGGACGGCATTCTCCTGCCGAATCTGCGCATGGAGGGGGAAGCGGAGAAATGTCCCTTTTTAAATGAGGAAAAACGCTGCGCGATTCACGCCTTCCGACCGGGGCTGTGCAGGCTGTTTCCGCTTGGACGTATCTACGAAAACGGAAGCTTCCGGTATTTTATCCAGCAGCAGGAATGTCCCGTGCAGCCGAAAACAAAAGTGAAAATCAGTAAATGGCTGGACATCGGACAGCTTGCGCAATATGAGACATTTGTACTGCAGTGGCATAATCTTCTGGAAGAGACCGGGGCAATGGCTGAAGCACAGAAGGACGAACAGCTCACAAGGGATTTGAATGTTTACCTTCTGGAAAGCTTCTATCAGAAACCGTACGATGGACGTGACTTTTATGTGCAGTTTGAGGAACGGCTGCAATACATGAGAAAGCTGCTGAAGATTCTTGGCAGATAGTGCAGGCAGGAAAGCAGGCGGAAATGTCTGGCGGAAAAAGTGAGGCATAAGAAGTACGGCAGAAAAAGTCTGGCACAGGAAGTGCAGGCGGAAATGTCTGGCGAAAGAAGTGCGGCACAAGAAGTGCAGCAGAAAGAGTCTGGCGAAAGAAGTGCGGCACAAGAAGTGCAGGCAGAAAAGCCGCAGGCGGAAAAATCCGGGTGGGAGCGGAACCGGTGTGCCGGAAACAGAGAGGGGAAGGGCAGAATGGGCGGAATATGCGAAAGCTGTGCATATTATATGTATGATGATGATTATGAAAGCTATGTGTGCGACATAAATATGGATGAGGACGAATATATGCGGCTGATGTCTGACAGCCATTACCGCTGCCCGTATTACCGCAATGGCGACGAGTATGCGGTTGTGAGAAAGCAATGTTAAACGGAAGGGGCGCACAGCTGCCGTGCAGAAAAATGTCCGGGTGCGAAGAGCGGTCATGCAGAAAAGTGTCCGGGCGGACAGGGCGGTCATGCAGAAAAGTGTCCGGGCGGGCAGGGCGGTCATGCAGAAAAATGTCCGGGTGCGCAGGGCGGACGGATGCAGGGAGGATTTTATGAAATATATCGATTTACACAGTGATACATTTACTATGTTGCATTACCCGAAGGAAGACCTCTTAGATAATAAGAGAATGGTTTCCATTCCGGCGCTGCAGGATGGAGAAGCATGGATACAGTGTTTTTCGGCATTTGTGCCAACCGGCTATTTCCCGCATCTTTGCAGAGACGCATTTGTCTGGAAAAGATTTTGTGATATTGCGGATAAAAAGGATGCGCTGCTGGAACATCACAGTGATGTTCTGGTTCCGGTGGAATCCTGGGCGGACGTGGAGCGGCTGGCAGGGCAGCAAAAAGCCGGGGAGCGCCGCACAGAGGCAGAAAAAACGGATGTGGAGCGGCAGAATGTGGAGCGCTGCACAGAGGCAGAAAAGACAGATATGGAGCGTCTGGCAGAGCAGCAAAAAGCTGGAGAGACGGGGGCTTTGGAAGATCCGGCGGCAGAGACGCGGAAGGATAGCGGAAAAATCGGCGTTATTTTTACCGGAGAGGACCTTGGGGTTATCGGAAGTGATTTGCGAAAGCTGGATACTGTTTATCAGCGGGGTGTGCGGATTGCGACGCTCACCTGGAATCATGAGAACGCGATCGGTTTTCCGAATTCTGCGAAGCCGCAGGTAATGCAGGCGCCGCTGAAGCCGTTTGGTACCGAGACGGTTGAGAAAATGAATGAGCTTGGCATAGTCATTGACGTTTCCCATCTGTCAGACGGCGGATTCTGGGATGTTGCGCATGTAAGCAGCAAGCCGTTTATTGCAACACATTCCAACAGCCGGGAAATCACAAATAATCCGCGTAACCTTACGGACGCCATGATTAAAGCGATTGCAAAAAGAGGCGGCGTAATCGGGATAAACTTTGCGCCGCAATTCTTAAGCGGGCGCGGGGATGATACCAGCCGCATCCGTGACATACTGCGTCACATAAGACATATACGAAATGTGGGCGGAAGTGATGTGCTGGCGATTGGAACGGATTTTGACGGTATCCGCGGACATCTGGAAATAGATAGTCCGGCGAAAATGCCGCTGCTGGCGCATGTACTGACAAAGTGCGGCATGAAGGAATCGGAGCTGGAAAAAATATTTTACAAAAACGCTCTGCGGGTATTCCGGGAAGTATGGCGTGAAAAGTAAACAAATATGTAAATGGAACGAAAGCAGTGGTGTGTAACAGGAGAACAGACTGCAGGAGGGAAAAAGAAATGAAAACAATGGAACCAATGGATAAACAAAAAGCGATGCGCATGGCGATGAACGGCAGAATGTGTCTGCTTTCCGTCGGAATCATGGTGATACTTGTTGCGGTGACAACTACCATGATGTATGGAATCAATATGATACTTATTGCAGTGGAAGCAACGAAGGGAACAGAGGAAATTGTTGAGCTCATGGCGGAAACCAATATGACAGTCGGCATGGCATGGGCGATGGGAGCCTGTTTCCTGCTGACGGCGATAGTGGAAATGTTTACCGGTATCAGCGCGGTGCGTTTTTCTAACCGTGTAGACAGGGCTTTCCTTTTAAAGAAAATCGTGCTCGTACTGCTTGGAGTAGAAATCCTGATGCAGATTGTGTTATTCTTTATGCGGTCGCTGAGTCTTGGAATGTTGTTTACGGCAATCGCGCTGCCGCTGTTTATGCTCTGGGGTGTTACACGTCTCTGTAAACTTGCAGAGCAGGATCCGGAGCGTGTTTATGCTGTTCAGACGGAAAAGGTAAAGGAAAAACAGCGCCAGGAGAGTGCGGCGGCAAACGGAAAGAGCCTGCGTGAGCGGGCTATGATGAAGGCATCGGAGCCGAAGCCGGTACGTGAGATAAAAGAAAACGCGGAGCAGACGCCCGAAAAAGAGGCAGATGAAGAAAGCGTGGAGCAGACGTCCGAAAAAGAGGCAGACGAAGAAAACGCGGAGCAGATGGCGGAGAGAGAAGCAGACGAAAAAATCACAGAATCGACACCAGAAAACGGGACAGAGGAAACCGTGCAGTGACAGCGTAATGCAGCGGGTCCGGGCGCTGCATTACAGCAGAGGCTTCAGACATCGTAGTGCGGCAGCAGAAGCTGCGCAAGCAGACGATGTCCGGCAGGCGTCAGATGGATGCCGTCGGTGGTGATGGCGGAATATCCTTGTCTGCGCGCGGCATTATTTAAGCTTTCCTGAACCGGGAGAAAGGGCACGCCTGCTTCGGCAGCGGTTTCCGCCATGATGGTTTCCGCCTGGGCGACGACGGGCATCCAGCCGGCATACTCCTGCGGCTGCGGAAAGAGAAACGGACCGACGGCGAGAATCCGCGCCGGGGCGCGTCCGGGCATCATTTCAGAAAAATCGTGTGTGCATGGCTGCGGGACTGAGGGGGATTCGGACGGGACATCTGCGGAAACAGGGCGCTGTGCCGGGGCGCGTCCGGGCGCCGTTTCAGAAAAACTGCGTGTTCTGCGTACAAGCACGGACAGGAGCTCCTCATACTGCTGCGGGAAGTCCTGCGCTTTTAGGGAAACGCCCGTGTTCATGGCGATGCCCACATTGTTGATACCAATCTGCACTGTAATAAAATCGGCGGTTTCCCAGGCGGTATCCCGGCGCAGATGACGGATCAGGGCGGCGACTGAAAATCCGTCAAATCCCCGGTTGTAGAAAACTGCTTCCGGAAATTTTTTTCTGAGCTGTGCTGCGATCAGAGAAACGTAGCCGTCTCCCAATCCGTCACCGCCCGGCATCCACAGCCGGTTGGAAGCGGTAATGCTGTCTCCGGCAAAATAAAATACAGGCATAGGAATTCTCCTTTCAAAATTTAATCCAGTTTATTGTTTCAGCAGTTTCTTTTTAAGTGTTATGGAAAACAGGAGTGAAATCATCACATTCTTTGGCATGTTATTTTCATTTTTTCTTTTTAGGGCAATCAGATTTTCATCTGCCTTTTTTTCATAACTTTCCATGTCAATTTTCTCCCAGTTTAACAACTCGTTTCCAGTATCATTTTAGCACAAAGATGTGGATACTTCTACCATTTTGCCCCGTAATGGGTGGATGCGGCATACATTTTACCAAATTTACAGACAGATATTTTGAAACATTTTTAGACAAACAGGGGAGGAGTGTCTGATTTTGGGATATTCTCCCTATATTTGTCCATAGCGGAAAAACAAAAGACCCTATAGAATGATGGTGTTAAATGAGAAAGCACAGAAAGGAGAACTTGCTATGGATGTATCGACAACTATTAAAAAATTTGGACTGGAGCAGGCGTTTAATTACCTTTATAAAGACCCGGAGAAGAATCTTCTTAAAATGATGGACTGGGCGGATAAATTTGCCGGAAATGAATTTGTATCCCAGAGAAAAATCGTCCGGGAAGCAATGACCAACCCGGAGCATCCGTATTATGGATATATCCGTCACATTATCAAAGATATTGATCCGCATGTCATGAAAACGACGGCGGTAAATTTCTTTATCAATGCGGCGATGATAGGCTGGCCGAAGCAGAATGAGTGCCGTGAAAAATACGGATGTAACATTCCCTGGACGATTCTGCTGGATCCGACAAGTGCCTGCAACCTGCATTGTACCGGCTGCTGGGCAGCAGAATATGGTAATAAACTGAATCTTACCTATGACGAGATTGACGGAATCATAGAGCAGGGAAAGGAACTGGGCGTATACCTGTATATTTACACCGGCGGAGAACCGCTGGTCCGCAAGAAGGATTTGATTCGTCTCTGTGAGAAGCATTCGGACTGCGTTTTCCTCTGCTTCACGAACGGAACGCTGATTGACGAAGCATTTGCCGACGAAATGCTCCGGGTGGGAAATTTCGTTCCGGCGATTTCCCTGGAGGGCTTTGAAGAAGCAACAGATCTGCGCCGCGGCGATGGCGTATTCAAAAAAGCGACGGCGGCGATGGAGCTCCTTAGGAAAAAGAAACTGTTTTACGGTATTTCCGCCTGTTACACAAGCGCGAACTTTGCATCTATTACATCGGAAGAATTTTTTGACAGCCTGATTGACATGGGAGCCTACTTTATCTGGTATTTCCACTATATGCCGGTTGGAAATGACGCCTCCCCGGAACTGATGCCGGCGCCGGAGCAGAGAACGGAAACATACCGGCGCATCCGCCATTACCGGGCAACCAAGCCGTTGTTCGCTATGGATTTCCAGAATGACGCGGAATATGTGGGAGGCTGTATCGCGGGAGGACGCCGTTACTTCCATATTAATGCGAATGGAGATATCGACCCGTGCGTATTTATCCATTACTCCGATTCCAACATCCGGGAGAAGACGATTCTGGAGGCACTGCAGTCCCCGATGATGATGGCGTACCACGATAACCAGCCGTTCAATGAAAATATGCTGCGTCCATGTCCGATGCTGGAAAATCCGGAAAAGCTCAGAAGCATGGTAGCCGGAACGGATGCACATTCTACAGATCTGCAGTCTCCGGAAACCGTGGAGCATCTTTGCGCGAAGTGCGACAAGTATGCGGAGCACTGGAAGCCGGTGGCAGATGAATTATGGGCGGAAAACAGAAAAAACAAAGCAGAAAAAAAGTAATGAAAGAGAAATACCGGATGGAGGAGGAAAGGCCGGATGAATGTTGCGATTGTTACGGACAGTAACAGCGGCATCTTTGAGGAAGAGGGACAAAAGCTGGGTGTCCAGGTGGTGCCGATGCCGGTTGTGATAGACGGAAAGGTATACTATGAGGGCGCAGACCTGACGAGCGAGGAGTTTTACCAGTGTCTCCTGGAGCATCGGGAGGTTTCCAGCTCGCAGCCTTCGCCCGGTGATGTGACGGCGGTATGGGACCGGCTTTTGGATTCCGGGTATGACGAGATTGTGTATATCCCGATGTCCGGCGGACTGAGCGGTTCCTGCCAGATGGCAAGGATGCTTGCGGAGGATTACAAAGGAAAGGTGCAGGTGGCCGATAACCGCCGGATTTCTGTGACGCAGAGACAGTCTGTGCAGGATGCGCTTATGCTGCGGGAAAAAGGACATTCCGCCAGAGAGATAAAAGAAATTCTGGAGAAGTACGCATACGAATCCATCATCTATGTGGGTGTGGAGACGCTGGAATATCTGAAAAAGGGCGGGCGCGTCACACCTGCCGGAGCGGCGATGGGAACACTGCTGAATATTAAGCCGCTTCTTCTGATTAAAGGAGAGCGTCTGGACGCCTGCGCGAAGGTGCGGGGCACAAGAAACTGCCAGAAGCGCCTGCTTGCCGAAATGAAAAGGAGCGCGGAGGAATTGCGGAAAAAGGGAACCGGAATCTATATCGGAGCTGCCGGAAGCTTTGTCGGAGAGGAACAGCGCGAGTGGGTGAAAATGGTCCGTGAAAGCTTTCCGGGCGAGGAGGTCCGCTATGACCCGCTGACATGCAGCATCGGATGCCATGTGGGACCGGGCGCCTTCGGCATGGGAATCAGCCGGAAAACAGGATAGGCGGTCTGGGGCAAAATACGAGACCCCGAAAAACCGGTGATACGGAAAATAGATAATACGTCATGCTGACTACTTTATATTTTTGTGATATAATAACGGGCAGGATGACGTATTTTTTCGATTACGGGAAAGCAACACATTGATTGGAAGAAAGGATTGAGGATAACATGAAAACAGGAGTAATTGATGTTGGAGGCGGTCTGAGAGGCATTTATGCTGCCGGAGTTTTTGACTATTGCCTGGACGCCGGCGTCACATTTGATATTGGTATCGGTGTTTCGGCGGGAAGCGCTAATATTGCTGCTTATCTGGCAGGGCAGAAGGGGCGGAATTATCTGTTCTATACGGACTATTCGTTCCGGAAGGAGTATATGAGCTTTAAGAATTTTGTCCGCAAGAAGTCCTATATTGATATGGATTATCTGTATGGAACATTAAGCAATTCCACGGGAGAAAACCCGCTGGATTACCCGGCGATAGTGCGGAATTCTGCCCAAATGCTGGTGGTGGCGACGAATGCGCAGACGGGGGAGGCGGTCTATTTTCAGAAAGACGATTTAAAGCAGGATAATTACGATATATTTAAGGCGTCCTGCTCCATTCCGTTTGTATGCAGACCGTACGAAATAAACGGCGTGCCCTATTATGACGGGGCGCTGAGCGACCCGGTTCCGATAGAGAAGGCGTTTGCATGCGGCTGTGATAAGGTTGTGGTCATTCTGACAAAACCGGAGGCGTTTATCAGAAATCCCGCAAAGGATGAAAAAATTGCCAGGAGGATTCAGAAAAAATATCCGGCGTCCGCAGAGAATCTCCGGAAAAGGGCGGAAAACTATAACCGCCAGGTAGCGCTGGCGAAGCAGTACCGGGACCAGGGACGCGCCATCATTATTGCGCCGGATGATACCTGCGGGGTAGATACTCTGACAAGGGACCGCGAAGCATTGCAGCGTTTTTATAAGAAGGGTTATCAGGACGCGCAGGCGATACCGGAGTTCCTGAAGCAGGACGGCGGGAAATAAAAGCCGTTTTCGTCTTTGTATACAAAAAGCAAAAAGGAGCAGCGCAATGATTATTACAGTGACAATGAATCCTGCCGTTGACAAAACCGTGAGCGTCGGCACACTGGCGCGCGGCGGGCTGAACCGGGTGCGGCATGTGGAATATGACGCAGGCGGAAAGGGCATTAATGTTTCCAGAACTATCCGGGAGCTGGGAAGCAGCAGTATCGCGACGGGGTTCCTGGGCGGCAATAATGGCAGGGCGATAGCGGCTGCCCTGCTGGAAAAAGAAATGGAAACGGATTTTGTGTGGGTGGACGGCGAAACGCGGACAAACACCAAGATTTGTGAGGAAAACGGCGCTCTGACGGAGCTGAACGAGCCGGGACCGTTTGTCTCCGGCGAAAAGCAGCGCGAGCTGCTGCAGAAGCTGGAGCGCTATGCGAAAGAGGATACGCTTTTTGTGCTGTCGGGCAGCGTCCCTGCAGGCGTAAAGCCGGATATTTATGGAAATATTATCCGGATGGTGCATCAGAAGGGCGCCTCCGTGCTGCTGGATGCGGACGGGGAGCTGTTTAAAAATGCGCTGGCGGCAGGTCCCGACATGATGAAGCCGAACCGTATGGAGCTTGCGCAGTATGCGGGCAGGGATGACCGGATATCCGATGAGGAGCTTCTTAAGATTGCCGGAGCGGTACAGAAGCAGAATGCCGGGAAAATTGCGCTGTCAATGGGAGCGGACGGAGCGATGTTTTTCTTGGGGGATTACCGGGTAAAGTGTCCGGCGCTTCCGGTAAAGGTGCAGTCGACGGTGGGAGCCGGGGATGCAATGGCGGCGGCGCTCGCCTGTGCATGGAGCGCAAAATGTGATGTGGAGGAAACCGTGAGGCTCTGTATGGCGGCTTCCGCCGGGGCCGTAACAACGACCGGGACGAAGCCGCCTTCCAGAGAACTGGTAGAGAATCTGCTAAAGCAGGTTGTGATAGAAAAATTATAAGGTTACATATTATCTTTTAAAACGTTGTGGTCCCGCAGCAGCTTTTCAATGACCGTTCCTTTGATGACATGAAGGAGCGGTTTTTTCAGCGCGTTTAACGGTCCCGGAAGCTCGATTTCCAGCGGGGATTTGCCGTCCATCAGCTTTACGGTGGAGTCAAGCAGCTCGCGGATATCGTAGACGCTTCCCCAGACCTCCGGTACGCCGCGGTCGACGCCGAGCAGTCCGTATACCGCCTCCATAGCCGTGCGGACGGAGTATTCGGTGGTGAATACGGTGTCACGCGGCGTCTCGGCAAACTGTCCGAGAAAAGCGAAGTTTACGCAGCCGTCCGGGATAACGTCCGGGCGGTCGCCCTTTGTGCGCGGCATGAAGAATGCGGTAATGTACGGCATCATGGTCGGCACGCAGACGGCGCTGTGCTCGGCAAGCTCCGGAATTTCTGCGGTCGGAACGCCAAGATGATAGAGCCACTCTTCGGTAATTTCCTTACCGGTGCAGTCCTTCATCGGCTTCTTTACGTAATCGCCCGGCACATCGGTAAAGAGCCCGTAAACCCATACGCACACCTTATCCGCATCCTGCTCTTTAAACTGTCCCTGACGGTTGATGGTCCAGCTCATCAGCCAGGAGGAATCCTGACAGCTTACGATGCCGCCGGTAACAACCTTTCCGCTCTTCGGGTCGCGTTTGCAGATTTTTGTGATGTACGGAAGAATCTTATCGTCCAGCGTGGTAACAGTGGCGGATTCCCAGTTGGTTTTGGATACATCGGAGCAGAATTTTTCTGGATGACCAAAAGCAGCGTCCTGCTTTGCAATGTTTTTCCAGAGATTCCAGCAGCCGCTCGTGCGCACTTCCGCGTCACCGTTCGGGGCATGGTGATGGTCGCCGTAGATGGTGCCCTCGGTGCAGCTTCCGTTTGTCACGAATACCAGATCGTTTCTTGTCAGAAGAATGCCCTTTTCCACGCCGTTTACCTTGCATTCAATCGCGGTGGCAACCTTTTCGCTGCCCTTGATCTCGAAGATGACATTGGTGACTTCGGTGTTGAACTGGAAGTCGACGCCCGCCGCCTCCAGGTATTTCTGCATCGGCAGAATCAGGGATTCGTACTGGTTGTATCTGGTGAATTTCAGTGCGCTGAAATCCGGAAGTCCGCCGATGTGGTGGATAAACCGCTGGAAATAGAGCTTCATTTCCAGAGCGCTGTGCCAGTTTTCAAAGGCAAACATGGTCCGCCAGTACAGCCAGAAGGTGGAATTGAACACTTCGTCGTCAAATACATCCTCGATCGTCTTGTCATACAAATCCTCGTCTTTTGTCAGAAACAGCTTCATGATTTCCATGCAGCCTTTCTGGCTGAGGTTGAATTTTCCGTCGGTGTGCGCGTCTTTTCCGCGGTTGACGGTTGCGCGGCAGAGGGAGTAATTCGGGTCGTGCTTGTTCAGCCAGTAGTATTCGTCCAGAACGGAAGCATCCGGAACTTCCAGGGACGGGATGCTGCGGAACAAATCCCAGAGGCACTCAAAATGGTTCTCCATCTCGCGTCCTCCGCGCATAACGTAGCCGCGGGACGGGTCGAAAATACCGTCGCAGGCGCCGCCGGCAATGTCCATTGCTTCCAGTATGTGGATGTGGGAGCCGGGCATCTGGCCGTCACGCACCAGGAAGCAGGCGGCTGCCAGGGAGGCAAGACCGCTGCCTACCAGATAAGCATGCTTTTCATCCACGCCCTCCGGCTTTTCCGGGCGGGCAAATGCCTCGTAGTTTCCGTTAGTGTAGTATATTCCTTTGCTGTTTTTCGCATCTTTTCCGCGCTCGGTATTGCGGTAATTGTTTACCGGCTTCTGCGCGGTTTCTGTTTTTTCTTCGGTTTTCGCTTTCTTTGCAAGATAGGCGGCAGCGCCTGCGCCCGCCGCTAAAAGGGCTGCTTTGCCCAGCGATGATTTTTTCTTTGCCATAAATGATTCCACCTTTCCTGGATGATATGAGCCGGAAGGCAAATGAATGAGAAAACATGGGACAGGGGTTCATTTGCCGGCGGCTCATTACACAAATGCTTTGTGTCTGTGTTCATGAAACATTGTATCTGTAATTTCCGGGGCGGACAATTTACAAAACGGGGCATTTGATAAAATTTTTGTCAGATGCCCCGCATTGTGCAACTTATTCCCGCGAGTGATGAGCCGGGTGCCGTGTCTGCTCTTCAGAATGTGGTGTCAGCCGGAAAGTCCGGTATCCGGCTGCGAATAGTTACGAATAGAATTTGTGATATTTCCATGTATCGTGGTTGTGATGTTTTCTGCAATGGCCGGGTAATCCTCCTTCATGCCATTTTTAATCCAGTCGAGCATGACGCCGATAAAGCTGTATGCGTAAAAGCTGGCGATAAAGGTTTTCTGTTTTTCCGTGATGGAAGCACCCGCGGACTTTTCTTCCACGACTCCGGCAATCAGCGGACAGGTAAGCTGAAAAAGGTAGCTTTCAATCCGATCGCGGCTGATGCTGCGGAAGACATTCAGAATGAAGGGTTTATTTTCGTAGACGGCTTCAAAAATCTGCAGAAGCCCCTCCTGCCAGGTATCATATGTTTTTTTGCCCTGTAATGCTTTTGTGGCATCCTCCAGGCATACCCACTCCACAAGGTCGTAGATGTCTTTAAAATGATAATAAAAAGTCATGCGGCTGATGCCGCAGTCGCTGGTAAGGTCACTGATTGTTATTTTATCCAGAGGCTTTCTCAGAAGGAGACGCTTCAGGGAATCCTCCAGTGCCTGCTTGGTCAGATTAGACATATTGTTTTCCTCCATATGTAATGCCGGTGCGCGGCGGATGTCTGCTCCGGTCGTCCATCCGTTTGGCACTATGTGTCATGCAGACGGAGACTGTGCGGCGCACCGCAGCGTGTGATATTTGCGGAACTGGATTTCCCTCTATCATATCACAGAAAATATTTTACAACAGGGGTTCTTTTGTGAAATGTTTATAAAGAAATAGCGGCTGGCGTGAACAGCAGCGCTGGGTTCCGTTACGCCGGCCGCAGATATTTGTGTTGCCGGACGTAGACATTTACATCTTGCATCTTATCTGTAGATGTGTTAGAATATTTCCGACATATGACGGAAATAGAGACGGAGGGAACGTATGGCAAGACCGAGCAAATGCCGGAGAATCTGTTCAGAACCGGCTTACGACAGTTTTGCGCCGGGTGGTTTCTGCTGCGGCGAAAAGGTGATTCTGACGGTGGATGAGTATGAAGTCATCCGGCTGGTGGACCTGGAAAAATTTACACACGGGCAGTGCGCCGCACAGATGGGCATTTCCCGCACCACGGTGACGGAGATTTATGAATCCGCCAGGGAAAAGCTTGCCGACAGCATTGTAAATGGAAAGAAACTGCTGATCGGCGGCGGTCATTACCGGCTCTGCGATGGCTCCGCCGCCTGTTTCTGTCAGAAAAATTGCAGAAAAGCAAATGGTATTGCCGTGCAGACGGCGGTGCCGGAGAAAGGAGAAGGAAATATGAGAATTGCAGTTACGTATGAGGATGGAAAGGTTTTCCAGCATTTTGGACACACAGAAATGTTTAAGCTCTATGATATAGAGGACGGGAAAATTGTAAAAGAACAGGTTGTGGATACCAATGGACAGGGGCACGGCGCGCTGGCAGGATTTCTGATGGAGGCGCAGGTGGACACGCTGATCTGCGGCGGCATCGGAGGCGGAGCGCAGGCGGCGCTGGCAGAAGCGGGAATCCGGCTTCTTGGCGGCGTATCCGGCAGCGCGGACGATGCGGTGAACGCATATCTTGCGGGAAATCTTGCCTATAATCCCAATGTGCGCTGCAGCCATCACGGACATGGAGAAGAAAACGGACACGGGCATTCCTGCGGGGAGCATCACTGCGGGGAAAATAAGCACGGATGCTCCGGCAGCGAAAGCCGCTGTTAAAGTAAGGTGTCGCCGGACAGGACGGCGAAGAGCCGTTAAGTTTACAGAAAGCGCTGACGGCTCGCACGATGATAAAAGCTACTGTCAAGCTGTGCAGAGCCGCAAGCCCGGTGTGGAAAGGATGCTGCGTTTAGTCCAGATAATTTCCTACCGGGCTGGAATTGTACTGCTTGATTACCTTCAGCATGATAGAGCCGTCCGGCTGGTCGGTCTCCTCCAGAATCTTATATTGTGTATGGTTGCGCTCCAGCGTCCGTTTGTACTGTTCCACCTCCTGTTTCACAAGCGATACCGCATAATCGTGTCCGATATCCTCTTTCAGCATAAAATGAAGTGTCTGGCAGATACATGCCGCTTTAATTCGTTTCATGATAATTCCCTCCAATTCTAAAATAAACGTAGAACACAACCGGATTTGTGCGATTGTGCCATATGTTGTAAGAATATTTTATCAAATTTGCTAAATTATTTCAAAAGTCATTTTACACAAACTTTTGCGTATACAAAATGAACATAATTACTAATCCGGGATGTTTGGAAGATACGCACTTTTTCAGAGAGCTTCAAAAATACCCGGCACTTTTATGAGATTATGTGAACTCATAAAAGTGCCGGGTTTATAAAGGGGAGGATAAGTATTAAAAATTTATCTTTGGTATGTTCCTAGTATGGACGGATTTTGTTTTTCTATACAGCTTTGCGTAAAAATATTTGAAAAATAATCAGAAGTGGTATATACTGTACTCATTGACGGGCGAACGCCCGCAAAGTTTTATATTTACACAGAATAAAGGATGGATTTTAAGATGGGTTTATTACAGGAATGGAGAGACATTGCGTATTCTCAGGAAACAGACAGAAAGCAGCTTCAGAAATTCTGGACGGATTATTTTCTGGTTGAGAAGGGAATCTACGAGCAGCTGCTCGCGAATCCGGATGTTGAGGTTAAGGGCACGGTAAAGGAGCTGGCACAGAAATACGATGTTCCGGTGCTGACGATGGCAGGTTTTCTGGATGGCATCGACGACAGTCTGAAGGTGAAGAATCCGATCGAGGAGATGGATGAAGACACCGTGGTAAGTCTCGCTTTTGATAAAGAAAGTCTGTATAAAAACATGGTAGACGCAAAGGCGGACTGGCTGTACGGACTTCCGGCGTGGAAGGAAATTTTCACGGAGGAGAAATTAAAGGAGCTTTATAAAGAAGCAAAACGCGCAAACACGATCGTTAAGGGACCGAAGATTGGCAGAAACGACCCGTGTCCGTGCGGAAGCGGGAAGAAATATAAAAAATGCTGCGGAAGATAATCATGTACGATGTACTGATTGGCGTTGGCGCTTTGTGTGCTCTGTATCTGCTCGTTCTGCTGGCTATGGGCGTGGATTTTGCAATTATCTGGCTACCGATCAGCGCAGTATTTTTTGCTCTGGGCGGATATGGACGGTACTGCCTGCATCATCCTGGGGGCTTTCGGCTGCCCGCGCCGCTGCTTGCGGCTGCCGGAGCAGTGCTGGCGCTTGCACTGGCGGTCTTTCTGGTTGTGGAAGGGCTGATTTTAAAGGAAATGCTGACAAAGCCGCAGGCAGATATGGATGTGCTGATCGTGCTCGGCGCGCAGGTGAAGGGCGAGCAGCCCAGCCGCGCGCTGCTTCGCCGTCTGGAGGCGGCGGAGCGCTATCTGAAGGAAAATCCGGACACCGTGGCGGTGCTCTCCGGCGGAAAGGGCGACGGGGAGGATATCACGGAGGCGGAGTGTATGTACCGCTATTTTACCGGACAGGGCATTGATGCGTCGCGTCTGATTCTGGAGGACAGTTCTACCAGCACTGCGGAAAATCTGACGTTCAGCGCCGGAAAAATTGCGGAATATTTTGGAGAGGATGGCGGAATGTCCCGGAAAACGGGGCTTCTTTCCAATAATTTCCATGTATACCGTGCGCGGCTGCT
Source organism: Marvinbryantia formatexigens DSM 14469 (assembly GCF_025148285.1). Lineage (NCBI taxonomy): Bacteria > Bacillati > Bacillota > Clostridia > Lachnospirales > Lachnospiraceae > Marvinbryantia > Marvinbryantia formatexigens. Next base: position 933,308 of record NZ_CP102268.1, on the reverse strand, counting down.
GGCGGAAAAAATGGGCTATACAGATGTGCATTCTGTTCCGGCTGCGTCGGACTGGCGTCTGCAGATACATTATCTTGTGCGGGAATTTTTTGCACTGTGCAAGGAAAAGGCGATGGGAAAAATCTGACGATACCTGCGAGGCAGGAATGATTTTCGGATACCGGGAAATGATACATGGTATGACAGGAGTATACACATGAAATGGGATGACCATCTGATGCAGAAGCTGCGGGACAGGAAAAACCTGCGAAAGAGCTTCTCTACATCACGTATTATTATTCTTGGCTTTCTGCTCGTGATTCTGATTGGGAGCCTTTTGCTGATGCTTCCGTTTTCCACCAGGGAAGCGGGCGGCGCGTCTTTCTGGGATGCGCTTTTTACCGCCACCTCTGCTGTCTGCGTGACGGGACTGGTTGTGCAGGATACGGCGACCTACTGGTCACAATTCGGACAGCTTATCATTCTGCTGCTGATTCAGATTGGCGGAATGGGCGTTGTCACCATATCGGTGGCGTTTGCCGTAATTTCCGGACGCAGAATCGGACTTCTGCAGCGGAGCACCATGCAGGAGGCGATTTCGGCGCCGCACATTGGCGGCATCGTCCGGATGACGTCGTTTATCCTGAAAGTAACCTTTCTGGCGGAGACCGTGGGGGCGCTGCTTCTGGCGCCGGTGTTCTGCCGGGATTTCGGTTTTGCAAAGGGCGTCTGGTATGCGGTGTTTCATTCCGTGTCGGCATTCTGCAATGCGGGTTTCGACCTGATGGGCGTGCGCGAGCCGTTTTCTTCGCTGACAGACTACCGGACGGACCCGCTGGTCAATCTCGTTATCATGGGACTGATTATTCTGGGCGGCATCGGCTTTCTCATCTGGGAGGATGTGCGGACAAACCGGCTGCATTTCCGGAAATACCGGATGCAGACGAAAACGGTGCTGGCTGTGACGGCGGCATTGATTCTTCTGTCGGCGCTTTATTACTTTTTTGTTGAGTTTTCGGCGCCGCAGTGGAGCAATCTCTCCGCGTCGGAGCGGTTCTGGGGCGCGCTTTTCCAGGCGGTGACGCCGCGTACCGCCGGATATAATACGCTGGATCTTACGAAGCTGAGCGGGGCGGGGCTGACCATCATGATTTTTCTGATGCTTGTCGGCGGTTCCCCCGGCTCCACGGCGGGCGGTATGAAAACGACGACGGTCGCGGTGCTGATTGGCACGGCGTTTTCGGTATTCCGCAGAAAAGAAGATATCTGTTTTTTCAAACGACGGATAGCGGATGCGGCGGTGCGCAATGCGGTTGCGATTCTGATGCTGTATATGAGCCTGTTTGTGACGGCGGCGCTTCTTATCAGCGGAATCGAGAATCTGCCGATGTCGGTGTGTCTGTTTGAGACGGCGTCGGCGGTGGGCACGGTCGGGCTGACGCTTGGCATTACGCCGACGCTGGGGTTTGTCTCCCGGCTGATATTGATTTTTCTGATGTTTCTGGGAAGAGTTGGCGGGCTGACGCTGATTTACGCCGCGCTGTCCGGAACGCGCAGCGATATTTCAAGGGCGCCGCTGGACCGCATGACGGTTGGCTGATACAGAATGGATGGCGCAGCTGACAGGAACGCTGGCGGTGGCGGAAGCATGACGTTTGGCTGAAAAGGAGTAACGTATGAAGCAGATTTTACTGATTGGACTGGGAAGATTCGGCACGCATGTCGCAAAAAAGTTAAGTGAACTGGACCATCAGGTGATGGCGGTGGATATCCGGGAGGAGCGCGTCAATGAAGTGCTGCCGGATGTGACAAACGCGCTTATCGGGGACAGCACCAGTGAAGAGTTTTTATCTTCTCTGGGCGTGCGCAATTTTGACGTATGCATTGTGGCAATCGGCGATAATTTTCAGAGCTCGCTGGAAACGACCTCTCTTCTGAAGGAGCTTGGCGCCAACATGGTGGTGGCGCGTGCCTCCAGCGATGTGCATGAGAAGTTTCTGCTGCGCAACGGAGCGGACGAGACGGTATATCCGGAGCGGCAGTTTGCGCGCTGGACGGCTATGCGCTACAGTGCCGACCATATTTTTGACTACATCGACCTTGGAAAGGATTACGCGATCTTCGAGGTGGCGGTTCCTTCCGCCTGGGTCGGAAGGACTATCGCGGAGGCGGATGTGCGCCGCAAACATCACATAAATATCATGGCGCTCAGACGGGACGGGCAGCTCGACATGACGATTTCGCCGGATACGCTGCTGCTCAAGGACGATACGCTGCTGGTGCTTGGCAGCAACCGCGATATTCAGAAGTGCTTTCATTTCTGAAAATGCAATCCCAAAAGCACCATTTAAAACTGCATGGAAACTGTAGCTGGAATGCGATAAAAAATGCTCTGCGGATTTTTCCGCAGAGCATAAATTTTGATGCCAGGGCGCTGGAGGTCCGGTGGACATCCGTTTAGCGCGGACCGGAGCGAAGCGGAGATGTGGAAGTGCGAAACGCGGAGCAATCCGTAAGTATCATAGTTGAGGGATTCGCCCCGGCTTTATTCATCCAGTGTTTTTGGCTCGTGGCTCACTTCAATGGAAGTAACGGTATTTTCCTCTTCGTTTATTACAATCTGTACGCATTCGCGGCTGATGCTCTCGCCGACGATATTATAATAGGTAAAGGAACCGCTGGTTTCTGTTTCGTAGCTGATGCCCTCCAGAAGCGCGAGCGCTTCGTCGCCGGACATGCCGGATGTGATGCCGGTGGGAATGGTAATCGGCAGATTTGCATCATAGACGCCTGCCTCGACCGTGGTGACAAAGCAGTTGCGCAGGGTAGCGGCATTTTTGCTGTAGTTGCGCACGGTCGTGTGGTATTCCTGGTTATCCTTCATCATATAGACCCAGCCGAAATCGCCACCGGCGATGATGTTGTCAGAATCCTCTTCTTTAATGGTCCAGCCGTTTTCTTCAAACACCGATACCGGAGCCGGGAGCTGGTAGAGAGCGCCTGCATAATCGACAGTGAAGGAGAGCGGGTCGTCGCCAAGCTCGGTGGGAGCGGTGTATGCGAGCACTTCCTCGGTCGGTTCATCGCTGACCTCGGCTGCCGCCGCCTCGTTGGCTGTCGCTGTCGCCTCGTCGGCAATCATATTTTCCAGCTCGACCTCGTAGAGCACGCCTGTTTCTTTTTCAATGTAAAGGGACCATTCCTGGTAATAGTCGTAGCGGTAGCTAAGCTTGGTATAAAGCTCTCCGTCGTAGGTATCGCTCGGCTCGCCGTAAGCGGCTTTGACATCCTCCAGCGTGGAAACGCCGTAGGTGATGCCGCCCGGAAGCTCGATGACGGTATCCGGCGCGTCGGAAAACTGCCAGTTGTCAATGGAGATTCCGGCGATGGTGCACTCGGAGAATGCCTGTGTATTCAGACCGAAGTTGACAATCTGTGTGTAGACCTCCAGATTTCCTTTTTTAAAGGTTTCCGCGACGGAATAGGAATTCGGGGACAGCTCGGCGGAAGCGTCGGACTGGTATTCCCATCCGTGTGCGGTAAAATCAGCCCAGGACATCGGGAACTGGTAAAGCTCTCCGTCGATTTTAATCTGGAAGCTGTAAATATCATCTGATAAAGTGGTGTCTGCGTCTCCGCCGTCTGTGGCGTCTGCACTTCCGGATTCTGCGTCGTCTGCAGCATCTGCGTCATCCGCGCTTCCGGATTCCTCAGAATCCGCCTCCGCCCCGCTGACAGCCTCTGTTTCACTGATACCTTCTGTTTCTTCTGCCGCCGCGGCAAAGCCCGCTGTGCTGACAGCCATACTGCACACAAGAAGATACGTTAAAAATTTTCTGCGCATAAAAGTCCTCCCTAAGTAAGTAATTTTTTCTGAAACGGCGGGCAGGGAAACGTATAGCTTCATTCCGGCTGCGCCGTATCGTGTCCAGTATAACATATTTTAGGATTGTAAAAAAGAAAAAAATTGAGTATAGTTAAAAGAGAAAAAGAAGTTGAAACGGAGCTTTCTGCGGTTAAGAGAGTCGCCGGAAGTTCCGGGAGAGCAGATGGGAGCCGAAGAAAACGGGAGGAGATTGCGATGAATGTAATGCCGGTGTCAGAACTGATTGACAGGGTGGCGGAAATCTGTAAAAGAAACGGCGTAAAGCGTCTGGATTTATTCGGCTCGTTTTCAACGGGGACAGCGTTGCCGACAAGTGATATTGATTTTGTTGTGTATGGATGTAAAGATATATTAAGACTGGAGGAGGAGCTGGAGGAAATAGATACGCTGAGGAAAATAGATATTTTTGATTATGACAGCATTCACAATGAATTTCTTCTGGAGGATATTAAAAAATATGGAAAACAGATTTACTAACAGATATCATACTTTTTGTAAAAGCTTAAAAAATCTGGAAAAAAGCCGGTGGGCGAATCCGGAAGAGGACTTTGTACTGGAGGGAACTGCGTGGAATTTTAATCTGACATTTGACATTTCCTGGAAGGTAATGAAGGAGATTCTGGTAAAACAACTGGGAATCCTTGATTTTGCTGCCGGTTCGCCGCGGGAGACGCTGCGGCAGGCCTTTGCAAACGGACTGATTGACGATGACCGGTGGATGCAGATGCTGAAAACCAGAAACCTGCTGGCGCACGATTATGACGGAACGCTTGCGGCGGAAAAATTCCAGGAGATCGTAAAGGAATATTATCCTTTATTTGAAAAATTCCGGGAGAGAGCGGGTGCGTATTATCATTGAGCAACCGCCGCATCTTGCGTGCGGGTATCATGCACGACGGCGGGCACCCGGCAAAGCTGCCGAAACGCGCCGCCGCATCTTGCGTGCGGATATCGTGCACGACGGCGTGCACCCGGCAAAGCTGCCGAAACGCGCCGCCGCATCTTATGCGTGGATATAATGCTCCAGCACGGCGTTTCCGGCTTCGGTCATGAAGTGCGCGACCGTTTCGGGCGGCTCTTTCATGCCGCTCTGGAACCAGTAGCTCATCAGTCCGCTGCAGCCCTGGCTGATAAAGTGATAGAGCAGATTCAGGGTTTCGGCATCCAGCTGCGGGCAGTTTCTTGCGAGAAGCGGAAGGGCTTCCCGCTGACAGGAAAGAAATAATTCGGTGGGGAAAGCAGCTCCTCTGGCAGTCAGCAGAGGAAGGCAGCTTTCCCCGCTTTTTTTCAGAAAATCCAGTATATGCAGATAAAACACTTCTATATTCTTGAAATTGTCTGACCGCAGGGCAGAACGCAGCTTTTCTGCAAAATCAGCTTCAAGCTGTGCCTGCAGGTCGAAACAATCCTGGTAATGGCGGTAAAAGGTGGCGCGGTTGATTTCGCTGCGTTCGCAGATTTCCTTTACGGTGATGCGGTTCAGGGGCTTCTCTCTGAGCAGGGAGAGGAAGCTCTCGCGGATAATCTTCTTCGTATAGCGTGTGCGTGCGTCTGTCTTCATAATACGGTTCCTTTCAGGGCGGGGCGGCTGCCCCGGCGTTATCGTTGAAATAAGCTTCCATTGATTTTTCCGTGCTCTGCACGTTCAAAATCGATGAAAAGCATTCGGATTGCTTTTGCTTCATTATAATAGATGTCGAAAAAATAAGCAACAGAATGTAAAAACCTGATACTATTGACGGTGGTATGGGAGGGTACAGACGGGTATTTTGTGCTAATTCTAATTAAAATTATTCTAAAGAAAAAAGATTCCCGGCATTATAATAGTAATACGAAACATCAGTAATTCAGAAAGGAAAACTTAAATAAGAACAGGAGGAACTCTATGAAAAGGAAAAGAGCAGGCAGAATTCTTTTTTGCGCTGCGCTTGCGGCGCTTGTGCCGTCGCTGACAGCCGGTGCAAAGAATGATGAAAACACATTCACCTTCTGGCTGGCGAACGGGGAAAAGGATGAATTCTACATGGATTATGCAGAAAATCCGATCATCCAGTATCTGATGGCGCAGGAATGGGGAGAAGGGGATAATGCGGCGACGCTGACGCTGGAATTTGACGCGGCGTCATCCACGAATCCGGCGGATTCCTTTACCACACTCATTTACGGGGGTGATTTCCAGGACGTTATGGACCTCAACTACTCGCAGAGCTCCGTCACACAGCTTTACGACGAAGGAATTGCGATGGATTTAACGGAGCTTGCAGAGGAATATATGCCGAATTACATGGCTCTGATCCGGTCCGACCCGGCGCTTTACCGGGAAGCAGTATCGATTGTGGACGGCGAGCAGAAAATACTGAAGATTCTGTGCATTAACGATATGGGGCAGGACCAGTATCAGGGATTGATGTACCGCAGAGACTGGCTGGTGCGCTTCGGGGAAATGCCGGAATACGTATGGGCGGTCAACGCGGACGAGATTCTGGAAATGGACTGGGAAGAACGCCAGGGGGCGGCGCCGGAGATTACCAATTATTATGAGGCGCGGGAAGCTTATGGAACCGATGAAAGTGCCTGGACGGCAGGCGGCTGGCAGAAAAATCCTCTTTACACGGCGGATTCCGAAGACAGCTGGGAGGTAGGCGTCGGCGGTACGCGCGGAAACGGAATTACATGCAGCTACGGCGATGATTCCATGAACACCTACACCGACAATCTTGTATTCCCCAGCGGCACACAGGACCCGGTATTTCTTTCCGACTGGGAATGGATGCTGCAGACCTATGAAGAAAAAGTATGGAACAATCCGGATTACACGGATGACAGCGGAGCGATGCTGAGCAGCGACAATACCTATATGATGAGTCTTTACTACTGGGGAACGTCGACAAGAGGAGATTTCTCAAGTGCATTCGGCGGCGGCGCACCGACCATTTACTACGATGCGGACAGCGGAAAGATTGTATCGGGGCTGACCTCGGAGAGTACCAGACTTTATCTGCAGTATATGAACGAATGGTATCAGAAAGGCTGGATCGACCGGGACTTCACGACCAGAACATCGGATATCTTCTATAAGATAGACGCGGCGGGACAGCTTTCGGGAGCGGTTCCGGTGTATCTGGGACATAAGACCTCGCAGCTCGGCAGCGTGCTGGACAACGGTTCGATCGCTCTGACAAAAGGTATCATGGTAGTGGGAGCTCCGCTTCCGATCAACGATGTGATTGGCGAGAATGAATACCGCTTTAAAGAGCCGGATACGATTTACATGATGGGCAGAGTGGCGGGAAGCAGCATGATTACGACGGCGGCGGAGGATAAAAACCTTCCGGCCCTGCTGAGCCTCATCGACTATCTCTATACCGAAGAGGGCGGAGTGCTGGCAAGCTTCGGATTCAGCAAAGAGCAGTACGAGGAAACGCAGGATGCTTTCTATACGGAATACGGACTGACAGAGGGCGCATACGTGAAGGAGGACAATGCCGAGACCGGAAAAACCTACCGGTGGGCGGATAATAATCCGGAGAGCCAGGATCTCAACGGCGCGGCAAGACTGAATCGCCTCTCACTGGGCTATCACTACATGGGCGTAATGGACCACGGCTATTCGGCGATAGAACAGCAGGCAATCGACAACTGGAACCGTTATCCGAACACCGGTGACATCCTGACAGATATCGCCGGAAAGATAGAAGCGGACGATACCTATAATACCGCTTATGCCAAGATGACAGAAGCGATGCAGAGCCGTCTGGCTTCCCCAATCAAGGCTCCGGATGAGACGACCTTCGGCTACGCCTGGGAGGACTGGGTAAACGCGATTGGCGATGCGGGCGACATTCTGCAGGAATATGCGCAGGCGGCATACGATCTGTACAGCGCAGCCGCAGAGTAAGAGAATTTTAGGTTACTGTGAACGGCGTGAACAGTAACAATTTCAGCAGACAATGCGGTTTTGAAATACTGGTGTATTTTTTGAAGGGAGGAAAAGATATATGAAAAGAAAATGGTTACTGAAAACGGTCCTTACCGCGGCGCTTAGCGCGGGCCTGGCGGCGACAGCCGTTACCGGAATGGCGGCGGAAGAGGCAACGACCGAAGTGGCAGCCGAAGCGGAGACGGAAGCGGCTGACGCGGCGGAAAGCGGAGAAGAGGATACGGAGCTTCCGACAGAGGGGTATTACGAAGGAAGATATTCCGGTGCATCGGGCGGAACTACGTTCGAGCAGGACTGCTTCATAAGCTTCCACGAAAAAGGAGAGATTATCGAAGACAAGCAGACCTTTTACTTCCAGGCGATGTCCGGCAGCGGCGAACAGTGGATTGCTGTAATCGACCCGCTCCTGGGTGTCTATGAGGTACTGGACGAGGAGATTACGATGAACACCGCACCTTTGGCAGAGCAGCGCGGCGAAGAAAACTGGGAAGAGATGACGGCGGATAAGACGATTGTGTTCTATTCGCTGGACGGAGAGACAGAGTATTTCCGCAGCGGCTGGGATACCGAAGAAAACAAGATTCTGGGTATTCCGACGGAAAATGAAATCGGCGCAACCTCATGGTATACCAACTACTGCTTCCTGCATCTGGACGAAGAATCGCAGGAGCGCGGCGTAGAGCTTTATACCTTCTACTACCGGCTGGAGGATGGCAGAAATGCTTCCATCACCATCTATCATGACGGAACCTACCTGGACAACATGCTGACCGGTACGGGTGAAGTTACGGGTACCTGGGAGCTGGACGGCGACACCTACATACTGACGGCGGGCGAAGGCGCTACAGGCGGAACCCTGGTAATCGACAAGGACGATGCGACAAAAGCAGTGTTTACGCCGGAGGGCGGCAGTGCAATGGAGCTGGGACCGCGCGTGAGAAATGAAGTGTACGTATTTGCGGATGAGACCGGTGAAAATGTCGTGATTCTGTATGACGATATGAGCTGCTCCATCGTAATCAGCGGCGCGCAGTGCGAAGGTACCTGGGAGAAGAACGCGGATGGTACGCCGAGGTCCGTTACCATTGCGGATATGAACGAGACTGCGTACATCACAGGCAGCGGCGAGAGCTTTGAAGTAACGTTGGACGGCGTGCTGATGTCCACGGACAACGAGGCTTCTGCAAGCGCTCTGGCAAAGGCAGATTCTGAAGGCGAGAATGAAGAAGGCGCAGAAGAGGGCGATACAGGCAGAAAACCGAGCACGGGCGTTACCGTAGCGGCGAGCGGTTCTACCTCCTATGTATATTATGGAAAGATTGCGGGCTATTTTGAGGCAATTATCGAGCTTCTGCCCGGCGGAACAGCAACCTTCAAGTGCGATATGCACGGACATTAGGAGAACGCATACTTTACGGGAAGCTGGTCCGGAAGAACACTTACGATTCAGGGATTGTCGGCGACAATTTCCGGAAGCAACGGAAGTTATTCCTTTGTATGGAATGACGCGACCTTCACCGGAAGCAGCGCACCGCCTGCTGACGGAAGCAGTTCGGACAATGGTAATAAAAAGCCGGACAACAGCTCTGACAAGAATCCGGACAACAATAATACCGATAAGCCGGGCAGCACAAACGGTAACCAGGGCGGCAGCTCCAATAACAATAATAACAATCAGAACACAGCAGACGGAACATACGTGTTAAATGGCAGCGTACCGGGATACGGTATGGTAAACGGCTCCTATGCCCAGATGGATTGGCCCTGCGAGCTGACACTTTACAGTGATAAGACATATGTTATGACGCTTAGCTCCAGCGGTATTACCGTTGAAGCACAGAGAGGTACCTATACCGGTATTGCAGACGGAGCAGTGCTGACGATGACGCAGTCCGGTAAGGATATGTTGAACAACATTATCTTCCCGGCAGGAACGACGATGAAAATGAGCGTCACCTATGCTTCGGACGGTAAGACAGTGAAAACGATTTCTGTAGGAATCCCAAGCTCTCCGGCGCTATATACACAGCCGGGAACGGTTACATATGAAAATAAGGGCGGCACAACGAAACCGGAAAAACCGGAAACCCCTCCGACAGAAACAGAGAAGGAGACAGAGAAACAGCCGGACAGCGAGCCTGAGACAGAATCAGAACCGCAGACGGAGACAGAACCGGTGACAGAACAGCCGGCAGTAAGCTACGCAGGAACCTACACCGGAACACACGGCGGCTACTTTGCGGCAACGCTGGTGCTTGCTGAAGACGGAACGGCGCAGTATACAGTAAATATGCCAGAAAACTACGGCGGAACCCAGAACTTTACAGGAAGCTGGAGCGGCAATGCGGTATCTCTGATGGAAGGGCAGCTCGTTCTGACGATTGCAGAAGCAGGCGGTACGGTTACCGTGACGAATGCGGAACAGGGCGTCAACCTGACGAAAGAAGGCAGCGGTTCGACAGATGAATCTGAGAAGCCGTCGGAGTCGGAGCCGGTAACAGAACCGGAAACGGAGCCGGAGACAGAATCAGAAACAGAATCAGAGACAGAATCAGAACCGCAGACGGAGACAGAACCGGTAACAGAACAGCCGGCAGTAAGCTATGCGGGAACCTACACCGGAACACACGGCGGCTATTTTGCGGCAACACTGGTGCTCTCTGAAAACGGAGCAGCGCAGTACACGGTTAATATGCCGGAGAATTACGGCGGAACCCAGAAATTTGCGGGAAGCTGGAGCGGCAATACGGTATCTCTGATGGATGGTCAGCTTACTCTGACAATTACAGAGGAAAATGGCACGGTTTGCATTAAGAATGCGGATATGGGCGTTGACCTCAAAAAAGGTACGACGGCAGCAACTCCGGTGACGAAGCAGGCGGCTGCGAAGAAAGCATCCAAGGCTAAGAAAGCAGAAACCGAAAAGGCAACAGAAGCGAAAGCAACAGAAGCCGTGACGGAAGCAGAGACAAAAGCAGAAACCACAGAAGCCGTGACGGAAGCAGCAAAGGCTGAGGCAACGGAGGCTGTGACGGAAGCAGCAACGATTGAGGCAGCATCTGAGGCAGAACAGGCACAGACAACAGAAGCACCTGCAACAGAGGCACCGGCAACAGAAGCTGAAACAAAAGCAGAAGTAAAGGCAACTGAGGCGCCGGCGACAGAGGCGAAGGCAACAGAAGCCGCAACGGAAGCGGCAAAAGCAGAGACAGAAAAAGCGCCTGCACCTGCCGAAAAAGAAACAGAAGAAACAAAGGAAACAAAGTAGCAAACAGGTGAAAGAGGCTGTCCGCTAATTTATGCAGCAGTCTCTTTTGTCATATAAAACAGGAGCTGGATTATGAGTAAAGTGATTGCAAAAAAAGGAGCCCGGTCACCGGGAATCAATAAAAAGACATGGAAAGAGGACCTGAGAAAAAACTGGATCGTATACGTCATGTTCCTTCTGCCCTTTACCTTCCTGTTCGTTTTTAACTATATGCCTATGGCATGGCTTGCGATGGCATTTGAGGACTTCAGCTTCCGGAAGGGAATTCTGGGAAGCGACTGGGTAGGATTTGCGAATTTTGCCCGTCTGTTTTCGCTGGACCAGTTCTGGCTGGCATTCCGGAACACCGTGTGTATGGCGCTGATTAATCTGGTATTCGGCTTTTTCTTCCCGCTGGTGCTGGCGCTGCTGCTGTCAGAGGTGCGGGTGAAATGGTTCAGACGAGGCGTCCAGACGATTTCCTTTCTGCCGTATTTCATTTCCACCGTCGTTGTGTGTATGATGTTTAAGCTGTTCCTGGATAAGGACGGCATCATCACGGAGCTGCTGGTGGCGATTTTCCACATAACGCCGCAGAATCTTCTGACAAACGGAGATATCCCGGTGTTCTGGCTGATAAATGCCTTTATTGAAGTGTGGCAGAAAACGGGTTACAGCTCGATTATGTTTGTCGCGGTGCTTTCCAACATCGACAATTCCATTATGGAAGCGGCGGCGATTGACGGGGCAAACCGCTGGGACCGGCTGGTGAAAATCAAGCTGCCCGCTATCATGCCCTTCGTGCTGACCATGCTTACCCTGAACGTCGGACTGATTTTCATGCAGGGCTTTGACAAAATCCTTCTGCTGTATAATTCCGATATCTACAGCGTTGCCGACTGTATGCAGACCTTTACCTACCGGTATTCCTTTACCGGAGCGAAGCCGGACTACGCGCTGTCGACAGCAGCCGGTCTGTTCCAGTCTGTGATTGCCACGGTGCTGATGCTGATTTCGAATTATATGCAGGCAGGACTGCAGAAGAAGAACGCCGCATAGCAGAAGGGAGATTGAGAAGATGGATAATAAACATTTATCAAGAAAGAAGCCGAAGGAGGGAATGGTGCAGGGAAAAAGCGTAAGCGGGACGATTGTGGATATCGTCATTATCGCGATGCTGTGCCTGGTAGTCCTGATATGCATCGTGCCGATGTGGCACGTGCTGATGAGCTCCATCTACAGCGACCCGCAGCAGTTGATTTCCAACGAGGGAATTACGTGGTGGTTCGGAGATTCTGTGAATCTGGAGGCGTACCGGATTCTCTTCCAGGAAACGGGCGGAAGCTTTGCGGACGGAAATGTGCTGCGCGGAATGTTTAACACCATTCTTTACATGGTGGTCAACGTCGTGTTCGGTCTGGTCTTAAACGTAATCGCAGGGTACTGCCTGAGCAGGAAGACGAAGCTGCAGAACTTTATGAAGCTGTTCTGTATGCTTTCCCTGGTATTTTCCGCCGGGACGATTCCCACTTATATCGTGCTGCGAAACCTCGGTCTGACCGGCACGGTCTGGTCGCTGGTGGTTCCGTCCTGCACGAACGGTATGTTTATGGTGCTGGCGATGAACGCGTTTCTGTCGGTGCCGGAGGAAACGGTCGAGTCGGCGAAAATTGACGGGGCTGGTCATCTGACCACCATGTTTAAGGTCATGCTTCCGCAGGCGCGGGGACTGATCGTGGTAATCATGATCAATACGGCGATTCTCCACTGGAATTCCTGGTTCCAGGCGTCGATTTACGTGCCGAACAGCAAGGAACTCTGGCCGATGCAGCTCTGGATACGTGAAATCGTGGAGACGAGCAACCAGAATTATATGATGGTATCCGGCGGCGAGCTGCAGCTCGTGAAATATCTCGTGCAGTTTGCGGCAATCGTCGTATCGACGGTTCCGATTCTCTTCGCATTCCCGTTCTTCTACCGGGTGCTGGAGAAAAATACAGTTGCCGGAGCCGTAAAAGGATAAGCGCGAAAAATTCCGGAGGGTGTCTGATTGCGGGGCGAAATAATCCGACATCCTGCGGATAGCAAAAAAGCAGCCGGAAGATTAAGATAAAAGTAACCTGCCGAAGGGCAAATTATTGAAGGAGGGTATTATTTATGGGTTCAAAGACAAAGGAGGCAACAAAATGCTTTCCCTATAATGTTTCGGATGTAAACCTGCGGGACGCGGACAGCAATATGCGTCTTTACAGGGGCATGTCCTCTCCGTGGGGAGCAATCAAGAATTTTTATGAGACGTACAAGTTTATGAATCGTCTGGGCGCGGAATTCTGCCTGGCGACATTCCACACGCTGCGCGTGGTAATTCCGGAATACGAGAGAAGACAGACCATGCTGTCGGATAACTGGGCACAGCTGATGGACTATTGCTGGAGCCCGATGGCTGGACAGATCGGACCGTTTGAGGACCGTTTTGAGAAGGAAATCCATGTCTGTGATTACGACATCGCGGGACCGGAGGCATGTGATCTGTCTCTTGGCGGAGGCTCCCACTTCTGCTATGGTCTGGCAGGATGTCCGCTGAACGCAATGGATCCGGAGAGAATCGGCATGGGCGACGACTACTGTCTGGCGATTCAGGAGACGAAACGGAAATACGGCAAGCATCCCAACACGAACGAAGAGGATAAATTTGACGAAGAACAGTATGAATGGGAAGTATGGGGACCGGCTGCCGCAAAGAGCAGACCGAAGCCCTGGCCGAAGAAGGAGTATCCGTCCTTTATCGACACCGGATATTTCGAATCCCCGACGGGAGCAAGATGGACAGCAGGAGAAATGTATCAGGATAATGTGGGCGGCTTCCCGATTGCGTATGCATACAATGCGATTGATTTGTACCGCAACAAGTTTACCGATGAAGAGCGGGCGCTCTGGGATCGTGTGATGCCGGCATTGTTTGAAGCGTGCGGCAAGTTCCAGTTCGCTGATTTCCATACCCGCAAGGCGACGAGGGAATGGATGGGCGTTCCGGCAGATGTGGAGGATTCGCGTGTAATGGGTTCCTGGATATCGATGGTATTCCAGTCCAGGGATGTAGACTGCAACTTCACGAAATTTGAGAGCGACGAGACCATCATCGAAGGCGACATGATGAAATGGGATATGCTGGGAATGTATCCGGAGAACAACGAGATGTACCGTCAGATTTTCGACGGCAACGTAAAAACTCTGGTAGGCGCCCAGTGGAGCGTTGATATGGAGGAAGACAAAGAACAGAACAAGATACGGTACCGGATACATAAACGTGCTATCGGTTTCCGCAGACAGAAGCCGAATACCGGTGTAGAGAACTATGAGGGAGCAAAGGAGGGCAAATAAGATGTTATTAATCAGTACAGACGAAAGCTGCAGACATCAGCATGAGGTCATCCGGAATACAGTGGGCGTATATTATTTCACGCACCGTCTGATTGAGGTGACCGGTGCGGATGCGCTTGTTCTCCTGGAGCGGCTTTATCCGTGCAGGATTTCCAAACTGGATATCACAAAAGGAAAATATACGATGCTGCTGACGGAGGAGGGCATCCCCCAGGATGACTGCGTCATCACAAGACAGGGTGAAACTACCTACTGGATTTCCACACTTCATGTGCCGCGTATTATGCGTGAGATGGAAAATGCATCCGACGGTCTTGATGCAAAGTGGGAGGAAATCACGAAAAAAATTGATATGTATGCCGTGCAGGGACCGCGTGCGGAGGAAATGGTAGAACAGCTTCTTGAGGTGAATCCGCATGGACAGAAGCGTTTCCAGATGGTGGAAAACCGTCTCGGCGATATTCAGATAAAGGCGGCAAAGGGCGGCTACACCGGCGAAAAGGGCTATGAGATTTACTGTGACGTAAAGGATACGGAAGCCGTGAAGCAGATGCTCTGCGCAGAGGTAGGAAAATACGGCGGCGAATTTGTGGATGAGTTTGACGTAATCGCCTATACGCTGGCGACGGAAGCCGGACTGTATCTGGTGACAGATTTCGACGACGCCACACCGTTTGAGACCGGCATGGACTGGATGATCGACTGGACGAAGGAAGAATTCCTTGGCAGAGACGCAGTTCTGGCGGCAAAGGACCAGCCGATGAAAAAGAAACTGGTCGGCATCACGGTGGATGATCCAAACGTAAAGGTTCACGGAGGACCTTACGGAGCAGTGGTGTCCAAAAACGGAAAGGAAATTGGACGCGTTACTAAATTTACCTACGGCTTTACCGTCGGAAAATGGGTCGGCATGGCTCTGATCAATGCGGGCAGCGCAGAAACAGGAGAGCATGTGACTCTGGACTGGGATGTAGATGCAGTTGTGACGGAACGGAAATTTATCTGACAGAAGACAGAAAAGAAGACATAAAAAGGGGCGGGATACTGTGCGCAGGCACAGCGTTCCGCCTTTCCTCATTTCCTTTTTTTGCTGTCCAGGTACTCCTCCAGATAGATGCATATCCGCAGATAAAGCCTGCCCTCCGGTGTATCCATATCCGCCAGCGTCCGGATTTTTTCCAGCCTTGGCTGCAGGGTGCTGCGGTGCAGATAGAGCTCCTGGGCGGTTTTGGAGGCGTTGCATTCGTTGTCGAGATAGCGCTTCAGCGTGTCCCAGTAGTCCACGCCGGTGTCCAGCTCCTTTAGGGCACGCAGCCCCTCTGTAAAAATCATATCCTTATCAAATTCCCCCACACAGTGCTCCAGCATATAGGGGAGGATAAAGTCGCCAAAGGGGTAAATCAGACGCTCCGGCTGGGAGGAAAACCCGGTTTTCAGCATGGCGAGCGACTGCCGGTAGTGGGTGTGGCTCTGGAATATATCGGTAAAGGCATCGCTGATGCCCGCCCGGAAATTCATGTCCTTCAGATAGGGCTCCAGAATATCGCAGACAGTATTGCGGCAGGTGTCTCCGGCGGGAATCATGGAAAAACATACGATCCGGTTGTCCATGCCAAAGGACAGGGTATAAGGAAGCATATTTTCCAGAACGGCGCAGAGATACTCCTCCGGAAGCTGCTTGTCCCGGTTGGCGCTGTCGATGGTGATACAGACCCAGTGCCCGAAGGCGACCTGGTTCATTTCCAGAAGCTGCCGCAAATCAGCTTCGGCGGCGGACAGCTCCTCCTGGCTGATGGGGAAGCACTGCAGCAGCGTATAAAAGATGGATTTCATACTGATGGTCTGCTCCGAGGGAATATTGGAGGGACGCGATAATGCCCGCCGGATGTATCTGGCAAATTCCTGGAACAGAAGAAAGTCCCGCGGAAGCATGGGGCGGCATTTGTCCCAGAGAGTGCAGGTGCCGGCGTACGTGTCGCCGTGGTAGAGATTAATACAGTAATTCTGTCCTTCGGGATTGTTCTGCTGCCCTTTGTAAAGAAAGGGCTCGCGCATCCGGATATTACGGGAAAAAAAGTCTTTAAATTCGAGACTGACATCGTCCGGGACACGTTCCAGATCATTCCGGATCTCGATAGCGCTGGCGTCGCCGCCCGCTTTTACATCGCAGGTGACAAGAAGATTCAGCTTATAGTCGGAAATCGTGATGCAGTTTTCGAAAAGCGGCAGGCTCGTCTGCACCAGCGCGCTGATGTCGGCTCCCTGCTCCATCAGCCCGTCCATCCGGGTCTTCCAGTCGGTAACGATCTGGAACAGATGGACGACATTGTTGTAGAGGGACAGGATGTCGGTCTTGTCTTCGATATAAAAGATATTCCCTTTCCATTCCCATCCGTGACGGATGGAAGCGGGCTGGCTTCCAATACACAGGAACAGGCAGGGAACCGGACAGGCGGAGGGCAGATCCTTACAGCGGCAGATATACAGATGATTTTCCGCGGGCTTCATGCCCGGCAGAAAAAATACCGGGAAGGAGAGCGCCTGGTCCGCCATGCTTTTTCCGATGGTCGTCACCTGCCAGGTCTCGCATAAATAGTGATAAAGAAGTAAAGATGTAATCATTTTTGTAACCGTCCATATGCGTGAAGATTTGTCTGCCGGGCATTTGTAAAAAATACCCGGCAGAGATAAAGATATTATAGCACGGATAGGGAATATTGTCGAATATTATCTGGAAAAATTCCGCCATGTTGCATGATTTTAACAGAAACAAAAGAATGCTATGCTGAAAAAAACAATAAAATCCCTTTTGCCGGGCGGGGTTACTGCTGCGTCAGCGTCCGTCTAAGGAATATCAAATGCCAGAAGTCTTGCCGGATTGTCGCAGACAAGTTTGCGGATATCTGCGTCGCTGACGATATCAGACATCGCTCTGAGCGTCGGGAGGGCATTGACTGCAAAACCGGTAAAGCCGGTATATCCGAAGGAAGCGCTGTGGGATTTGTCGCTGACGTCGTGCCCAAGGACGATCTGTCCCGCATAGCCGCGCCGGATCAATTCCACCAGAGCCTTCAGACGGTCATTATTATCCGGCAGAATAGATACCAGGGAATCCCAGGAGTCAAAACCGATTGTGCAGCCCATATCCAGAATTTTGCACTGAAGGTCGATATTTACGGTGCGGGTCTGCTCAAAATTGCGGATATAGTCGTCCATAACATAGGGGACGCGCAGGTACTGATCCAAATGCATCATGTTCAGACGGTCCGGGCTGACACCGGCATCCAGTGCGCATTTTGCCACGCTGATAACCTGCTCCGGCGTCATGGGCACAGCCGTGTGGACGTGCAGGGAAAGACCGGTTTCCGCGGAAAGACGGGCGAGAGCGCGGAGCGTTGCCCATTCGCAGGCGGGAATATCGCTTCCGGGACCAAGGGAGCTCATGCCGCATTTGAGAAAGCCGGGATAAATACCGGTATCGCCGATACCATGCTCCACTTCATCTTTACACATCTGATAGACCGCGTTTTCGTCCATTTCCAGATATTTCTGCGGACGGCCTTTTTCATAATAAAGACCGGTGCAGACGATAACATGGACGCCGGTCGCCTCCGAAGCCTGGCGGATGAGCTGCACGTCGCCGCGCAGAGGTACGGGAGACGCGTCCACTACAGCGTTGCCGCCCACTTTTGTCACGGAAAATCTCCAGCTCCTTTTTCAGCCATTCCACATCATCATTGGTGGAGCAGCCGTCAGAAAACAGACCGCTGCCGCTGCGCAGAAAAGCCATGATAAAATCCTCCTTACGTATAGATTATGAGCCAAAGGACAAATGGAAATAAGAAACATTTGCCGGGCAGCTCAGATTATAATGCCGGGGGCAAAATTCCTCCAACGAAGATGCCCGCCGCGAGCGCAGCGGGCAAAAAAGAGATAAGTGTAAGACATATGCAGTCAGTTTTTTGTGTAAGCTTCGTTTAGTCGTAGCTGCCCTTGTTTACCGCCAGAACAGATTTTGTGACAGTGGCATCTTTCAGCAGCTCCTTCGGAACGCGCTCCCGGAGTTCTTCCACTGTCCAGGCGCCGTCCTTCCACAAATCCTTGAACATTGTGTTGTATTTATCCATGTTGCTCCACAGAGAAACTTCTCCGTCGGCGCCGACCTTTACCACCAGTCCGGTAGCCTCAAATTCTTTTGTGCACATGTAGCCGAGAACCGGAATCATGCGGTCTGGCGGAAACTTCTGTGCCGCCGGGGCAGCCGCTTCGATATACGACGGGTCGATACCCTCTGCGCGGTACTCCGCAAGCATGTTAAACCAGCTCCGGGTTCCGGCGTTGGGGGTGTACGCGTTGATGGAAATGCCGTCGCCTGCCAGGTCCTGTGCGATACCGCGCGTCATGGCAGCCACACCGCCGCAGGCAGCGCTGTAACCGCACATACCTTCCAGACCGACCTGTCCTTCCGAGGATGCCAGAAGAATGCGTCCATAGCCCTGCTTCAGCATATGGGGCAGAGCGTAATAAATGAGATAGAAGGAGGAATCAAGCTTTGAACGGACGCAGGTCTCCCAGTTTTCCGGTTTCATTTCTTTTACATTGCCGGTCCAGGTGGCGGCGGCATTGTTTACCAGGATGTCGAGGCGTCCCCATTTTTCGATGGCGGCATCCACCAGCTTTTTGCATCCCTCCGGTTTGCTGATATCCGCATATACCGGACATGCTTCGCCTCCTGCAGCCTGCACATCGGGGTTGGAATTGACTGCCTCTGCAGCGGTTTCCGCGTCGCCGATGATAGTGGCAAGCTTTGCCTGGTCGTCCTCGTTTAATTTGACAAATTTTCCGTCGTGCGCCTGCATGGAGGAGCCTTTTTTACGGTTGTTGGTGAAGACCTTGCAGCCCTGTGAAGCCATCCACACAGCCAGGTCCTTTCCGATGCCCTGACCGGAGCCGGTGATGATAGCTACCTGGTCTTTTAACAGATTACCCATATTGTTGTTCTCCTTTCAGATTAGATAGTAAAATCGAATACTTTCTGTAAATTATCGTAACGCCATCAGGGGGAAATTAAAATCCGGCAATGTGTTGGATAATTTTTTTGTTTGATTCGCCAAAATGTCATGGCGTGTGATTTCATCATGCTTGGATATAATGCAAAATATAGACGCTAATTTTTCTAAATAATATATTTTTTGACGAAAAACCCCAAATACTCCAGGATGCGCAATGACCATGATGGAAAAAGGAAGCTATGAGAGCGTGCCGGAGGAGCTGGCGCTTCAGATGGTGGTATCCAGAAAGTTTATCCGTGAAAATCCGGAGGCGGCGGAGGGCGTCCGCAGGATGGTTGCCGCCACCAGGGACGATAATCCGGGTGATGCGGAGGCTTTTGAACATCAGCAGGTTGCTCTTGGCAAATTTGATATTTATGACAGGCTGCCGGAGATTAAAGCAAAAACACTGGTAATTGCGCCAAGATATGATATTGTAATTCCGCCTGCGAATGGTGCGCTCATTGCAACGCAGATTGAAACGTCGGATTTGCTGTGGCTGCCAAACAGCGCGCATCCCATGATTGAGGATACGGAGCTGGTTGCCCGGAAGGTTAAGGAATTTCTTGATGCGGAATAAGTTATAACGGTACCTGTGAAAAAAGAAGATAAGCTGTCGGTGCCAGGCACCCGGAAGGGAAACTCCGGGTGCTATTTTTGACCTCTTGATTGCACCATTCGCATTTCTATGCTAAGATAGAGGAAATAACGTGAACACTGAGTTTTGAGCGGGAATAATGGTAAGGGGTGGCAATAAGCAGTGGAACAGAACTCTCAAAAAACAAAAAAAAGTCGTGAAAAAGAAACGGCAATTTTGGATTCAGTGAGTCCAAAATTCAACAGAAGCATGATTGCTTATCATGAAATCGGAGATTTATTTGCCGATACCTGTGAAATTGTAGAAAGTGCCCAGAGCATAGCTTATGCTGCTGTTGATACGATTCTGGTTCAAAGGAACTGGTTGATTGGCAAGCGAATTGCAATGGAGTGTCTGGACGAAAACGGAAAAGCAGGCTATGGTAAAAAGACAATGAAGAAATTGTCTGCTGAATTGAAAGAAAAATATGGAAAAGGCTTTGACTTTAGCAGCTTATACAAGTATGTGAAGTTCCACCAGGAGTTTCCTCAAATTCTGGACTCACTGAGTCCAAAGTCTGGTCGTCCGCTGTCATGGACGCATTATAGAATCCTGCTTCAAGAAACATCACCAGAAGCAAGAGCCTGGTATGCAAAGGAAGCTTAGGAACAGGCGTGGTCTGTTCGTACTTTGCAGCGGAATGTTTCTTCTCAATATTATTACCGGATGTTGATGTCTCAAAACACAGAGCCAGTTGAAAAAGAAATGAAGGAACTGACAGCTTCTTATCAGGCAGATAAGCTGGAATTTATCAAGAATCCGGTCATAGCGGAATTTCTGGGTCTGGCTTCTAATGCGGATTTTACAGAAAGTGAGCTGGAGCAGAGAATTATTACGCATATTCAGAAATTTCTTATGGAAATGGGAAAAGGATATGCCTTTGTTGCAAGACAGCAGCACATCCGTACAGAAAAAGAGGATTACTATATTGATCTTGTTTTTTATAACTATATCTTAAAATGCTTTATTCTAATTGATTTGAAAACAACTAAAATCACGCATCAAGACGTCGGGCAAATGGATATGTATATCCGTATATATGACGAAATGAAACGAAATGAGGGAGACAATCCTACATTAGGTATTATTTTATGCTCTGATACGGATGAGGACATTGCGAAATATTCTGTTCTACACGGACACGAACAGCTTTTCGCATCAAAGTATAAAACTTATCTTCCATCGGAGGAACAGCTTCGGGAAGAAATTGAAATTCAAAAGAGATTTTATTATTTACAAAAAAAGGAAGATGAAGAACTGGGTGAGGATAGTTAAATCCTAAAAAATATAGTGTGAGATTATGGAATGGCGTTTATATCGCCTCTATCTAAAGGCAAGCAGCGAATCTAAGAAACAGATGCGCTGCTTCTTTTTTTGCAAAAAATAGAAAAGACCCGGCGGACAGGAACCACTTAACTATTGACGGACAGACAGCACCCACCATTGTAAATATAAAAAATTACTGAATTCTGCAACAGAAATGCAAATGATGTCGCTTATCTTTCGGATGACGAAATATTGCCGGTTGAATGGATTTACCGTTTTCCATATACTAAAGATATCAGGTATGAAAGGTCTGAACCCACAGGAACCTGCCCGGAGGCAGGACACCGGGAAGCGCTTACATATGAGCAGAAAAGAAAGGAACAGGGAGGGTGCAGAAGATGCAGACGAAACAGGAGCAGTTATTCCGCGATGCGGGCGTGTGGAAGGCAATCGCCAATCTTGCCGTTCCGGCAATGATATCTATGGTGGTGATGCTTTTATACAACATGGCGGATATGTTTTTTGTCGGACAGGCGGGGAATACCGCGCAGGTGGCGGCGGTGTCCATTGCGGGACCGGTATTTACGCTGATCATGGCGGTCGGGAACATGCTGGGCGGCGGTGGCTGCGTATTGATTGCAAAAACGCTGGGCGAGAAGGACGGCGACAGAGTGAAGCTCTACTCCAGTCTGTGCTGCTGGGGAAGCCTGCTTTTCGGAATTGTGTTTGCCGCTCTGGCAGTGGTTTTCGCTGACCCTCTGCTCGGATTTCTGGGAGCGAATGAAGAGACCTGGCAGTATGCGAAAATGTATCTGACGGTGCTGGCGCTGGGGGCGCCCATAATGATTTTTACCACGGGCTTCGGCGGAATCATCCGTGCGGAGGGCGCCATCCGGGAGGGCATGATTGCAAACCTGCTTTCCACGGTGACAAACATCATTCTGGACCCCGTTTTTATCCTGGTATTTCATCTGGGCGTAGGCGGAGCCGCCATAGCGACCGTGCTGGGAAACGCGGTGGGCGCGGTGTACATTATTTTCTACGTGAAGACGAAGGAAAAGAAAAACGAAACCAATTTCACCTTAAGCCCATCTTATGCCCGCCGGAACCCGTGGGAAATCCGCAGGGTGCTGGCAATCGGGGCGCCCAATGCGATAAACAGCGTACTGGTCGGCTTTGCGTCGGCAATCGCAAACCAGCTCCTGGCGCAGTACGGAACGACCGCCGTGGCGGCGATGGCGGCGGCAGGAAAATCCACGATGGTCATTTCCATGATACAGATGGGAATCTGCATGGGCGTGCAGCCGCTGCTGGCGTACTGCTACGGGGAACGCAATGTGAAAAGAATCCGGGAGACGCTGGTGAAGCTCTCCATCCTGACCGTGGGAATCGGTCTGACGGTGACCGTGCTCTGTCTTTTTAACAGCAGGATACTGATTTCGCTGTTCTTAAAAGAGCCGGAGGCGCTGGCGCTGGGGCGGGAAATGATATCGATGCTGGTGCTGTCCGGACCGTTCCTGGGCGTATATTATCTTGGCTCCAACTTCCTGCAGGCGTCCGGCAACGCGCCGATGGCGACGCTCGTATCGACGCTCCGCCAGGGGATATTTCTGATACCGCTTCTGTACATCATGAACGGGCTCTTTGGCGTAAAAGGAAATATTCTGGCGCATATCATCGCCGATATAACGGCGGCTGCGGTGGCGGCGGTGCTGGCTCTGCGGCAGTACCGGAAGCTGGCGAAAAACAAAATTTTGTGCTAGTTTTAACTTAAATTATTCTATTAGGAGAGCGGAGGGGTTTTATATAATAAAGGCAAGAAGAAGGATGGAGCAGGAGGCACCTTATGAGAGAATATACAGAATTTATGGAACAATGGAGGTTTGTGAAGAAGGACATCGGCGCAGGGGCAGCGGCATCGGAGGTCATTGATGCGGCTTTCGGAGAAATGGTTGATCTGCCCCACACCTGGAATGCCGTTGACGGACAGGATGGCGGCAATGATTACTACCGGGGAAAATGCTGGTACGTAAAGCGGCTTCCGCATATGGAGCTGGAGAGAGATGAGCAGCTCTGGCTGGAATTTCGCGGGGTTGCCATGATGGCGGAGGTTTATGTCAATGGACAGCTTGCCGGGAAGCACGATGGCGGTTATTCCACCTTCCGGGTAAATCTTACCCCCTGGCTGGCAGAGGAAAACACCATAGCCGTCTCTGCTGACAACAGCGCGGTGCGCACCATTTATCCCCAGAAGGCGGATTTCACGTTCTACGGCGGTATCTACCGGAACGTCTATCTGATCCGCGTGCCGGAGGCGCATTTTGCGCTGGGCTACTATGGCGGAAACGGTATTAAGGTGACGCCGGAGGTAAAGGAAAACGATGCGGCGGTCACGGTGGAGGGCTGGACGGAAAACGCGCCGGATGGCACAAAGGCAGCGCTGACCATTCTGGATGCAGAAGGAAACGTGGCGGCGCGCTCTTCGGTACAGATAAAGGAAAATTGCCTGAAGGAGGAGCTGACGCTTAACCAGGTGCATCTGTGGGACGGAAAAGAAGACCCCTATTTATACACCCTGCGGGCGGAGCTGCTGGATGCCGGAAATACGGAGGTTCTGGACAGCGTGGAGCTGCAATTTGGCTGCCGCACGTTCTTTGTTGACCCGCAGAAGGGATTTTTCCTGAACGGCAGATCCTATCCGCTCTGCGGGGCGGCGCGCCATCAGGACAGGCAGGGTGTGGGCAACGCCTTAACGTGCGCCATGCATGAGGAGGATATGAAGCTTCTGCTTGAAATGGGAGCCAACACCATCCGCCTCGCCCATTATCAGCACGACCAGTATTTCTACGAGCTGGCGGACCGCTGCGGTATGATTGTGTGGGCGGAGATTCCCTACATTACGGAGCACATGCCGGAGGCAAGGGAAAATACGATTTCCCAGATGACGGAGCTTATCGTGCAGAATCATCATCATCCCTCCATTATCTGCTGGGCGCTTTCCAATGAGATTACGGGAACGACGGGCGTCACGGAGGATCTGATGGAAAATCACCGGATACTGAACGACCTGTGTCACAGACTGGATAAAACAAGATCAACCTCGATGGCGCATATCTTTATGTTAAGTCCGGAGGAAGAGCTGGTGACGCTGCCGGATATCCGCTCGTATAATCTGTACTACGGCTGGTACGTGGGAGAGATGGAGGACAATGACAGCTGGTTTGACAGCTATCACGAAAAGCATCCTGATGTGGCGATGGGGCTCTCCGAGTACGGCGCGGATGCCAATCCGCAGTATCAGAGCGCCAGCCCGCAGAAGGGAGACTGGACGGAAGCATATCAGGCGCTGTATCATGAACACATGCTGGAAATGTGGAGCAAACGCCCGTATATCTGGGCAATGCATGTCTGGAACATGTTCGACTTCGGCGCGGACGGGCGCGACGAGGGCGGAAAACCGGGTCAGAACCAGAAGGGGCTTGTGACCTTCGACCGGAAGACGAAGAAGGACGCGTTTTATATTTATAAGGCTTATTTATCCAAAGAACCCTTCGTGCATATTTGCGGAAGCAGATACGTGGACAGAACGGAGGAGGAGACGGAGATTAAGGTGTATTCCAACCGCCCGGCGGTGACGCTCCTGGTGGATGGAAACGTAATGGAAACGCTGGAGGCGGAGAAGGTATTCCGCTTTAAGGCGGCGATAAGCGGGGAGCATGTGATTGAAGCGAAGGCGGGCGCCTGCAGCGACACCATAAGGATACGCAAGGTGGAGCAGCCCAATCCGGATTACCGGAAAGCCGGCGGGGAGGTCGTAAACTGGTTTGACAGGGACGACGAGATCGTCCGGGAGGGCTATTATTCCATCAAGGACAGCATGGGAGATGTGAAAGCAAGCCCGGAGGCGCTGGCGGTGTTTGACGAGCTGGTTGCGCCTGTCCAGGCGAAGGCGGCGGAGGCTTACGGGGACGTGGCGAAAAACATACAGCTTCCGGAGGAAATGCAGAAAATGATGGACCGCATGAGTGTGGAAAATACATTAAAGCAGCTGGCGGGACTGGTTACGCCGGAGCTGGTTCATAAGCTGAACAACCGGCTGAACCAGATTGCAAAATAGGAGACGAAGATGAAGAAAATAAACATAGACAGGGCATGGGAGTTTATGCTGGGAGAGCCCTCCAATATTCCGGGGATGACAAAGCAGAGCCGGACGGTAAATCTTCCGCATGATTTTATGATAGAATCGGATGTAAAGGCGGATTCCGTAAACGGGACGAACACCGGATTTTACGACGGAGGAACCGCGACCTACACGAAATACCTGGAGGTGCCCGAAGAGTGGGAGAATCAGCGGGTCCTGGTGGAATTTGACGGCGCGTTCCGGGATACGACCGTGATTTTAAACGGACATATTATGGGGCGTCATCATTATGGCTACACGCCGTTCCGGACAGAGCTTTCCAGCCGCTTAAAGTGCGGCAGGAAAAACCGTCTGGCGGTGCTGGTAGGCAACGACGCCGAGCCGAACAGCCGCTGGTATCCGGGCGGCGGTCTTTACCGTCATGTAAATCTGCTTCTGGCGCCGCAGGTGCATATTGCCCCGGACGGGATATTTGCCCATACGGATCATATCGTAAACGGGGACGCCTTTGTGACGGTGGAGGTTACGGTGGAGAATCACACGGCAAAGGAACAGGACGTGTGGGTGCGGATAGCGCTGAAAAAAGAGGATGAAGACAGAAGCGCTGCCGCCTGGGGAGCGGTGAAGATACATATTCCCGCGGATTCCTCTGCCATCGGGCGGACATGCGTGTGCGCGGAGAATGCCGCCATCTGGGATATTGACCATCCGGATCTGTATGTGGTGACGGCGGAGCTGACAGACTGCCGCCCCGCAGGACTGGAGGAGATAAAGGTACTGGACAGCGCGGAGACGCTTTTTGGTATCCGCACGATTTCCGTGGATGCGAAAAACGGGTTTATGCTAAACGGAAGGAGCCTCAAGCTGAAGGGCGGCTGTATTCATCATGACAACGGGATCCTGGGAGCAGCGTCCCTGTACGAAAGCGAGTACCGCAAGGTGAAGCTGCACAAGGAAAACGGCTACAATGCGCTCCGCTTTGCCCACAACCCGATGTCGGCGGACCTTCTGGAGGTATGCGACAGGCTGGGCATTCTCGTCATGGACGAAGCCTTTGATACCTGGAAGATGCCGAAGAACCGCCATGATTTCTGCCGTCATTTTGAGGCGGAATGGAAGCAGGAAATGAAGAGCTTTATGACGAGGGACCGCAATCATCCCTGCGTGATTATCTGGTCCATCGGCAACGAGCTGCCGGAGCAGGGCGGACTCTCGGACGGCTATCAGACCTCCGCAGAGCTGGCGGAATATGCCCGCAGCCTGGATTCCACCCGCTTTATCGGAGGCGCCATGTGCTCCTTCTTCAACGGTCTGGACGATGAGGACACCGGAAAATTCTGGGAGTCCCTGATGGAAGAGGCGATGAAGAGCGGCGGAACGCTCAACAATCTGGACGGCGAGTACGGACGGAAAATCTGGAATGATTATACAGAAGCCTTCTGCGCGCCGTGGGATGTTGTCGGTTATAACTATCTGAATTATCATTATAAAGAAGCGGGAGAGCTGTTCCCCGGCAGGGTCATCTGCGCGACCGAGAGCAAGCCGCGCCAGGGGGAGGAATACTGGGCGGATGTGGAAAAATATCCGTATCTTATCGGCGATTTCGTCTGGACCAGCCAGGATTATATCGGGGAAGCCGGAATCGGCAAGACTGTTTATGCGGAAGCCGCAGAAGCGCAGGCGGAGGCGCAGAAGCTGAATTTTGTGCAGTATCCGTGGCGCACGGCGGGAGCCGGTGATTTTGATTTGTGCGGTTTTGAAAAGCCGCAGCTTGCATACCACAGAATCATCTGGGGCTCGAAGGAGACGTATATTGCCTGCCACAATCCCGCTAATTTCCACAAGGTGGAGCTTCTTGGCAGATACGGCTGGTCTGACTGCGCGAATAGCTGGACCTGGGACGCAGAGACAGGCTGCGATATCAAGGTAGAGGTTTATTCCGGGGCGGACGAAGTGGAGCTTCTGATAAACGGTGTATCCGCAGGACGCCAGAGCGCCGGAAAAGAGCATCACAACAAAGCCTGCTTTCTTGTAAAATATCAGCCGGGCACGCTGGAGGCAATCAGCTATACGGATGGAAAAGAGGTTTCCCGCGACTGTGTAAAGAGTGCGGGAGCGCCTGCCGGATTGAAGATTACTGCCGATGAGCGGGCGCTGCGCCAGAATGTGCTGAAGGCGGACGGACAATCCCTCTGCTTTGCAGTCGTAGAGGTGGTGGACGCTGATGGCAGGCTGATTCCATATGCCGAGACAGAGGTTCATGCAGAAGTAGAAGGCGCGGCGTCTCTGGCGGCGTTCGGCACGGGAAGAACGGCGACAGAAGAAAACTATACCGCTGGAAAGGTTCTTTCTTATCACGGAAGGATGCTGGCTGTTGTGCGGTCCGGCTATGAGAAGGGAACCGCCATACTGCGCGTATCCGCAGAGGGACTGGAGGGCGCAGAGCTGGAGATAACGGCAGAGTAGAACCGAAGAAAGGAAATGGAGGAGAATATGTATCCTTATATCAGACAACAGAACGGAACAAAGCTGCTTATGGTGGACGATAAGCCTTTTATCATGCTGGCGGGGGAAGTCCACAACTCAAATTCCTCCTCCGTGGAATATATGGAAGGGGTGTACGACCAGGCGGACAGACTGGGAATGAACACACTTCTTCTGCCGGTAAGCTGGGAGCTGACGGAGCCTGAGGAGGGCGTTTTCGATTTTTCCCTGGTGGACGGGCTGATTTTGCAGGCGCGAAGAAGAGGGAAAAAGCTGGGGCTTTTATGGTTCGGCGCCTGGAAAAACGCCCAGTGCTACTATGCGCCCGAATGGGTGAAAACGGATCTGGTACGGTTTGCGCGCGCGCAGGTGGAAAAGGGAAAGAATTTCATCCGCAGAAAGGATTTCTATGAAATGCCGTACACGACGCTTTCCTATCTGTGCGACGCTACGCGGGAGGCGGACGCGAAAGCGTTTGCCGCGCTGATGGCGCATATCCGCAGCATAGATGAGACGGAAAATACGGTGATTACCGTGCAGGTGGAAAATGAGACGGGACTGATGGGGACCGCAAGAGAGAATTCCGATCATGCAGATGAGCTGTTTTACGGAAGAGTGCCGCAGGAGTTTGCGGATTACATGAAAGCCCACACGGAGACGATGGTTCCGGATGTCCGGGAAGCGGTAGAAAACGGCGCCGCAGGCGGAAGCTGGAGTGAGGTGTTCGGAGCCTGCGCGGAGGAGCTGTTCAGCGCCTACTATGTGGCGGGCTATGTGAACGCGGTCGCGGCGGCGGGAAAGGCGGAATATCCCCTGCCGATGACAGCAAACTGCTGGCTGGACAAGGGGGAGGCGCCGGGAAAATATCCGACCGGCGGTCCCGTATCCAGAGTGATGGAGGTATGGCGGTACCGTGCGCCGGAGATTGACGTCATCGCGCCCGATATCTATGTTCCGGACTTTCTGGGAATGTGTGATGAATACACAAGACGGGAAAATCCGCTGTTTATCCCGGAATGCGCGACGCACAGCTATGCCGGGGCAAGACAGGTGTACGCGGTGGGACATTACCACGCCATGTGCTATTCGCCCTTCGGCTTTGAGGATATCGGAAAGCCCTTCTCCGCGACACAGTCCTACCTGTTCGGTGTGGACGTCACGGACCCGGCTCTGAAAACGCCGCAGGATGTGGAGGAATACGGCTGGTATTCCAGAGCGCTGGCGGAAATGATGCCTCTTCTGTGCAGCAAATACGGCACCGGGGATCTGCAGGCGGTATCCAGCGAGCGGGCGGCGGAAAATACCATGCTTTTTGGTACCTTTGGCTTTACCGCTGTGACGGACAGCCCGATGCTGTCCGGAAAGAACGGCGTCTGCATGGTTGTAAAGGAATCCGAGGATACGTTTTATATTTTGATAAACAAGGCGGCTATCGCATATTTTTCCGCGGATGCGGACAGACCGAACGTGGACGTGCTCTCCTTTGAAGAGGGCGTCTTTGAAAACGGCGTCTGGAAGGCGGGACGGCGGCTGAACGGAGACGAAGTGGTCACACTGATTTTCCAGGAGCCGACGCTGCTGAAAATCCGGCTGTTCGCGTATTTATAAGAAAAGAGGCATCATAGTATGAAAAAATATTTTTGTAATCCTGTGAATATTAATTACCGATACCAGTTTAACCAGGACACCACGCAGGGAAACCAGATTATCATCGACCGGGAAGCGGCGGACCCGTCCATGATTCTTTTTAAGGGAAGATATTATATCTTTGCGTCCATGACGCTGGGCGTCTGGGTGTCGGATGATCTGGTGAACTGGGAAAATCACCGGCTGCCGGACAGTCTGCCGCTGTATGATTATGCACCGGATGTGCGGGTTATGGGAGAATACGTGTATTTCTGCTCATCGAAAAGAGGCGAGGCGTGCAATTTCTACCGCACGAAGGATGTGCTGGCGGGACCCTACGAGGAAATCCCCGGAACCTTTGATTTCTGGGATCCCAATCTTTTTGTCGATGACGATGGAAGAGTATATTTTTACTGGGGCTGCGCAAGCGTGAAGCCGATCTGGGGCGTGGAGCTGGACCCGGAAACGATGAAGCCCATCGGCGAAAAGAAGGGATTGATCTGGGGCGATTCCTTTACAAAGGGCTTTGAGCGGATGGGGGAGGACAATACGGTCACGCCGCTCACAAAAGAGGAGCTGGACGCTGCAGTTTCCGCCTTTTTGAAAAAGCAGGGCATTCCGGAGGACATGGAATTTCCGGAGGAGCAGATGGACATGCTGAAGGGCTATCTGGGCAAAGCGCCCTATATAGAAGGCGCGTGGATGAATAAATTCAATGGAAAATATTATCTCCAGTATGCGTTCGCGGGCACCCAGTACAACATCTACGGGGACGGCGTTTACGTGGCGGATTCTCCTCTGGGAGATTTTCAGCCTGCAAAGAACAATCCTTATTCGTTTCATCCGGGCAGCTTTATGCCGGGAGCGGGACACGGCTCCACCATGCAGGATGAGGCGGGAAACCTCTGGCATGCAGCGACGATGCGCATCAGCGTGCACCATTCCTTCGAGCGCCGGGTGGGCATCTGGCAGGCGGGACTGGATGAGGACGGAGAGCTGTTCTGCAACCAGCGCTACGGCGACTGGCCGCAAAGCCTGGAGGAGGGAGCACAGCAGAATCCCTGGGCGGAGCCGCAGTGGTATCTGTTAAGCTATAAAAAAGCGATGACAGCCTCCTCCTGCGAGGAAGGAAAGGGACCGGAGCTGGCTGCCGATGAAAATGTACAGACCTGGTGGCGCGCCGCGACGGCGGAACCCGGACAGTGGCTTCAGATGGATCTGGGAGAAGCTTATGACGTACATGCGGTGCAGATTAATTTTGCGGATGACAAAATAGAGATACCGGTGCCCGGTGAAATCCACAAAACGTCACAGCCGCGGTACATCGACGACAGAAATCACCGGACCCGCTGGATATTAGAGGGTTCCCTGGACGGCGGGGAATGGTTTGTGCTGGAGGATAAATCCCAGGCGCAGACAGACCTGACGCATGATTTCCTGGTCTGGGAAGCGGGAAAACAGGTGCGCTTCCTGAAGCTGACGATTCTGGAGGTGGCTTATGAACAGAAGCCCTGCATTTCGGGACTGCGCGTATTTGGTCTTGGCAGCGGGGCGCCGGCAGAAGCGCCGGAATTTACGGCAAAGCGCACAAACGAGCTGGACATGGAGGTCGTTATTAAGGACAGCGGCGCGACAGGATACAACATCCTCTGGGGCTTGTCCCCGGATAAGCTGTATCACAGCTACCTGCTGTATGGCACAGAAAAAAGAATCGGCGCTCTGGTAAAGGGCAGCGAATACTATGTCCGCGTGGACGCTTTCAACGAAAACGGTATCACACACGGAAAGACAAAGAAACTGGAATAAAAATACTGCAATGATTCCGGACTGCCGCAAGGCGGTCCATTTTTTACGCTCTTTACAGAAAACGGTATTTTATTTATAATGTAGAGGTACCCTGCATCATCAGACATGGAGATAAAATATGGAAATAGATGTTATCAGACAATTAGAGGAGCTGGTCAAAGCATTCGGTGTGAAGCTGATTCGCATGGACAGCCGGATGACGGAAGAGGACGACCTTATGGAATTTGACCAGGGGCTCAGACGTTTTCTGGGGTATCCCTATGAAATCGAACGCGGATTCCGTATGATGGAGAAGCATTATAAAGAAAAGATACTGTATCTGGTCCGGGATTCCTTCGAAGAGCATTACATGAGCTTCCGGATACCGGAGGAGCATTGCAGCGACGGCAGGCAGGAGTTTATCCAGATAGGACCGTACATCATGAGCAATCCGGAGGAGATCGTGGAGAGGGTGATAGAACGCCTCGGACTTGCGCCTTATCTTTCGGAAGAGCTGAAGGAGCATTACTACAGCGTTCCGATTCTGGCGGATTCGGACGCGCTGCTGGGCGTTGTTCTGACGCAGCTTGGTTATCTCTGCCGCGACCGGGAAGGGCTGTCCATTACGCGGGTGGAAAACTACAATGAATTTAATGAAAAACCGCACAAAGAAGAGCAGGAAGAGGAGGATTCGCTGCGGATAGCTGCAGTGGAGGAGCGCTACCGCTACGAGGACCAGATGATGGAAGCCATCCAGATAGGGGATATGGAAAAAATCATGGAGGTCACACAGGGCTTTAAGCACTACCGCCTGAAGCCGAGAAACGATGACAACCTGCGCGATGTAAAAAACATGATGGTGGTGTGGAATACGCTTTTCCGGAAGGCGGTGCAGCAGGCGGAGGTGCATCCCGTATATATAGACCGGATTTCGGAAGCCTTTGCAAAGCAGATTGAGAACGCCGCCCGCGTCACGGAGCTGGCGGATTTAAGCCATGTCATGATGCGCAAATACTGCCTCCTGGTCAGAAATCATTCCATGCGCGGCTATTCCAGCGTCATCCGCGACGCCGTGAACTATATAGACTTTCATATCAGGGAGCCGCTATCTCTGAAGTCCATCGCGGAGGAAGTCAATATCAGTCTCAATTATCTGTCCGCGCAGTTTAAAAAGGAGACGGGAAAGACGCTGACGCATTACATGAACGAAAAGCGCATCCAGTCATCCCTCATCCTGCTGGCGACGACTGATCTGCCCATCCACGAGGTGGCGGCGCAGGTCGGCATTTATGATGAGAATTATTACGCCCGGCTTTTTAAGAAATTCCAGGGGCAGACTGCCAAGCAGTACCGCAGTATGATGCGGATGAAGCCGTAATCGCGGGCTGCCTTCCATGCAATAAAATTGTGCTAAATTTCCGTTGTTTCTTTCTAAAAAATACGGCAGGTCTGGATTAAAATGTACTACAGATAAAATCAATATACCAAAGGAGAAGAACAATGGAAAAGAAAAAGAAAATATCACGTTCCGAACAGGACGGCATTCAGTACAGACGGGCGAAAAACTGGCAGATTGCAATTTCGCAGCTCTGTACAGCCGCGCCGATGTGTTTCTATTTTCTGATGACCTATGCAACCTACATAGGCAACAGCAACTTTGGCATTCTGGTAGGTGTTACCGGACTTGTCATGACGGTATCCCGTCTCTTCGACGGCATTACCGACCCGATCTGTGCGTATCTGATTGAGCGCGTCAATACCAGACACGGAAAAATCCGTATTTTCATGCTCGCCGGCTGGGCGGTGATGTCGCTGGCTACCACAGCGATGTGCAACTGGGGCGCCGGACATCTGTACGGTACTTCCGGACTGATTTTCTTTGTAGTATGCTATCTGCTTTACATTGTCGGTTATACGCTGACAGGCGTTTCCACCAACCTTCTGGGACCGGTCATCACTAACGACCCGGAGCAGCGTCCGATTGTCGGCGTCTGGTCCACGGTCTACGGCTATTTCGTTCCGATGATTATGTCCATGATTGCGATGGTGGTACTGCTTCCGCGTTTCAACAATGAAATCGGCACGCCGTTTCTCTCTGTTCTGAATCTGGTGTGCGTGGGCGTATCGCTGGTACTGTTCCTTATTTCCTGCATCGGAGTAAGCGCTTTTGATAAGCCGGAAAACTTCCGGGGAATTGTCGGAAAGGACAAAAAAGAAGAAAAGCCGTCCATGCGCGACATGCTTAATGTAATTAAAGATAACAAAGAGCTGCAGAGATACATCATTGCCGGAAGCTCGGACAAGCTCGCGCAGACCATCGGCGGCGCGTCTGTCGTATCAACGATGCTGTTTGGTATTATGATTGGAAATATGTCAATTTCAACGATTATTTCCGCAGTGGCAATGATTCCTTCCCTTTTGTTTGTGGTTATCGGAGCAAGACTGGCGGGAAAAAGAGGAAATATGAAGACGGTAGTGGAATGGACCTGGGTCTGCATCATCTGGAATGTGATTTTTTCCGTATTCCTGCTGCTTTCGGACACGACTTCCATTACGGTTTCGATATTGCCGACGGCAATCTTCCTCATTATGATGCTTGGAAATAACGCGACAAAGATGGTCGTATCGACGGCGACGGCGGCAATGCGCATGGATGTAATCGATTATGAGCTGTATCGTTCAGGAAAATATATGCCGGCTACGATATCTGCGGCATATTCCTTTATCGACAAGGTGATTTCCGCGCTTGGCGCGTCGGTTGCAACGTTTTTAATCGGCTTCATCGGCTATACGATAACTGCTCCGCAGCAGGGAGACCCGCTGACAACAGGCGTCCGTCTCATGACGGTTCTGCTTTACTGCGGCTTCCCGATTCTGGGCTGGATATGTACGATTCTGGCAATGAGAAAGAGCAGGCTGACCAGAGAGCAGATGGTAGTTATTCAGAAAAATATCGAGGAGAAGAAAAAAGCAGCCCAGGCGGGCTGATGCGGCACCGGAGCCGGCGGCAGCGCCTGGCTGACAGGAGAGCAGTATGATTGAAAAAGTAAGAAAACTTTTAAATGGAGAATATGAAAACCGGCTGATGCCATTTTTCTGGCAGCATGGCGAGGACGAAGCCACCCTGCGGGAATATATGAAGGTGATCCGGGAGAGCGGCTGCCGCGCGGTATGCGTGGAGAGCCGTCCCCATCCGGATTTCTGCGGGGAAAAATGGTGGGCGGATATGGATGTCATTCTGGATGAGGCGCGCCGCCGCGGCATGAAGGTGTGGATTCTGGATGACAGCCATTTTCCGACAGGCTATGCGAACGGGGCGCTGAAAAACGCGCCCGACGAGCTGCACCGCCAGAGCATCTGCACCAGCCGTGTGCCCCTGTGCGGGGATGATGAGCGGACGGAAATTGATGTGCACAGCATGTTTCCGCCCGCTTTTTGTCCGAATCAGCTTGAGCAGTATATCCTGTCGGCGATGCTGGCGGATGCGCCCCGCTTTGCGGACGACCGGATTCTTGCCTTGACGGCGGTCTGCCGGGAGAGCAAAGAGCAGATTTTTCTTACGGTACCTGAGCCTGGCGAAAAGCTGGTCTGGGAGAAGCGGGATGGCGACTGGACGCTCTTTATCACCGGGCTTTCCCGGAATTTCGGTCCCCACCGGGAATATATTAATATGCTGGATGAAAAATCCTGCCGTCTGCTGATCGACGCGGTCTACGAGCCGCACTGGGAGCATTACCGGGAGGATTTCGGAAGGACGATTGCCGGCTTTTTCTCCGACGAGCCGGAGCTGGGGAACGGTCATATCTTTGACAATGAGGGCAGACTGGGAGGAGAGCAGGATCTGCCGTTTTCCAGTGCCATGACGGAAGAGTTAAGCGCGCGTCTGGGGGCGGACTGGGCAAATCTTATGTATCTGCTGTGGGACAACGAGAGCGACGCGCAGGAGACTGCGCGCGTGCGGTACGCCTACATGGATGCCGTCACAAAGCTGGTACGGGAAGCCTTTTCCAGACAGCTTGGCGGCTGGTGCAGGGAGCACGGCGTGCAGTACATCGGACATATCATTGAGGACTGCAATGCCCACGCAAGGACTGGCGTCAGTCTTGGCCATTATTTCCGCGGACTGGACGGGCAGGATATGGCGGGCATCGACGATATCGGAGGACAGGTCCTCCCGCAGGGTGAGGATGCGCCTCTCACCGGAACGATGGGACTGCCGCGCGACGGCGAATTTTATCACTATATGCTGGGAAGCCTGGCGGCGTCCGCGGCGGCGATTGAGCCGGGCAAGCACGGAAACGCGATGTGCGAAATTTTTGGAAACTATGGCTGGGCGGAGGGCGTGCAGCTTGAAAAATATCTGGCGGACCACTTTATGGTGTGCGCGGTATCAATCATTTTGTGCCCCACGCATTTGATCCGGCGCCGTTTCCGGATTCTGACTGTCCGCCGCATTTTTATGCGCACGGACATAATCCCCAGTATCGCCATTTCGGCGCGCTGATGGGCTATATGAACCGGGTGTCGGAATGCATCAGCGGCGGGCGCAGGATTGCCCGGACGGCGATTTTATATCATGGAGAGGCGGAATGGTGCGGGCGCGCGATGCTGAGCCAGAAGCCTGCGCGGAAGCTGGCGGAGGCGCAGATCGCATACGACTGCATCCCGGCGGATGTATTTGCGGAAAGAGAGCATTACCGGACGGATATAAGCCGTGTGCTGCGGGTGAATACGCAGGAATACCGGGCGCTGATTGTGCCGTATGCGCAGTTTGTCACTGCGGAATTTGCCGAAGCGGCGGCAGAGCTCTGGAAAAATGGTTTTCCGGTGATATTCCTGGAAGGGCTTCCGGAAGGCATCTGCAATCCCGCGAAGAATGCAAAAGTTTCTCTGGAAGGGCTGAAAGACTGCCCTGTACTTTCTCTGGAAGAGCTGGTGCCGTATCTGAAGCGGATGGGGCTGCCGGAGGCTGCATTTACGCCGGAGAATCCTTACCTGCGGGCGCTGCATTACCAGGGAGAGTGCGAGCTGTACTATTTTGTAAATGAGGGAGCCGGCAGATACGAGGGAACGGTCTGCATTCCCGGCGCCGGTCCGTGCTACGGATACGATGCGTGGGAAAACCGGATCTACCGCCTGAAGCCGGAGCATATCCGGCGGGAGGACGGAGCTGCCCGGAAGCTTCCGGTAAGCCTTGATCCGCGCAGAAGCCTGATTGTCGTGCTGGATACGGCGGATGAGGAGCTGCTGTGCGAGCCGCTCTGCGAAAAAGGAGAGACGTCTCCTCTGAAAACATGGAAAAGAAGCATCTGCGACGCGACGGAATATCCTCATTTCCGGGAAGAAAAAACGGTCACTCTGCCGGACACTCTGGCGCAGGAGCAGCCGTCCTTCTCCGGGTTTGTCCGCTATGAAAGCACATTTTCTGCAAAGCCGGGAGAAAAGGTGCTGCTGGAGGTGACGGATGCGAAGGAAGGCATGGAGGTATTCGTCAACGGAAAGAGCGCCGGCATCCAGATCGTGCCGCCCTACCGCTATGACCTGACAGGGCTGGCAGAAGCCGGGGAAAATAAGCTGGTGATTGAGGTGGCGACCACACTGGAGCGGCAGTGCTACGAAATGACAAAAGACGACCCGCGCATGAAGATGCGTGGTCTTGCAAAGCCGGAGGGCGGAAGCGGAATTACCGGGGAAGTTTATTTAAGACATTTTGGGTGTTGACAAATGGCAGCAAAGTGAGATATTATCGAATAAGATAAAGCGCAGACGAGAAGAGTAGAATGCCGGAATTCACAGAGAGGGATGCATATGGTGGAAGCATCCTGCAGGAAAGCATTTGAAGACCACCTCTGAGCGGCCCCAATACGGCACGGTGATTCCGTTATCATCAAAAATGAGTGGTTTTGGCGTTGGCGCGTGATAGCGCATGCAAAAAGCAAACAGGGTGGAACCGCGAGTAATGAAAATTGCCCGTCCCTTGCAGTTATTCTTTAATTGCAGGGGGCGGTTTTTTGTTGTCATGCATACGACAAAAACGTCCAGCGGACGTTTTTTAGTAGATTCATGAAGAAAAAATCTGGCAAAGTACCAGTAATTTATGCAGTTGCAGCAACCCCTGCAGCCACGCGCGCAGACGTAACAGCCACGGTATAAAAAGGAGAGAATTTATCATGATTATCACATTGAAAGACGGCACACAGAAGGAATATCAGCAGCCGATGACAATTCTGGAAATTGCCACGGATATCAGCGAGGGACTTGCGAGAGCAGCAACGGCAGGCGAGGTAGACGGAAATGTGGAGGATTTGCGCACCGTCATCGACCGGGACTGCCAGCTCAATATCCTCACTTTTGACAGCCCGGAGGGCGCAGGCGCTTTCCGCCACACGACATCACACATTATGGCGCAGGCTATCAAGCGTCTGTATCCGGATGTAAAGCTGGCAATCGGACCCTCCATCGCGGACGGCTTCTATTACGACATCGACAGCGACACGCCGCTTACCGCCGAGGACCTGGAAAAAATCGAGGCGGAAATGAAGAAAATCGTCAAGGAAGCGCTGCCGATTACGCGCTTCACAAAGCCGCGCGACGAAGCGATTGCTTACTTTAAAGAAAAGAACGAGCCGTACAAGGTGGAGCTGATTGAGGATTTACCGGAGGATGCAGAAATCAGCTTTTATCAGCAGGGTGAATTTGTGGATCTCTGCGCCGGACCGCATCTGATGAGCACAAAGCCGGTGAAGGCGTTCAAGCTGACCAGCCTGGCGGGCGCATACTGGAGAGGCAGCGAGAAAAATAAGATGCTCACCAGAATCTACGGTACCTCCTTCACAAAGAAAGCGGACCTGGAGGCGTACATTACCCGCATGGAAGAGGCGAAAAAGCGCGACCACAGAAAGCTTGGAAAACAGCTTGGACTGTTTATGATGCGCGACGAGGGACCGGGCTTCCCGTTCTTTCTGCCAAACGGCATGATTGTGAAAAACGCCCTGCTGGATTACTGGCGTGAGATTCACAGAAAGGCGGGCTATGTGGAAATCTCCACGCCGATCATGCTGAACCGCCAGCTCTGGGAGACCTCCGGACACTGGGACCATTACAGAGAAAATATGTACACGACTGTGATTGACGATACTGATTTTGCCATCAAGCCGATGAACTGTCCGGGCGGTATTCTGGTTTACCAGTCGGAGCCGCGCTCTTATCGTGATCTGCCGCTGCGCATGGGAGAAATCGGTCTGGTTCACCGCCATGAAAAATCCGGTCAGCTTCACGGGCTGATGCGCGTGCGCTGCTTCAACCAGGATGATGCCCACATCTTCATGACACCGGAGCAGATCTGCGACGAGATCAAGGGCGTTGTAAAGCTGATTGACGAGGTTTACCAGCTTTTTGGCTTCAAGTATCATGTGGAGCTGTCCACCCGTCCGGAAAACTCGATGGGAAGCGACGAGGACTGGGAAATGGCAACCGACGGTCTGCGCAGCGCGCTGGATGACCTCGGTCTGGATTATGTGGTAAACGAGGGCGACGGCGCATTCTATGGTCCGAAGATTGACTTCCATCTGGAGGATTCCATCGGAAGAACCTGGCAGTGCGGAACCATCCAGCTTGATTTCCAGCTTCCGCTGCGCTTTAACTGCGAATACATCGGAGCAGACGGAGAGAAGCACCGCCCGATTATGATTCACCGCGTGGTGTTTGGTTCTGTCGAGCGCTTTATCGGTATCCTGATCGAGCATTTTGCCGGAGCCTTCCCGACCTGGCTGTCGCCGGAGCAGGTGCGCGTATTGCCGATTTCCGATAAATATCTGGACTATGCGGATAAGGTAAATGCAGCGCTTAATGAAAACGGCATCCGCTCCAGCGTGGACACCCGTGCGGAAAAGATTGGCTATAAAATCCGCGAGGCGCGTCTGGCAAAAGTGCCGTATATGCTGGTGGTCGGCGCGAAGGAAGAAGAGGACGGCAAGGTATCCGTGAGAAGCCGCTTCCTCGGCGACGAAGGTCAGAAGAATCTCGATGACTTTATCGCGGCAATCAAAGAAGAAATCCGCACCAGAGAAATGCGCAAAGTGGAAGTAGAGGAAAATTAAAAAAATTTTCATAAAATAAGAAAAACGGCAGATACTACCTCTGTAACACACAACTGTGAAAAAAGGAGGTAATATCATGCCGTTTTTATCATGTTCAGCGGTAAAATGCATTTATAATGAGGACAACTATTGCCGGAAGGGCGATATTCTGGTGGAGGGAAACCAGGCGCAGGAGGCGTGCGAGACCTGCTGCTCCAGCTTCCGTGAGGACGAAGGCGGAATGACGGCGAAAAACTCTGCCGGGGAACCGTCCGGAAAAATCCAGGTGGACTGCACAGCCTGCAACTGCCGCTACAACGAAAATGAAAAGTGCCAGGCGGGCCAGATTGCCATTGCCGGTTCTTCTGCCTGTCAATGCCGTCAGACAGAGTGCAGCACCTTCAGCAAAGAGTAGAAGCTGCTGTCCGCAAAGACCTGACAGCAGGCGGAAAACCCGGAAAAGAACGGGATGCCTGTCTGCTGTCTGCATATAAAAAAGTGGACGGGACAAAAAACTTTCATTGATAAACCGGGAAATAAATGGTATGCTTAATGATATCATCCGGTTTAAAGCAGCCTGCCGGGGCTTCTGCGCACGCTGTGCAAAAAAGTCCCGCAGGCATCACAGGCGAAGGTTCTGCAGGCGGCACTGGTTAAGGCATACCGGCGGCAGGTGTCTGCATTTTGCAAAAGCGCTGGTGCGGCGGCACCGGATAAAGGCGACAGAAAAACAAAAGAGGGGTGGTTGCTTGATATTCGACAGCAAAAACGGCGAGAACATGGAAAATTTCAACCAGATATCCACGGACGAGATTATTAACCAGATTAAGGAGGCTCCCATACAGTTTTCCGAAAAACGGCTGGATACGATTCCCGGCATCCGCTTTGAAGATTATCTTGCGGAGCTGATGGAGCGGTATCACTGCACGCCGGGACAACTGATTATCCGCACCTGTCTGAGCAAGCCGTACATTTACCAGGTCTTGAAGGGCGAGCGCGTACCGGGAAGGGATGTAATTCTGCGCATCAGTCTGGCTATGAAGGCGTCGGTGGATGAGACACAGCGGATGCTCACACTGGCGGAAAAGGGCGTGCTGTATCCGAAGGTCAAGCGGGACGCGGCGATTCTCTGCTGCATTGAGGCGAAGCGGTCCCTGGAATACACCAATCTGTTTCTGGAGGAGCACGGAGAGAAAAAGCTGCTGTAAGGAAAGCGGAAGATGAACAGAGAAAAGCAAACACGCGTCCCGCGGCAGGAGGAGAGCCTGCAGAAATGGTACATACAGGAGCAGGAGCTGCCGGAGGCGCTTAAGAAAGAATTTCATATTGTTTCCTGCCTTTCCTGGCAGGAGGAACAGAGCGTATATCTGCTGGAGGATAAGGCGGGAAGACGCTCGGTTATCAAGCGGGCAGAGGAAAAACGAAAAGAGGTGCTCCGGAAGGAAGCGGAGTGCCTGAAGCGCATACCGTTTTCGTTTCTGCCTGCTTTTTTGTCGTGGCAGGAGGAGGACGGTGCAGGCTGGCTGCAGCGCGAATACATTCCGGGCGATACCCTCTGGGAGCTGGTGGAGAGGAATGGCCCTCTGGAGGCAGAAAAAGCTGGGGAGATTCTCTGCCGTCTCTGCGGAATCGCCGGGCAGCTTCACCGCTGCGACCCGCCGATAATCCACCGCGATTTCAAACCGCAGAATATCGTGCTGACGCCGGAGGGCAATCTGTTTCTGATTGACCTGGGCACGGTGCGAGCATACCGCGAGGGCGCCGCGCACGATACGCAGTTTATGGGAACCCGCCAGACGGCGGCGCCGGAGCAGTACGGCTACCGCCAGACAGACTGCCGGACGGATATCTATGCGCTGGGCGTGATTTATCTGTACCTGCTCACGGGCAGCATGGAGCTGCAGAGACCGGAGAACCTCTCCGGGGTGCCGGAAGGCTGCCGCCGCATTATTGAAAAATGCACCCGGATGGAGCCCGAAGAGCGCTACGCGTCCGCAGAAGAGCTGGAGCGGGCGGTGCGGGAGACGACTGGAGGGGCGGCGGAGGGCGATGCAAAACATGCGCAGAGAAGAAAAAGGAAATGGCTTCTGCCCGTCCTGTTTGTTGCGGCGCTGGCGCTTCTGGGAATATCCGGAATCTGTTATTACCGGGAAATGCCGTATCAGTTCCATTCTGAGCTGGTGGAGGAGGCGGTGCGACGGCAGCTTGGCAGGACGGACGGGCAGGCAATCACAAAAGAAGAGCTTGCCGGTATAGAGAGCCTGCGCATCTGCGGCGATTACATTCTCACGGAAAATGAGCAGCACCAGCAGCACAGCGCCAGCCACAGCGTTGACGGGACAGAGATTTCCGGAAGCGGAAATATTTCGGACCTGACGGACCTTGTCTATATGAAAAATCTGCGCACACTGGTTCTGGACAGGCAGGAGATTACGGATATTTCTCCGCTTGCCGCGCTGCCTCTGGAAAGCGTGAGCCTGTGCCGGAATCCTGTCACAGATATCTCGGCGCTCTCCGGCATGGATACGCTGAGGGAGCTGTATCTGGAGGAGACCGGGGTGCAGAGCCTGGAGGATATGGCGGAAATGACATCGCTGCGCGTGCTGCGGATTGGCAATGAGCAGCCAGTGGACCTGACGCCGGTGGCGGAGCTTCCTCTGGAGGAGCTGTGCATGGTCATGGTGGCGGAGGACAGCACGGAGATACTGCAGAAGCTTCCGCTGAAGAGGCTGCGTTTTCATAGCTGGTCGATGGAGCTGGAGGAGGCGGTCGGACAGATGACGGACCTTGAAGAGCTGACCATTTATGGATATCAGTATGACACGCTCTTGTCGCTGCTTTCCCTGACGGATCTGAGGACGCTGGACCTTTACGGCGGCAGACTGCAGAGCGTGGAGGGAATTGAAGCGCTCGCAAAGCTTACGTTTCTTGGAATCAACAACACGCCGGTGCAGGATATCTCTCCGCTTGCCGCTTTGGAACAGCTTACCTGGCTGGGGCTGGACAACACGGAGATTACGGATTTCTCCGTGCTGACGGAATTAAAGAACCTGCAGTGGGTTCGGTGCGACGAGGTGCAGCGCCCGCAGATAGAAGATATGGCGGATACGCTCCCGTTTACACTGGAGAGCGTGCCGGTGACAGAAGAGTGATATCAGCATTAACAGAATAGAAGCACGTATGATAGAAGAAACATCAGCATTAATTGAACAGAAGGATGATACAGGACCCGGAGGCGGAAGCTTCCGGGTCCTCTGACTATGCGGGGAAATGACGCTGCGAAGCGGTTCTGGATGGATCTCTGCGGGAAACAGGACCGCCTGGCGGAACTACTGCGCAAAATCTCTAAAAGTCTGCAAGTTGCATACCAAATAGTGGGCAAAATA
Source organism: Marvinbryantia formatexigens DSM 14469 (assembly GCF_025148285.1). NCBI lineage: Bacteria > Bacillati > Bacillota > Clostridia > Lachnospirales > Lachnospiraceae > Marvinbryantia > Marvinbryantia formatexigens. The sequence continues at coordinate 890,421 of NZ_CP102268.1, read as the reverse complement.
AAATATACTAAAATTACTTATATCTATCAGAAAAATGAGGCAGAGAAAATAACGTGGAAAAAAGTTTTGAGGAAATATATTCGCAGGAGATCACGCTGCCGGAGGCGCTTGCAGGCAGGGTGGCAGTGGTCTCCTGTATGGCGTACAGCAATATGCAGCGGGTTTACCTTGTGAGGGATATAAAGAACCGGCCGTTTGTGCTGAAGGTGGCAAAGGGCAGCAAGAGAAGAATGCTGAAAAAGGACGCGGCTGTGCTGCGCGAGCATGCTTTTTCCTTCCTGCCGGAATATGAGGAGTATCTGGAAGCGGAGGACACCGGCTACCTTCTGCGGGAATATATAGAGGGCGACACACTCTGGGAATGGGTAAATAAGCGCGGCGTATTCAGCGCGCAGGAGGCGCGGGAGATTCTGTGCAGGCTGTGCGATATGGTGGGACAATTTCATCAGCAGAAGCCACCGGTGATTCACCGGGACATCAAACCACAGAACATTGTCATCACGAAAGAGAAAAATCTGTTTCTGATTGACATGGGAACGGTGCGGGAATACAAGGAGGACACCCGGCAGGATACGGTCTTTGTGGGAACAAAGCCGACGGCGGCGCCGGAGCAGTACGGCTATCGCCAGACGGACGGAAGAGCGGATATCTACGCGCTCGGTGTTCTGTATCTCTTCCTGCTCACGGGAAGCCTGGACGTGCAGTGCCCGAAAAACTGGGAGCTGCTGGATAGAAGCGCCTGTTCCGTCATTCTGAAATGCACAAAAATGGACCCGGACGACCGCTACCAGAGCTGCGCGGAGCTGAAAAAAGCGGTCCGGGCGACAGGGGGACACAGGCGCCGCAGAGAGTTTTTCAAAAAGTGGCAGCCGCTTTTAAAAGCAGCGTGGATGCTTATGGGAAGCGGGGTTATTTTTTTCGCCGGAGTCTGCCGGAAGCGTACCAAAAGTGCGCTGGGAAATGATACCATAAAGTCGGAATGACTTTATAGTAAATAAAACAACACAAGGAGGAAACAACATGAAAAGGAAGGATAACTGGAAGCGCATATCTGCGTGGATACTGACGACAGCAATGGTTGTCAGCAGCAGTTCCTTTACGACGCTGGCGGAAGAGCTGTCGGAGACTTCTGTACAGAATACGGCTGTACAGGAAGCAGTTGCGGCAGAGGAACCGGCGGTCGTGGAGGAGATGGCGGAAACTCCGGTAGAAGTACCGCAGACGGAAATGCAGATAGTGCAGGAAACGGAAACAGAGGCGGAAACACTTGCAGCACCGGAGACAGTCGCTGAGACACAGATGGCAGAGACTGATACGCAGTTGCCGGAGGAATCAGAAACTACGACATCAGAGGCGGAAGAAATTGTCATCGGCGATGAGGGAACAGAAGCCGAAACGTTGCCGGAGGATGCAGAGGAAGCTATTGAAATGGCACTTTTCGCAAACGAAGGTGAATCTGAAGAAGTGGAGTATACGTATTCTCTGCCGCTCAGTGATCCGGGGCGGAATGAGATACTGTTTGGACGCTCCGCATATATTGAAAATTCAATATATTACTGGGCAAGCAACGGAAATGGAGAATGGGCTTCGGTAACAAACGTAGAGGTTCTGCAGGAATGCTCCTGGAATGATAACGGCGAGGAAGTTGTGGCACAGGAAGGAAGTATTATTGAACTTTCTGGAAATGCAGAGAATGGCTGGAATTTGTATGGCAATGGAGCCGGAGTTGCATATCTGCAGATTACCTGGGTAGATCCGGATGGAGAGACACAGACCTACGGAAACCTGGAAGATGAGAAGTATTGCATATATGTCCATGCAGATATGTATGGTATGAGCTGGCAATATCCAAAGGGCACCAATGAAATGGTGCCTGGAGAAACAATGGAAATCTCCTTGACACTCAGTCATGAGCATAATGCGGAAGATGATTATTTTTTAGAGCCGGTGGAGAATGCAAAGTTTGTTATTGCCGGGCAGTATGACACTAGCGTTGTGAAGGCTTCCATAGACGGCAGTACGCTTTCTATCACAGGAGTGCGTACCGGTGATACGGAGATTGCAGTGAATGCGCAGATACCGAATGAATCCGGGGTGTATGAGACAGTGGCTTCTACAAACATCGTTGTGAATGTTTTAGACCAATATATGAGTATTGATCCGGTGAGTGTAGAAAATGTGAAACTCGGTGAAGAATTTGACGTAAATGCACAGGGACTAAAGGTGCTTTCTTACAGTGAGAACAACGAACAGCCTGTGGAAGTAGAGGATGTTCGGTTCCGTATTACATCTTTTGAGAGTTCTGTTTGGGAAGATGTGTCTGAATCTGAAGATGGAAATATTACCGCTCTGAAGAGAATAGGAATAGAGACGAACTTTGTGCGTGTGGCTGCTGAAAAGAAAATGGAGCAGGCAGATGGAGAAGAACGGTGGACGATAATTTGCGAACGCTCGTTTACTTTTGATTATCTGGATTATGATTATGGGGTAGAAGATGCGAACGGCGACTACCGTGACTGGATTTACTCTAATGAGGATTATACGGTATCCGTGAATAAAGATACTTTTGGAGAGCTGCCGGTTACAGTAAAGTGGACAGTTGGTCAGCGCAATGATTGGCAGATTGAAGAGGCAGATTCATCTGCATATACTTTTAATAGTGATGACAGCATTACATTACATGGGGAAAAGCTGGCAGAACTGTATCCGGAAGATAATAATTTTGTTCTGAGAGTGAGACTATATTTTGAAGGAAAAGAAATAACGGGCAGAGATTATGACATGCACGTTGACACACCGGAATATGACTATAATTTCCCGGCAACCTCCCCAGGGGACCGCGACCTTATTCCGGGACAAAATCTCTGGATTGATAAGTGGATGAGTGGTTACGTAGCCGATGCAAACTATCCGGACGGAGAATGGCTGGATGGCGGATTTGAAGTTACCAAAGTAGAAATTGTCGGACAGGGTACCTGGGATGATGCAGGCAATGAAATAACTCTGGAGGCTGGAAAAGAAGAGGGAGAATATCCTGTTCGCCTGGAAAAATTCGAGAATGGCTGGAATATCTGCGCACAGAACTACGGCTGGGCAAAAATCCAGATGACATACAAGGATGCAAATGGCGAAGAGCAGGTTTATGGAGCTGACGGGGAATTTTGTGTGTATGTTCATGGCGAGGTTTACCGTCTGGACTTTATTCTTCCGGATGACAGCAACCGTCTGAACTATCCGGGGTCGCTTACTGCTCAGACCAGCCTGCGCCTTGAAAGAGATGGTGAAGGCAGTGAAGCGGTAGATAATTATCGTTTGACGCTTAGTACAGATGATGAAGGAAATTACTTATATGATACGGATGCACTGGATGTATCTATCACAGCGGATGGCAAAGGTGTGGAGGTTAAATCCAAACAGCGAGACTTCGGAGAAGATATCTACATCAAAGTAGAAGTACCGGATGCGTCGGAACTGAGCGGCTGGCGTGAGGTATGCACCGCCCGTCTTGACGTGGAGGTAGTGGATAGCTATTATGTTGTCCGTTTTGAAAATATGCCGAAAGATGGTATCCAGACACAGGTTGGAGAAACACTGGATATTAAGGCTCTGAAGCCGGTAATCTATGAATGCAGCGCAGAACATCCAGAAGGCGTACGCGTTGAGAATAATGACAATGTACGTGTTACTCTGATTCGCTCTGGGAATGATGAGTTGGGCTGGGACGAAAACGCATGGGAAGCTGTTGAAGGAGCAGAGGATGATTTGATCCCGAAACTTAAAAGAAAGGAAAGCTGGGGCAACGGAATTAACGTATTCGTTGAAGAACGTTCGCTTGATGAAAACGGCGAACCGGAAACGGATGGCGATGGCAAAGAAATCTGGTACGAGAGCTGCCGTTACAATCTGCAGATTCCGGATCTTGAATATGATGCCTGGTTTAAGAATTTGCGGGAAGAAAATTATACCTGGGTATTTAACGATGAGGATTTCACGCTGGCGCTTGAAACGAAAAATCTTCCGGCTGGGGAAGGCAAAGTGACTGTTGAGTGGCAGGTTGGTACCTGGGATGAAGAGGGCAACCTTGACTTTGTTGATGAAGAGAACGGGTATTATACAAGCAATGGAAATAGTATCACACTTCACGGCAAAAAGCTTGCGGAGAAGTATAATGGGGATAATTCCGGATTCAATGTAAACGCCATTATCAAAGTGAATGGTATTGAAGTATTGCAGTGCGGCAGTGGTGCAGACGTGCGTGAATCATGGTACGAATTTAATTACCCGCTTACCGGCTCCTGGGAGAACGTGATACTGTTGAATGAAAGCAGGGATATTGCGCCGACAATGACCTGTTACATGGAAGATAAGGAACATCCTTACGGTGAAAATGTACCAGTGACGATAACAAAGGTTGAAATTCTCGGTCAGTATGAGGATTGGGATTGGGAGAATGATAATCCAGGAGATGCCGAGCCTCTTGATGAAGCTGTTATCACACTGACTGGAAATGCGCAGACAGGATGGAAGCTGCAGTCGAATGGAAATGGTTATGGTTTTGCGCATATTCAGATTACCTATACTAATCCAAAGACGGGAGATGAAGAAAAGTATAGTTTTGCGGAACTTGTCGGCGGTGAGCTTTATGAGTTTGAGTGGAGCTATTCGGATGGAACGGAAATTATGCAGCCGAACAGTGAAAAGGTGATTACAACCTCACTGAAACGCAGATATGTTGATGATGATGAAACAATCAAGGAAGAAATCATAAAAGATTACGAGCTTTCTGTACAGTGGGACGACGGAAATGATACATATGACACGAATCTGCTGACTGTCACTCCGGAGGGAACGACACTTGTGATTAAATCAAATGATAACGAGTGGGAGACGGATATCTATGTACGTGCGATGATAATGGATTCTGTAGAGCCAGAGATGGTGGAGATAAGCGGCAGCAATATTCATATCAGCGTTGAGAAAAAAACAGATGACGGGGACGATGATACACCTGGAGATAATAACCAGGGAGGCAGCACTATCAACGGACTGCACAAGGGTTCGGACGGAGAACTTTACTATTATAAGAATGGCAGAATTGATAAAGAATTTGTTGGTCTTGTGAAATACAATGGAGAAGATTATTTTGTCAGCAATGGTAAGGTGACGCGCTTAAATGGTTTGAACCTGATTGATGCTACCTGGTATTATTTATCAGACGGCAAGGTGGACAGAAGCTACACAGGGCTTGCACCGAAGTATGACGAATGGTTCTATGTTACAGACGGTGTGCTGGATGTTACATTTTCTGGTATTGCCGAATATAATAAAGGCGAGTTTGTGATAGCGGCAGGTCGTCTGGTGAAAGAAAAGAATGGTCTTTGGCAGGATGCAGAAAGCGGTAAATGGTACTTCCTGTCCCAGGGACAGATTCAGCGCCAGTACAGTGGTCTTGCACTTTATGACAACGAATGGTTCTACGTTACAAATGGTGTGCTAAACATTTCCTACACAGGTCTTGTGCTGTATGACGGCGAGTGGTTTTATGTAAACAAGGGTCAGATGGACAAGGCGTTTTACGGTATCGTTGAGTACAATGGCGGCAAATTCATCGTTGCATCGGGGCGTCTGGTAAGAGAAGCCAATGGCTTATGGCAGAACCCGAAGGACGGCGAGTGGTATTTTGCAGCAAACGGTCAGATTCAGACGCAGTATTCCGGCGTAGCTATGTACGATGGCGAGTGGTTTGTTATCGAAAACGGAAAGCTGGATTCTGATTATAACGGAACCATCGAATATGATGGAGCGGTCTTTAACGTAGTTGCCGGTCAGCTTTATGAGCAGGTACGATAAAACCTTGAAGTAATGTAATAAAAAACTATTGACAGTCATTTGCGCCTGTGTTATCATATCAAAGTATGAAAACGAAGCAGAGTGTCCACTCTCACCGCAGCACAGGCGCGTGACTGCCGGTTAATATGCTGAATGATGCCCGGAGGCTGCAATGCGGCACGAAAGGCATTGGAAAAGTATGTTTGCGTGGATGGCTTTGCTGTCCACGCTTTTTGTTGCCATGTATACAACAAAAGCATCCGGGATGTTTTTGGGGCACATGGGATTTTCTGTGAAAAAATATTTTTCGGGGAAAACGGTAAGGCAGGGCGTGTTTTCAAAAATCAGGTGAAACGCATTGAATATGGAGGTGTACAACAATTAGCGAATTAATGATTAACGAACAAATCAGAGACAAGGAAATCCGTCTGATTGGGGAGCATGGAGAACAGCTTGGCATTATGTCTGCAAAGGACGCCATGAAGCTGGCGCGGGAGGCAGAGCTGGACCTGGTAAAGGTCGCGCCGATGGCAAAACCGCCTGTCTGCAAGATTATTGATTACGGTAAATACCGTTATGAAATGGCAAGAAAAGAAAAAGAAGCCAAAAAGAAGCAAAAAACCATCGAGATTAAGGAAGTTCGTTTGTCGCCGAATATTGATGCGAATGATCTGAATACAAAGATTGGGGCAGCCAGAAAGTTTCTGTCCAAAGGAAACAAGGTGAAGGTAACGCTTCGTTTCCGCGGCCGTGAGATGGCTCATATGCAGAGCAGCAAACATATTCTCGACGATTTTGCAAAGGAATTGGAGGATATCGCGTCCGTAGACAAGGCAGCAAAGGTGGAAGGCCGCAGCCTTACAATGATTTTAACTGAAAAACGTTAATTGCAAAAAGAGCAGTGTTTTTCGGGTAAATAAGAAAACTATATTCAAGGAGGAAACACAAAAATGCCGAAAATGAAGACAAGCAGAGCAGCTGCAAAACGTTTCAAAATGACAGGTACAGGAAAATTAAAAAGAAGCAAAGCTTATAAGAGCCATATCTTAACAAAGAAATCTACCAAGAGAAAGAGAAATCTCAGAAAACCAGCTATTACGGATGCTACAAACTTCAAGAACATGAAGAAGATCTTACCGTATTTATAAGAAGGATTGAAGGAGGAATTAAGACATGGCAAGAGTAAAAGGCGGCATGAACGCAAAGAAGAAACATAACAGAACCCTCAAACTGGCAAAAGGTTACAGAGGTGCCCGTTCCAAACAGTATAAGATTGCAAAACAGTCTGTAATGCGTGCTCTGGCGAGCTCTTACGCAGGCAGAAAGCAGAAAAAGCGTCAGTTCAGACAGCTCTGGATTGCACGTATCAATGCGGCTGCAAGACTGAATGGTCTGTCCTACAGCAAGATGATGCATGGTCTGAAGGTTGCAGGCGTTGACATCAACAGAAAGATTCTGGCTGATATGGCTATCAACGATGCGGAAGGCTTCGCTACGCTGGCAGAGCTTGCAAAAAGCAAAATTGCATAAACAGATAATTTTATCAGGGGCAGTGTGCAGAAAAGATGTACACTGCCCTTCTTGTATTTTCCGGGAACATGAAATATAATGATGTTGAAGAATAAACAGTGGTGATTTATGGGAAAGTGAAGGGTAACATGCAGATAACAGATATAGACATCCGTGTATGGGCAGAAAAAGAGGGAGAAATGGGAAATCTGGAGGTGACAATGCGCTGCAGCGCGCCTGGAAAAGGGTTTGTATGCGCACAGCTGCTCTCGGAGGAGGACCAGGAGGAGGACCGCATTTTTCCGGTGCCGGTGGAGGAAGAAATTGCCTTCTGTATGCAGGTGTCGCCGGTGCGTCTGTGGGATACGGAACGCGCTTATCTGTATAAGCTGGCACTTGAGCTGCGCGATGAACAGATGCGTCTGCTTGGCTGTACCGTAAAAAAGCTTGCGTTTCAGAGAACGGAAAAGGAGCAGGGGGAGCTCTGGCTGAATGAACGGGAGATCCGGCTGCGCCCCTGGTGCTGCTGTGAGGAAGAGCTCCGGGAAGAACTGGAGCTGTCCGGAGAAATGCAGACGGGGTTCTGTGAAAATACAATAGCCGATAATCTGGAGAAGCGGCTGCGCTGCTGGCTTGCCGCTATCAGGAGAGGGCGTTACAATGCGCTTTTTGTTGCATGGGAAAACACAAAAAGCGGGCTGCGCAGGATGCTCGCGGAGCTGTGCCCGGAATACGGGCTGTACTATGACGAAGAGACGGAATGCGGCAGTAAGGCGGAAATGGTGCAGGAAACGCAGGCGGGGGTTTTTCCGGACGCGGCATTTTCTGCTGACAGCGAGCGCGCAGGAGTGGCTGCACCGGTTTCTGGTTTCGAGCTGAATGTCACGCAGGAGGGCGTTCTTCTGGAAAATCACTGTTTGTTTGTAAATGCATCAGAATATGAGCTGCGTTATGCTCTCCTTCATAATGGAGAAACAGTCTGCGATGGAAGTCTGTGTGCGGATGTGCCGCCGGGAAGCGGACGCTATATCGAGCTTCCGTTCGCTGCCCTGCATGAAGCGGGAGAGTATGTTTATCGTGTTTCGCTGCATCTGAAACAGGACACTCCGTGGGCGGCGCGCGGCTATGAAATTGCGGCGGGGGAGAGCCTGATTTCGAATTTGTTTTCCGCGTAAAGCTGGCGTGACAATTATCCGGCGTCCAAGCGTCAGTACAAAAAGAGATATCCGGCGTCCGGAGCACTGGAGCAAAAAGAGATATTGGGTGTCCGTGGCGCCGGAGCAAAAAGAGATATCGGGCGTCCGACGCGCAGAGCGCGGAAATAATTCGCCGGAAGGATAGTTCAATATAAGAAGGGAGAAAGAGAATGTTCGATTATACAAAACTTGCGAATCCGGAATTTTTTAAGGAAAATGTGCTTCCTGCACATTCGGACCATATCTGCTATCCGGGGGAGGAATGGCTGGAGCGCGGGGAAAATCCGTTCCGGCAATCTCTGAACGGTCTGTGGAAATTTTCCTATGCGCGCAATTTCAGCGAGTTGGTACGCGGCTTTGAGAGAACGGAGACGGACTGCCGGGGATGGGCGGATATCCGCGTTCCGGCGCATATCCAGATGGAGGGCTACGACGCTCCGGCATATGTGAATGTGCAGTACCCGTGGGACGGGCATGAGCAAATCCGGGCAGGGGAGATCCCTGAGCGCTTTAATCCCATCGCAAGCTACGTGAAATACTTTACTGTGCCGGAGACGATGAAGGATAAGCCGCTGTTTATTTCCTTCCAGGGTGTTGAGAGCGGAATGATTCTCTGGCTGAACGGTCACTATGTCGGCTACAGTGAGGACAGCTTTTCTCCCTCGGACTTTGAGCTGACTCCCTATGTGCAGGAGGGAGAAAACAAGCTTGCTGTGCAGGTGGTAAAATGGACAGGCGGAAGCTGGGCGGAGGACCAGGACTTTTTCCGTTTCTCCGGCATTTTTCGTGATGTGTATCTGTACACCTGTCCGGAGGTACATATTGCGGATTTGAAAATCCGCACATTGCTTGACGACACATATACAAAAGGAGAACTTACCGTGGATGTGTGCGGCTGCGGCAGCGGAAGCGTGCGTGCGGTTCTGCGCGAGAGCGTGATGGAAGAATATCGTCTGCCGGAGCTGCTGGAGAGCGGCAATCTGCTTTCACGCTGCAGCAGTGTTTTTGCAGAAAGTGAATTTTCACTTATTGACGGAGAAGGACATTTGCGTCTGCCCGTGCAGGATTTCAAACTCTGGAGCGCGGAGGAGCCGAACCTTTATGAGCTTTTGCTGACCGTGTTTGACGAGCGGGGAAATGTCACAGAAGTTATTTGTGAGGAGGTCGGCTTCCGGAAATTTGAGATGAAGGACGGATTGATGTGCCTGAATGGAAAACGGATTGTGTTTAAGGGCGTAAACCGTCATGAATTCAGCTCGCGGGCGGGGCGTGTGCCGCAGAATGATGAGATCCTGCAGGATGTTATTACCATGAAGCGCCATAATATTAATGCCATCCGAACCAGCCATTATCCGAATGATTCGCGGCTTTACCGTCTCTGTGACCGCCTTGGCATTTATATGATTGACGAAAACAATATGGAATCGCACGGCTCCTGGGAGCCGATTGAGCGCGGCGCCGGGGAAATGGACATGGCGGTGCCTGGTGATGCGCCGCAGTGGCGGGAAATCATGCTGGACCGTGTAAATTCCATCTATCAGCGTGATAAAAACCATCCGGCGATACTAATCTGGTCCTGCGGAAATGAGTCCTTTGGCGGATATAATATCAAACAGATGGCGGACCGCTTTCATGAGCTGGATGACACGCGTCTGGTGCATTATGAGGGCGTATTCCACGACCGCCGCTACAATGAATCCAGCGATATGGAGAGTCAGATGTATCCGTCGGTGGAGAGCATAAAGGCTTTTCTGGCGCAGGATGGCAGTAAGCCGTTTATCTGCTGCGAGTATACGCATGCGATGGGAAATTCCTGCGGCGCCATGCATAAATATACGGAGCTTACTGATACGGAGCCTCTTTACCAGGGCGGCTTTATCTGGGATTATGTGGACCAGTCACTTTATAAGAAGGACCGTTATGGACGGGAATTCCAGGCGTACGGCGGAGATTTCGGGGAGCGTCCGACCGATTATAATTTCAGCGGGAACGGGATCGTGTACGGAGGCGACCGCAGCCCGTCGCCGAAAATGCAGGAGGTAAAGTATAATTATCAGAACATTACGGCGGAGGTTTTCAAAGACCACGTGCGTATCTGCAACAAAAACCTGTTTGTGAATACGGACGCCTTTGCCTGCAATGTCACACTTGCAAAAGATGGCAGAGTGACCGGGCGCGCATCACTGAAAACAGAAGTTGCACCGCTGTCACAAGAAGAATATGAGCTGCCGCTGACTGTGCCGGAGCTTCCGGGAGAATATGCGGTTACAGTTTCCTTTACACTGAAGGCGGATACGCTCTGGGCGAAGGCGGGGCATGAGGTCGCTTTCGGGCAGGGAATCTTCCGGGTGGATGGACGGGCGGCAGGTATAGCATTTGCGGGAAGTGCGTACGGAGCAGGTACGGCGCGCGCTCCAAGGCGTCCAGAGGTAATACGAGGTACTTTGAATATCGGTGTGCGCGGGGAAGAATTTGAGGCGCTGTTTTCTTATCTGAACGGCGGACTGGTGTCCTACCGCTGGGGCGGCGTGGAAATGATAGAGGCGATTCCGAAACCGAACTTCTGGCGTGCGCCGACGGATAATGATGAGGGCTGTAATATGCCTGCCCGTTATGCGCAGTGGAAAATTGCAAGCATGTATCTGTCACACAAAGATTTTGAGACAAATGCCTGGGCGGAGCCTCTGGTGGAAGAACATGAACATTGTGTGACGGTTACTTATACTTATCATCTGCCGACCAGACCGGCGGCATCCTGCCAGGTGGCATACACAGTGTACGGAGACGGCACGGTTGAGACAGAGCTTTCCTACGATACGGTAGAGGAGCTGGGCGATATGCCGGAATTTGGAATGATGATGAAAATCAATGCCGATTATGATTGTCTGGAATGGTACGGCATGGGACCGGAGGAAACTTATGCGGACCGCTGTCGCGGTGCAAAACTCGGCATTTACCACAATAAAGTGTCCGATAATCTTGCGCGTTATCTGGTTCCGCAGGAGTGCGGCAACAAAACAGGCGTGCGCTGGGCGCGCGTGACAGACCGCCGCGGCAGAGGGCTGCTCTTTACCGGCGATTCTATGAGCTTTTCGGCGCTTCCGTGGACGCCGCATGAGCTGGAAAATGCCCGCCATGCATATGAGCTGCCGCCGGTGCACTATACGGTTATCCGCGCGGCGAAGCAGCAGATGGGAATTGGCGGCGATGACAGCTGGGGAGCCCGTCCGCACAGGGAATATCTGATAGACACCGGAGAAAAGCTCACCTTTAAATTCTGCTTTAAAGGGATATGATGCGGCGCGGAACGCGAAAGACGGACTGTTTTGCGTTCGCTTGTCTACGGACTTATATAATTTTACCGGAAATTTACAGAAAACGGATAGCTGATTACACACAGAAACTGTATAGTAGATACATTGACAAAAAATGAAGGAAATTCAAAAAACGGAATTCCCTGTATCATTTGGGTACGGGGGATTCCGGAAGAGAAGAAATTCAGAAAATGGAATTCGCCGTATTATTTGGGTACGGGGGATTCTGGAAAAGAAGAAATTCGGAAACGGGAGGAAATCATTGAATTATCTGGAAATTAAGAAAAATGAAGAGGTGCGCGGCTATCTGAAAAAAGGAAATCAGAATCTGGGGATGCTGGGTTATACGGACCATTCGGAGGTGCATTGTGCGCTGGTAGCGGAACGCGCGGCGTATATTCTGAAGAAATTTGACTTTCCGGAGCATGACATTGAGCTGGTGAAAATTGCCGGTTTTATGCACGATATCGGGAATGTAATCAACCGCTCCAGACATGCGGAGTACGGCGCGCTGCTGGCAAACGATATCCTGAAAAACATGGGGGCGGAGCTGCAGGACCGTCTGACTATCATTTCTGCTATCGGGAATCACGATGAGTCCACCGGAGGAGCCGTGGACCCGATATCGGCGGCGCTTATTATCGCGGACAAAACGGATGTCCGCAGAAACCGCGTCCGCAATAAGGAAAAGGCGTCCTTTGACATCCACGACCGCGTGAATTATGCGGTTACGGAGGCGAAGCTGAAGGTAAACCGGGAGAAGAGCGTAATTGCCCTGAACCTGCAGGTGGATGAGGAAATCTGTACGATGTATGAATATTTTGACATCTTCCTTGGCAGGATGATGATGTGCCGGCGGGCGGCAGAGATACTGGGGGCGAAATTTAAACTCACGGCAAATGGAAGCAAGGTGCTGTAAAGACAGCAGAAAAAGGGGGAATCTTTTTATGGCGAAGAAATTCAGAAAGTATTTGTTATTATCTCCGGCGATGCTGGCGGCTTTTGTGTCAGCTGTTCCGGTTATGGCGGAAACAAAAGCGGCAGATGCATATACGGTAAAGGTGGAGAGCGGTTATCTTGCCGTGCGCTCGGAGCCGTCGTTTGATGCGGAGAATGAACTGGAGGCGCTCTATACGGGCGATATTTTTTATGTGATGTATGATGAAGACGACACATATGCATATGGGTATTCGGAATCCGGAAAAGAAGGTTACGTAAATAAAAATTATCTGGTGGAAGCTTATAACATAGCAAGCGGAATCAGGACCCATGCAAGTGAAGGCATGGCGTGGCTTGAGACGGATTATTTCAGTATGTATCTTCCGGGCGATATTGAATGGGAATATGAGGTGGTGGACAATGAAACTATCCGCATCTCCTATACACCGGCAAAGGAAGACGGGTATGGCGGACATGTGGTAACAATTAAGGCCTATGACTGGAGTGACAATGGATACGCAGATTTACCGTCCTGGTCGGTTGCAGGACTGAGTAATGAAAAGAAATTTATAGCCATTTATCCGACAGACGTGCAGTTTAATCCGGAGGATGCCGGACAGGCGGCAGAATACAGACGGCTGCTGGAGGTTGCGGAGAGAATGGACTGTGAGGACGAAAAACTGGCAAAGGACAATCCTTTTGATGTGAAAGAGTAACGAAATCTTGTACGAATTGCTGGTCAATAGTTCACACATAAAATGAAACACATATTGAAAATGTGATGGACTCTGATATAATAAAGTTATCAGAAGGCAGAGAAGGTGAACACATGCGAATGAGCCCGCTGATTTAGAAAAAAGTCAGAGAGAATGGAGATGGAAGGCATATGAACCTTGATATAAAAATAACAGATATGTCTGGAGCTACACCGAATCATTCTATTTTCATTACAAATTTCGTTGCGATAGTGCACGGACAACTTAAAGATAGTACGTGTAGAGTTTTTCCGGATAACGTACAATATAAATGGAAATTGAATGATGGTTCTGAGAAAACTGTCATTCCGGATGCCACTATAAATTGTCAGGTGAGAAAACGGAGAGGAAATTCTTTCCTGAATGCTCCGCAATTTGTTATGGAAGTTTTAAGTCCGTCGACGGAAAAATATGACCGTGGAGAGAAAATGGATATCTATTGTGAAGAAGAGATTGCTGAATATTGGATTGCAAATTTAAAACTTCGTCAGATAGAAATTTATGATTTGGATTATGAGAATGGAACGACCCCACGCTACTATTTGACAGATACAGTAACTGATGAAAATAAGGAAAAACTTCATTTGCATCAGTTTCCTCATATTAAAATTGATTTTGATGAATTATTTGACGGAGTAGAATGACAGGAAGGATATGATGATTTAAGAACTATTCATGGATTGTTTAAGCAGGTACAACTTGATGAAAGCAGAACCTGTGTTTTCTGGAATGATTATATTGATTTACCAAGTGATACGATATACGAATATGGAAAAGAATATGAATATTCATGAGAAATGTAAGGATACAATAGCAATATAGAGAAAAGCCCGTACCGGGTGAACATCAACAGGAAAAGGCTTCTGCCGTGCGGGAAAAAAGCAGAGCGGGGCCTACGTGAGGGAAGAGCAGGCGGCTTTGTGGAAGTAACTACCGTGGATGAAAAGAACGGAAAATGATTATAACGGAAATGTAATCAGCTGTCATCAGAAAATCATTGTTTTTGCGAACAAAAGAAAAGCTGTATGACCCTTAGATTTAAGGGAAATACAGCTAACCAATATCGTGCGGAAGATGGGACTTGAACCCACACGACATAACTGCCACTAGATCCTTAGTCTAGCCTGTCTGCCAATTCCAGCACTTCCGCAAGCAAGAAGTATTATAGCACCCGGCAACGGATTCGTCAACAAGAAATTGCAAAAAATTTAAAAAAATTAAAGACTTTCAAAAGAACCTCAAAAGAAAAGGAAGAAAAAGATGAAAGTAATCGGCATTGATATTGGAACAACAACCATCAGCGGTGTGGTGCTGGACAGAGAGGCAGATACCGTGCTTGCTGCCAGAACTGTGGAAAATGGAAGTTTTATGGAAACCGGGCGGTCGTGGGAGCGTCTGCAGGACGTGGCAGTGATTGTGCGCAAGGCGACACTGCTTTTGGAGGAGCTGCTGGAGCAGCATCCCGATGCGGCGGCAATCGGACTGACCGGACAGATGCATGGCATTTTATATACAGATGATGCAGGCAGATGCATAAGCCCGCTGTATACCTGGCAGGATGGAAGAGGCGGGCTGCCGACGGAAAATACGGGGGCGGACGGCAGGGCAGGCGCGCCGGAGAATATACGGGCAGACTGTGGAACAAGTGCGGAGGAAGATGCGGGAGCGGACGGCAGGGCAGGCGTGCCGGAGAATACATGGGCAGACTGTGAAACGGGTGCGGTGGAAAAGACGGGAGCAGGCGCGCCGGAAGTGCCCCGACTGGCGCAGCGGGAAACGCTGGCGGAGGAGGTTTTTCGGGAAACCGGTATAGAGATTGCGGCGGGCTATGGGCTGCTGACGCATTTATATAACCAGCGGCACGGGGAAGTTCCGGACGGTGCCGCCAGGCTGTGCACGATTGCCGATTATTTTGCAATGGTGCTTACCGGGCGCCGGTATCCGCTGATGCATGTGAGCAATGCGGCAAGCCTGGGCTTTTTCGACTGCGGGCGGCTCTGCTTTGCGCGCAGGGCGCTGCGGCGGTTCGGGATAGATGAGAAGCTTCTGCCGGAAGTGACGGCGGATTTTGCGGTGACCGGATATTATAAAGGAATTCCGGTCTGTGCGGCGCTGGGAGATAACCAGGCGGGATTTCTCGGAAGCGTGGGCTTCAGAAAAAATGTGCTGCTTGTCAATATGGGAACCGGCGGGCAGATTTCTATGATGACCGACCGTTACATAAAAATTCCGGACATTGAGACACGCCCGCTGGATAGCGGAAGATACCTGCTGGTGGGCGCTTCGCTCTGCGGCGGGAGAGCTTACGCTATTCTGGAAGCGTTTTTCCGGATGTATGCCGGAGCGCTGACCGGAGAGGAGGCGCCGCAATATGAGACGATGGAACGCCTCGCGCGCAGCGGAGGAACGGGGACGTTGGAAGTCTCGACGCTGTTTGCAGGGACGCGCACTCAGCCTGGGCTGCGGGGAAGCATCACAAATATTTGTGAGGACAATTTTACTCCGGCAGAGCTTATCCGGGGAGTGATGAAGGGTATGGCTGCAGAACTGTATGAGATGTACCGGAAAATAGAAGAGAGCACGGGCAGCCGGGCGGAGCTTCTGGTCGCTTCCGGCAATGGGCTTCGGAAAAATGCACTTCTGCGGGAAACATTTTCAGAAATGTTCCGGGCAGAAATCTGTCTTGCCAGATTTGAGGAAGAGGCGGCGTGCGGCGCGGCATTATCTGCGGCAGATGCCTGAGGTTTGTGAAAATGACTGGGCGGATGGCTCTGAAGGACTGGTTTTGCGGCGCAAGTGCGACGCATTTGCTTCTGGTATTTACTGCATGGCTGGGCAGTAACAGGCAGTTACAAAAAGGTTGAAAAAAGGGCTGCAAAAAAATTGCAAAAAAATTAAAAAAATTTCAAAAAAGCTGTTGACATTCCGGAAAAAGTATTGTATATTAATATGCGTGCGAACGAAGCACATCATAAAGGAAATGCAGGAGTGGCGGAATTGGCAGACGCGCAGGCTTCAGGTGCCTGTGGTCGTTAAGACCGTGTGGGTTCAAGTCCCATCTCCTGCACTTTTTTTATTTTCGCGGGCAATGAGCCGGGCATCATGCCTGCACGGGCATCCGGGGAATGCCGCGAGGGGCGCTGTGTGCCAGTGGCACGCGTTTGGCGCCGGCCGTAACGAAGCGAATTTTAAATAGATTTGCGAAAGTTACTGTGAACGGAGTGAGCAGTAACTTATTGATTAATACAGAAAAAAATGGTATACTATATTTTATCTGTGGGCGGGTAACATTTTCCCGGAAATTTTATATATTGAGTGGAGGAAGACAAATGAAAAAGAGCGTAGAGGATTATATCAGAAGCATACCGGATTTTCCGGAACCGGGCATTATTTTCCGTGATATCACAAGTGTCCTGCAGGACGCGGACGGTCTGCAGATGGCGATTGATGCCATGCAGGCATTTATCAACCCGGAGGAAGTAGATGTGATTGCCGGAACAGAATCCAGAGGATTTCTGTTTGGAGCGCCGATTGCGTACAATCTGCATAAACCATTTGTGCTGATCCGCAAAAAAGGAAAACTCCCCTGCGCGACAATTTCAAAAAAATATGACCTGGAATACGGCACAGCAGAGATTGAGATTCACAAGGATGCCATCAAACCGGGACAGCGCGTGGTAATCATTGACGACCTGCTTGCTACCGGCGGCACCCTGGCGGCGTGCAATGCGCTGATTGAAGAGCTGGGAGGCGTTGTTGCAAAAAATGTATTCCTTATCGAGCTTGCCGGTCTGAACGGACGCAAAAAGCTGGAAGGATATGATGTAAAATCGGTGGTATGCTACGAAGGAAAATAACAATAACAGAAATATCCCAAAGTGAGTGGTGGTTAGATGGACGTAAGGGAAAAAACGACAATAGATGAAAACGAAAAACTGGCGGAAATCAGGCGTGTGGAGGCCCGTGTGAAAAGCATGGAGGACTTTACCGACCCGGATGCGCTCTACCAGGAGCTGATTGCGAGCATCAAAAGGTACCATCCGTCCGCGGATACTTCTATGATTGAGAAGGCATACAAAATAGCGAGCGAGGCTCATAAGGGCCAGAAACGGAAATCGGGGGAGCCGTACATTATCCACCCGCTCTGCGTGGCGATTATTCTGGCGGATCTGGAAATGGACAAAGAGACCATTACCGCGGGGCTTCTGCACGATGTCGTGGAAGATACGGTGATGACCTCGGAGGAGATACGCCAGGAGTTTGGCGAGGACGTGGAGCAGCTTGTAGATGGCGTCACAAAACTCGGACAGCTCAGTTATTCGGCAGATAAAATAGAGGTGCAGGCGGAAAACCTGCGGAAAATGTTCCTGGCGATGGCGAAGGACATCCGCGTTATTCTGATTAAGCTGGCGGACCGGCTGCACAACATGCGGACACTGAAATATATGAGTCCGGAAAAACAGAAGGAAAAGGCGCGCGAGACGATGGACATCTATGCGCCGATCGCACAGCGCCTTGGTATTTCCAAAATCAAGGTGGAGCTGGATGACCTTTCCCTGAAATACCTGCAGCCGGACGTATATTACGATTTGGTGGAAAAAGTTGCACTGCGCAAAACAGAGCGCGAAAAATTTGTGCAGGGCATTGTGGATGAGGTGAAAAAGCATATTGAGGACGCAGGCATCCGGGCACAGGTGGATGGGCGCGTAAAGCACTTTTTCAGTATCTACAAGAAAATGGTAAATCAGGACAAAACAATCGACCAGATATACGATTTGTTTGCGGTGCGCATCATTGTGGATACTGTAAAGGACTGCTATGCGGCACTCGGTGTTATCCACGAAATGTACACGCCGATTCCGGGCAGATTTAAGGACTATATCGCGATGCCGAAGCCGAACATGTATCAGTCCCTGCATACGACGCTGATTGGTCCGAACGGCACCCCGTTTGAAATCCAGATACGTACCTTCGAGATGCATAAGACGGCGGAGTACGGTATCGCGGCGCACTGGAAATATAAGGAGCAGTCCGACGGCAAAAAGCCGGACAGCAGCCGGGAAGAGGAGAAGATGACATGGCTGCGCCAGATTCTGGAATGGCAGCGGGATATGTCGGATAATCATGAATTCTTAAATCTTTTAAAGAGCGACCTGGATTTATTTGCGGAAAATGTGTACTGCTTCACACCGGCGGGCGATGTGAAAAACCTTCCGGCGGGCTCCACGCCGATTGACTTTGCCTATAATGTGCACAGCGCGGTCGGCAACAAGATGGTGGGCGCGCGCGTCAATGGAAAGCTGGTGAACATCGACTACGTAATCCAGAACGGCGACCGCGTGGAGATTATCACCTCGCAGAATTCCAGGGGACCGAGCCGCGACTGGCTGAAAATCGTAAAGAGTACGCAGGCGAAAAACAAAATCAACCAGTGGTTCAAGCAGGAGCTCAAGGAAGATAACATCATCAAGGGCCGGGAGCTGATGAACACTTACTGCAAGACAAAGGGAATTGTGCTCAGTGACCTCACAAAACCGGAGTTTATGCAGGCGGTCATGATAAAATATGGCTTCCGCGACTGGGATTCCGTTCTGGCGGCCATCGGGCATGGCGGTCTGAAGGAGGGGCAGGTAATCAACCGCCTTCAGGAGGAGTACCGGAAGAAGAACCAGAAGGAGCTGACGGACGCACAGGTTCTGGAAACGATAGAAAACGCCGCCGGCGGAGCTGGCAAAGACCGGCAGAAGAGACAGGGCAGCAAAAACGGTATCGTGGTAAAAGGCGTCAACGACGTTGCCGTGCGTTTTGCAAAGTGCTGCAGCCCGGTGCCGGGGGATGAGATCGTCGGCTTTGTGACGAGAGGGCGCGGTGTGACGATTCACCGCACGGACTGCGTAAACATGATTCATTTGCCAATCGAGGAGCGCGCGCGGCTGATCGAGGCGGAGTGGCAGGCGACGCCCGGCGATGTTTCCGGAAGATTTCTGGCGGAGATTAAAATATTCGGCAATAACCGTACCGGTTTGCTGGTGGATATTTCAAAGATATTTACGGAGCGGAAGATTGATGTGCTCAGCGTCAATTCCCGTACCAGCAAGCAGGGAACGGCGACGATTGCAATGGCATTTGAGGTGGAGAGCAGGGCAGAGCTGGATTCGCTGATTGCAAAAATCCGGCAGGTGGAAAGCGTTCTGGATATTGCCCGCACGACCGGTTAGGAGGCAGACAATGAAAAAGCTGCGGCTGGAAAAAAAGGTAATCGGCATGGTATCGACCAACGTATATCTTGCCGTCAATGAAGAGACAAAGGAAGCGTTTCTGGTAGACCCGGCGGACGGCGCGGAGCTGATTGAGGACTGGATCGCAAAGGCGGGTGCGTCTCTGAAGGCGATTCTGCTCACACACGGTCATTTCGACCACATCGGGGCGGTCATGAAGCTGAAGGCGGACCTGCAGGTGCCGGTGTATGCGATGCAGGCGGAAAAAACGGTGCTGGAGGATCCGCTTCTGAACGCTTCCGCAAAATTCGGAAAGTCGTTTTCCGTGAAGGGGGACCGCTTCCTGACGGACGGGGCAATCCTCAGTGTAGCGGGCTTTGACATCACAGTCTATCATACACCGGGGCACACGAAGGGCGGCGCCTGTTATTATCTTCCGGAGGAAAAGGTGCTTTTTTCCGGCGATACGATTTTCTGCGAGAGTATCGGGCGCGCGGATCTGCCGACCGGCAACGGCGCGGAGCTGGTGCGCTCTGCGCGGAAGATTCTGGAGGCGCTTCCGGAGGATACGGCGATTTATCCGGGACACGACGAAGCGACCAGCGTTGCGCATGAGAGGAGATACAATCCGTTCTTATGATTACGGTAAAGCTGAATAAACGGGATTTTGAATACGATATCCATTCTCTGGTAAGAGCTTTTTATCCGGGAGTGGATGTTCCTCTGTATCTGGAGGGAGAAACGCAGCCGGAGGGCTTTGAAAAACAGCTGGAGGTCTTTTACGGTGAGGATGGCATCCGGCTTATCTGGCGGGATGCGGATGGAGCTGTTCTGGCGCAGAAGGAGCGCGCGGTGGATGATTATGAGGACCGGACGGCGACGAAAAATACCCTGAAGGCGCTGCTTTATGAGCTGCTTTCCGAATATACGGGTCAGAAGCTCCCCTGGGGAAACCTCACCGGTATCCGCCCGACCAAGATTCCGATGGGACTTCTGGAGCAGGGCTGGAAGAACACGGAAATCGCGGATTATATGCGTAAGACCTATTATACCAGCAATGAAAAAACGGCGCTCGCCATTTCGATTGCCAATCGTGAACGCGCCATTTTAAAGGATATTGACTATCAGAACGGTTACAGTCTGTATGTCGGCATCCCGTTCTGTCCGAGCATCTGTCTGTACTGCTCGTTTGGCTCCAGTCCGCTGTCGGTCTGGAAGAACCGTGTGGACGATTATCTGGACGCGCTCTGCCGGGAGATTGAGCAGACAGCGCATATCTGGCAGGGGAAGACGCTGGATACCGTGTATATCGGCGGGGGAACGCCGACAACGCTCAGCCCGGAGCAGATGCAGCGGCTGCTGGAAAAGCTGGAGGAGTGCTTTGACTTCAGCCATCTGAAGGAATTTACAGTCGAGGCGGGACGTCCGGATTCCATCACGGCGGAAAAGCTGCAGGTTCTGAAAAAGCACCCTGTCACGCGCATTTCCATCAATCCGCAGACGATGAACGACGGCACGCTGGAGGTCATCGGCAGAGGGCACACGGCGGCTCAGACAAAAGAGGCGTTTGCGATGGCGCGGCAGCTTGGCTTTGATAATATCAACATGGACCTGATTGTCGGATTGCCGGGAGAGGGCTATCCGGAGGTGGAATACACCATGCAGCAGGTGACGGCGCTGGCGCCGGATTCCATCACGGTACATTCTCTGGCGCTGAAGCGGGCGACCCGTCTGAATCTTTTTAAGGATAAGTATGCGCCGGTCAGCTTCGTAAACAGCGGGGAGATTATGGATATGACAGCGCGTTATGCGGCGCAGGCGGGACAGTTTCCGTATTATCTGTACCGTCAGAAGAATATGGCGGGCAATTTTGAAAATGTCGGCTACGCGCGGGAGGGCGCAGCAGGCATATACAACATTCTGATTATGGAAGAGAAGCAGAGCATTCTGGCTCTCGGCGCCGGAGCCTCCACGAAAATCGTGTCCGGCGGAAGGATTGAACGGATTGAGAATGTCAAGGATATCCGCAGCTATATTGAGCGCATCGACGAAATGATTGCACGCAAATCAAAAATAATGGGATGAGCAAAAAAGGTATGGAAGCGAAAAAGTATCATATTATCCAGACGGACATGCAGAAGGAGATTATGCACGGAATCTGCGTGAGCAATCTCGCCTGCAGGGTGGGCAGGCAGCTCGGACTGCCGGAGGATACCTGCCATCAGCTTGCGGTCGCAGGGCTTGTCCATGATATCGGCAAGCTGGAAATCATGAAATATATTTATTCACGGGACGAGGGCACGCCGCTGCATGTGGAGGAGCTGCGCTATGTGAGGACGCATCCCGCGCTTGGCTATGTGATTTTAAATGAGGAGGGCTATTCCCCGGAAATTGCGCAGTGGATTCTGTATCATCATGAAAATTACGATGGCAGCGGATATCCGTCCAACAAATCGGGGGAGGAAATTCCTCTGGGAGCGCGGATCCTGCGGGTCTGCGATGTCTATGCGGCGCTGACGACAAACCGCTCGTACCGCGGGGCGTTTGACAGCGGGACGGCGGTGCGTCTGATGATAGATGAAGTAAAAAATTTTGACATGAAAGTATTTCTGGCGTTCCTGGAAGTGATTCATGAAAACGACGGACAGCCAGAGGAATAGGGAGGATGCGGCAGATGAGCCTGAAAAAGAAGCCGGTTACCGGTATGAAGGATATTACCCCGCGGGAAATGGAAATCCGCGATTATGTGATTGGACTGATTAAGGAAACCTATGGAAAATTCGGCTTTTCTTCCATAGAGACGCCGTGCGTGGAGCATATTGAAAACTTAAGCAGCAAGCAGGGCGGAGAGAATGAGAAGCTGATTTTTAAGATTCTGAAAAGAGGCGAGAAGCTGAAGCTGGAGACGGCGCAGTGCGAGGCGGATCTGGTGGACGGCGGTCTGCGCTATGATCTGACGGTGCCGCTCTCACGCTATTATTCCAACAACGCCAACGAGCTTCCGGCGCCCTTTAAGGCGCTGCAGATGGGCAATGTGTGGCGTGCGGACCGTCCGCAGCGCGGCAGATACCGCCAGTTTATGCAGTGCGATATCGATATTCTCGGCGAGCCTTCCATTCTGGCGGAGATCGAGCTGATCCTTGCCACTTCGACACTGGTCGGCAAGCTTGATTTCGAAAACTTTACTATCCGCATCAATGACCGCCGGATTCTGAAGGCGATGGCGGCGTACAGCGGATTTGCACCGGAGAGCTATGATACGGTCTTTATTATTCTGGACAAGATGGATAAGATTGGTCTGGAGGGCGTTGCCCAGGAGCTGAAAAAAGAAGGCTTTGCAGAGGAGGCGGTGCAGACCTATCTGGGGCTGTTTGAGAAGGTGACCGGCGACCTTGCGGGCGTCCGTTTCCTGCGTCAGACACTGGCGGGCGTTCTGGAGGAATCGGTTGCGGCGGATCTGGAGACTATCATTGAGAGCGTGGAAGCAGTGAAGAATGCGAAATTCAACATTGTATTCGATCCGACGCTGGTACGCGGCATGTCGTATTATACCGGACCGATTTTTGAAATCAGCATCGACGGTTTTGGCGGTTCAGTGGGCGGCGGTGGACGCTACGACGAAATGATCGGGCGCTTTACCGGAAATCCGACGCCGGCGTGCGGCTTCTCCATCGGGTTTGAGCGCATCGTGATGCTGCTTTTGGAAAAGGATTTCCAGATTCCGGGAAAAGCGGAAAAGACAGCCTTTCTCATCGAAAAGGGAATGCCGGAGGACAAGCTTCTGGACGTATTCCGCGAGGCGGAAAAGAGACGTGCAGAGGGCGTCTGCGTCAGCATGAATATGATGAAGAAAAATAAGAAATTCCAGAAGGAGCAGCTTGCTTCGGAAGGATACACGGAAATCGTGGAATTCTTTAAGTAAGATGCCATGCCGTGGACGTGCCTGCCGATGCAGGCAGGACTGCGTATAAAATGTGAAAGACCTTCCGTGCGCGCACACGGCGGGTCTTTTTATATATTGAAAAATCTGACGCTGTGAAAAAGAAGCTGACGCTATGAAAGGGAATCCGGCACCATATAGCTGCAGCCCGGACGATAGGCGGCTTTTGCAGATTTTGCGAGCATAGCGACAGCTTTCGAAGCATGTCTGAGCCTGCGCAGCAGGCGAGTTTGCGAAGAAAGCTGTCCGATAGGCGGCGCAGCAAAATCAAAAAAGCAACGTGTCCGGGCTGCAGCTATATGGTGCCGGATTCCTGTTATATGGCGTCGGCTGTCGGCTGCTGGAGATTCCTGCTGTGCGCTGCCGGATTCACTGCATGGCGTCAGTTTCCGTGCCATTTTCGGTCTCTGCGCCGCTTTCTGCTACGCCGGTATCGGCGTAGAGATTTTCCAGCGCGACGTCCATGCCGCCGAGCAGGGCGTCGGAGAAAGTTTCATCCAGAAGCACCTCCCAGGCGTGGCCATTGTTGATAAGGGGGATGGTAATGGTGCTTTCCGTGCTGCTGGTATTGCTCTCCAGCGCCGCGAGCAGATATTCCGCTGCCTTCTGGGAAATTTCCTCATCGGTTGCACGGATGGATTCCGTGGTCTGCGCATATTCCAGCAGGGAGGTGCGGCACTGGCTGATGATTTCCGGCAGATCCAGGCTGGTGATGGTGACGGAAGCGCTGGCGGTGTCGTTGTCCTCCGTTACGGAACTGATATCGAAGCTGAAAAACTGTGCAATCTGCTCCGCCACGATTTCATCCATACGGGAGGCAAGGGAGCTTCCGGTGCTGAAAACATCGTCCAGCTCCAGATAATTTTTCCATTCCTCTGCGGAAAAACCGGCAAACGGCTCCAGCGTGCATTCCAGCACCTCTGTGGGCGAGAGCAGGTACGGGTCGCGCAGATAGGATACGAGCCCTCCCACAAGCGCATCCTCCAGCTCCGGGCTTTCCTGGATGACCCAGCTATCGTCCGTGTATGTCAGAGAGACTGTGGCGGAGGTGGTGACAAGGTCGTAGGTATTGTTTTCCAGGCAGTCCTTCATGAGCGCAAAGGAGGAGGCGAGCCCCTCCGGCTGGCTGCTGCCCGCCTGGATGACGGAATCTTTAATCATCGCGCAGCACAAATCCTTTGCCAGTTCTTCCGCGTCAAGATTTGTAATGTCCAGCTCCACGGTGGCGGTCGTCTTGTCGTCACTGACGGAGGAGGAGCGTATTTTGTACTTGAAATTTTTGAAAAACAGCTTTACAGCTTCGGTAGTTTCATCACCAATCTCCAGGGGAGCGGAGTTGGAGAGACGGATGTCCTCGTATGAGATAAGGGATTTTATGGTTGTCTCGTCCAGCTTCTGTATCAGGTCCATTTCCTGCCGGACCGCCTTTTCGGGACCTGCATATCCACATCCTGTCAAAAACAGCGCTGCAGTGGGCAGCATCCATAAGAACAGCTTCTTTTTGTCCATATATTCTCCTTAATAGTTGGCACGAAACCTATATTGTTATTTAATGAACTTATTTTATATGAAAAGTGATGAAATGTCAAATTTTTCCATCAAAAAGAGAACGCCTGTTTCTGAAGATTTTGTGAACTTTCATTTTCGTAGTGCATTCAGATAGGAATTATGGTAAGATACAGTGTTAGAAAGGGGAGGCACGGCAAAATGAAAAAGAAAAAAATATGGATTATATTATTGATCATAATTCTGGCGGCAGGTGTGGGGACGGCAGTCTGGTTTTTTAAATTCCGGGATGCCGGGCAACAGGCGGATTCGGAAAATACAGCGTTTGTTGATTCTGTGGCGATGATTACCGGCGTGGGCGGCAGCGGGCGCAGCAACCGCTTTTCCGGCGTTGTGGAAGCGCAGCGGACAGTCGGCGTTGAGGTGGCGGACGGCATGAAGGTGAAGGAGACCTACGTCACTGTCGGGCAGGAGGTAAAGGTGGGGACAAAGCTGTTTTCCTACGATACTGACGAGGCGCAGGACAGCATCACGCAGCTTGAGATTGATATCGAAAATTATGAGATTGAGATAGAGTCCACTAATGCGACCATAGAGCAGTATGAAAAAGAGCGCGCAAAGGTATCGGACAGCGAGAAGCGCGCCTATACGACTTCTATTCTGACGGCGCAGAACTCCATCCGGCGTGCGGAGTACAACATCAAGAGCAAGCAGGCGGAAATGGAGAGCCTAAAAAAACAGATTGCCAATGCGGTCGTCACCAGCGAGCTGGACGGCGTGGTAAAAACGGTTAATAAAAATAATTCCGGCGGCAGCGACGGAAGCAGCGGCATGAGCGGGCTGGACAGCAGCACGGATGAAAATGCAAACGCCTATATCACAATTATGGCGACAGGAGAATACCGCATCAAGGGACTGATTAACGAGCAGAATATGTCGGAGCTGCAGGTGGGCAGTGATGTGGTCGTGCATTCCCGCGTGGATGAATCCCTTACCTGGAAGGGTATCGTGGATTCGATTGATACGGACAACGCGCAGACCAGCCAGAGTAACGTTGTCTATTACGGAGGCAGCGATAATTCCATGACGAATTCCAGCTCTTATCCGTTTTATGTGGAGCTGGAGGATTCCTCCGGACTGATGCTCGGTCAGCATGTCTATGTGGAGCTGGACAACGGACAGACGGAGGAGCGCACCGGCATGTGGCTGGACGCATACTACCTTATCACCGATGAAAACGGAGAAGTGACGCCGTATGTCTGGGCGGCAAATGACAGCGACCGTCTGGAAAAGCGGGAGGTCACGCTGGGTGAATTTGACGAGGACCTTGGTCAGTACGAGATTCTGGACGGGCTGACGGCGGACGATTATATTACGATTCCGTATGAAGGACTGCAGGAAGGACAGACCGTTATCCGCAATGTGGACCAGGATACCGGCGCGATGGGCGGTTATGATTACAGTGGCGACGGTATGATGGAGGACGGCTACGACAGCAGCATGGATATGCTGGACGGCGGCTATGAAGATATCTCCGGAATGGACGGAGCAGACATGGGAGTAATCGATGAAGGCTATGACGAGGCGGACATGGGAGTAATCGACGAAGGCTATGACGAAGCGGACATGGGAGTAATCGACGAAGGTTATGACGATGGAGACAGCGCGGGCTATGACAGCAGCGCGGTGGTGGAAGAGGTGCCGTAGGGCACACGATGCCTTTGCGGGAAAAAGAGGGAACCTATATGATTTTACAGTTGGACAATATCTATAAAGATTATCTCACCGGAAAGATGGTCGTGCCGGTTCTGAAGGATGTCACGCTCCATGTGGAGGAGGGGGAATATGTGGCGATTATGGGACCTTCCGGTTCCGGAAAATCCACGCTGATGAATATTATCGGCTGTCTGGATGAACCGACGAAGGGCACCTTTCTTCTGAACGGTAAAAATGTTCTCGGCTTATCCGATAATGAGATTGCGGAGGAGCGCCTTCACAATATCGGATTTGTGTTTCAGACCTTCCAGCTTCTGCCACGGCAGACGGCACTGGAAAATGTGGCGCTCCCGCTGGTTTATGCCGGTATCTCCAAAAAGGAGCGGAAAAAGCGGGCTGCCCAGGCGCTGGAGAAGGTCGGGCTTGGCGACCGCATGAGCTTTCTGCCGACCCAGTTATCCGGCGGACAGAAGCAGAGGGTGGCGATCGCGCGCGCAATGGTCAACAATCCCAAGATTCTGCTGGCGGACGAGCCGACCGGCGCACTGGACTCCAAATCGAGTGTCCAGGTGCTGGAGCTGTTTCAGCAGCTGAACGAGGAGGGCGTGACGGTGATTATGATTACGCACGATTCCGGCGTTGCGCAGCACGCAAAGCGGGTCGTGTACATTTTCGACGGGGAGCTTTCGGAAAAACGGGGGTAAGGTATGAAGAAAAAAAAGAAGGTCAGAAATATCATTATTTTGCTGCTGGGGCTTGCGGTACTTGGCGGCGGGATTACCGTCGGTGTCCGCTATTATCTGGCGAACAGCGGAGAGAGTGTGGAGGTGTATCCGGTGTCGCAGCTTAACGGGGCGGACTGGATCAATTACTCCTACGATTCGGTGAACGGCACGGTGGTGTCCGATGTCAACCAGCAGGTGTACGTCCCGGAGGACAAGGTTATCAACGAGGTTTATGTGGCGCAGGGGGATGAAGTAAAGATTGGCGATAAGCTTCTGAGCTACGATACCACGCTGCTGGAGCTGGATCTGGAGCTGCAGGAGCTGACGGTGCAGGAACTGGACCTGGAAATCGAGTCTGCCGAGGCGGATTTGAAAAAACTGAAAAATACGACGCCGGGCACGCAGAAAACGCTGGATGATGATGGACTTTCGGGGCCGGATCTATCGCTGCCCGGCGGTTCAGACAGTGATGTGGACGGTGAGGAGGAAGCGCGGATGATTCCGGCGCAGAATATGCTGCTGGCAAGCTCCGATACAGCGCAGGAGGGGACCGGTGCCGCGGATGCCGTGTCACAGCAGGCGGAGACACAGGCGGCACAGCAGACGGAAGGTCAGACGAATGCGCAGACGGAGGCGGCGCAGACAGAGACGCAGGGGCAGACGGAAGGTCAGACCGGCACACAGACAGAGAACAGTGCACAGACGGAGGACACATCCGGCAGCCAGGAGGAAGAGCAGCTTATTACGGAGCCGGATTACATGGATATCAATGACGCTCCGTCAGCCGGTACGCAGAATTCCTCCGGAAAAGCAGAAGCATCCGGAAATGATGCGGCAAAGCCGAAGCTGAACCAGAGCCTCGAAAAGCTTCTTTCTTATATCCGCATCAAGGAGCCGGGCGAGGGCGGAGAGGTGCTGCTTGCAGATACCCGGAATACGGGCGATGCGGCGGCAACAGCGCAGCTTTCGCAGCAGAGCGTGAAGCTGATTCCGCACTTTAAGGAAACGGCGGAGGCACATTTTGAGCGGCTGAATACGTACACCATGCTGATTAAGGGCGTGACGCTGAAGGAAGACCGGAGCGGAAAACTGTATGGAACGGCAAAGATAGACGGAAATGATTATCCGGAAATCGGCGGTTATACGCTGATACGGGATGGTCAGACGGCGGACGTCGCCCATCTGACGCTTGCTTTCCACGACGGGCTTGATGAGCAGCATGAGATTGCGCCGGAGCTGGAGGATATGTACGCGGAGCTTGAGCTGTCCGCAGAGGAAATTACCGGCGACGTGCTGATTTTCCGGACGGCGAAGGAAGATACGGATATCGAAATTGCGGTTGGCAGACCGGAAGAGACGCAGCCGGCAGAGGAAAACGGCGATGTGAGCGGGACAGAAGCTTCAGAAACGGACGCGACGGAGCAGCAGACGGAAGGAACAACGGATTCGGAAACGTCTTCGCAGGATACGGAGCAGCCGGAAACCATGACGGAGGACGAGGTGCAGGCGACGGAGACAGAGCCCGCGTCTGAAACGGAATCGGAGACAGAAACGGAAACGGAGACGGAGAGCGAGACAGTTCCGCAGAATGTGATATTTGATGTGACATGGTATCACGGCACGAATAATGAAATGAAGTGGCCGCATTCCATCGATATCAATTTCTATGAAAAGACGGATGAGGCGCAGGAAAACAGTGTCTGGTACCGGAAGATTTCCGGCAGTATGGAGCCGGAGACGGAGGCGGATACCGAGAATCCGGAGGGTGACGAAGAACCGGCAACGGATGAACAGGTGATGCTGGAGGACGGCACGGAGAACATGAACACGGAAGGTCTCCAGGAGGAGACGTCGGACGTTGTGATGGAGGAAGAGCCGGATAACAGCTACAGCAGCGTGCACTGGGTAACGGAGCCGCTTGCATGGGATGCTTCTTTAAATCCGGAGGACTATACGATGGTGGTAAGCCCGAAAAATACGCTGAATTACATTGTGCGTATTGCCTGGGGCAGAACCGATGAAAACGGCACGAAGACCTGCTCCATCACCATGACCTACCTGGAGCCGGACGATTCTCCGCTGACGAAGCTGGAGCCGCTTGGCGAGTTGGATTTCTGGACCGGGGAGAACGGGCTGTATTATAAGGGCAGCGGCACAAAGGAGGACCCATATGTATTCTTCTGTGTCGATGGCGCAGTGATAAAGAGCTCTTTTGTCAACTGGGTGCTTGGCTTTAACGAGGACGGCACGGAACGTATGCGCAACGCGGACGGTACGGAGCGCACGGGATATTTTGTGAGACTGGAGATACGCGAATCGGATACTATTACCGGAGCGTTTATAAAGAGCGTCGGACTGGACGGCACCATCCGGATGGAGTACGGCTACGGTCCCGGCACCTACTGGATTTTCTCCAGCGATACGGGAATCGTGCGCTATGAGGAAGAGGTGCCGGACGATATGGGCGACCTGGGATGGGACGACCCCGGCTGGATCGATACGGGCGATACCTATACCGCGGAGGAGCTGGCAACCGCCATTGCGGAGAAGGAACGCGAAATCCGCAAGCTGAATGTGGATAAACGCGAGGCGGAGCTGAAGCTGAAGGATTATCAGAAGGATATGGAGGAGTCGGTGGTCGTAAGCTCTGTCGACGGCTATATAAAATCTGTCGGAGAGACCGGGGACGGCTCGGACGCTTATATGGTCGTGGCGAGTGAGGGCGGACTTTATGTGCGCACGACGGTCAGCGAGGTGAATCTGGATTCCGTGGAAAAGGGCGATACCCTGGAGGTAACTTCCTGGGACGGTATGACGCGGGCAAACGCCACGATTACGGAGATTTCCACCTTCCCGGATACCTCGTCCGACGGATACAGCTACTATGGAAGCAGCAATCCGAACTCTTCCAGCTATCCGGTGCTGGCGCGCCTGGATGATTCTGCAGGAATGACGGTCTCTGACATGGTGGATGTGAGGTATCAGGAAAAGGAAAGCGGGGAGAGCGAGATTTATCTTTCTTCACCGTATATCCGCTCGGAGAACGGGCAGAGTTATGTATATAAGGTGGGCGAGAACGGGCTGCTGAAGAAGCAGTACGTGCATACCGGCGTAACGAGCAACGGTTATGTGGAAATCAAGAGCGGACTTTCAACAGAGGATTCGGTCGCATTTCCATATGGAAAGAACGTAAAGGACGGCGCGAAGGTGAAGACCCAGGATGACGATGCCTTTTCGGGCTATGGCATAGGTTAAGGACGGGAGGAGACAACAATGCTGGAAAATATAAGACTTTCCTTTCAGGGAATCTGGTCGCATAAGATGCGTTCGTTTCTGACGATGCTCGGCATTATTATCGGAATCGCCTCCATTATCTCGATTGTTTCCACGATTCAGGGAACGAACGAGCAGCTTATGCAGAATGTAATCGGAGCGGGAAACAACGCCGTATCGATTCCTTTGAGCAGAAGCTCGGACTATGAGATGAGTTTCGATTATGAGAGCGTGCCCTACGGTGTTCCGGTAATCGGAGAGGACACACGGGAGAAGCTGCTGGAGGTGGACGGCGTGGAGGACGCGACCTTCTACACCAGCCGTACTTATGCGGACAGTATTTATCATCAGAATACCGCTCTGCAGGGCGCGAATGTGTACGGAATTGACACGCATTATTTTAATGTAAACGGCTATGTTATCCGCACGGGGCGCGGCTTTGTGGAGGAGGATTACATGAATTTCCGCAAGGTCGTGATTCTCGACCAGACGGCGGCAAGCTCGCTGTTCCAGGAGGAGAGCGCGATTGGAAAGACGATTGAGATTAACAGTGAACCGTTTACGGTAATCGGGGTTGCGCAGGTGGCGTCGCAGTTTGAGCCGGTCATCAACAGTATGGAGGATTACTATACGTATATGGGCTATGACAGCGGCTCCGGTACGGTATTTATGCCGTCGAGCGCATGGTGCATTGCATATCAGTATGATGAGCCGCAGCATGTCGCGGTGAAGGCGGAGTCTGTGGAGGCGATGACGACCATCGGAAAGCCGTGCGCCGACATCCTGAATGAAAATCTGTATACGACGGACAGCGATTTAAAATACCGCGCCAAGAACACACTGGAGACGGTAGAGCAGCAGCAGCAGATTAATGAATCCACCAACCAGCAGCTTATCTGGATAGCCAGTATCTCCCTGCTGGTAGGCGGCATCGGCGTTATGAACATCATGCTGGTGTCCGTCACGGAGCGTACCAGTGAGATTGGTCTGAAAAAGGCAATCGGGGCAAAGAAGCGGGCGATTCTGATGCAGTTTCTTACAGAGGCGGCTGTGCTGACCAGCATGGGCGGCGTTCTGGGCGTGGTGGCAGGCATCGGCATGGCGCAGGCGATATCCCGGATGGCGGATGTGCCGGTGGCGATCAATATTCCGGCAACGATTATAGCGGTCCTCTTCTCGATGGTAATCGGTCTGATCTTCGGATTCATGCCATCCATCAAGGCGGCGAACCTCAATCCGATTGATGCCTTGAGGCATGAGTAAAAATGCGCCGCGGGGATATGCCATGCGGAAGGTCATGCCGGAGGGAACGCCATGCAGACTCGGAAACGCAGGCGTTTGTGCAAAAAAAGTGCTTGCACAGCGCGCCGGTATATGATAATATAAAAAGGTCGCAAAAAACACGTATTTCTATTTCGAGGAGGGTGCCCGCAGGGGTTTCCAAGAAAGCATGGGATACGGAAGTAAAACCAAAAGGAGACAAAAAAATGAGTGTTATTTCAATGAAACAGTTACTTGAAGCAGGTGTTCATTTCGGACATCAGACCAGAAGATGGAATCCTAAGATGGCTCCGTACATCTACACAGAGAGAAACGGCATCTACATCATCGATCTTCAGAAATCCGTAGGCATGGTAGACGACGCTTACAATGCAGTGGGCGATATCGTGGCAAACGGCGGTACGATTCTGTTCGTTGGTACCAAGAAGCAGGCGCAGGATGCGGTGAAATCTGAAGCAGAAAGATGCGGCATGTTCTATGTAAATGAAAGATGGCTCGGCGGTATGCTGACCAACTTTAAGACTATCCGCAGCCGTATAGACCGTCTGAAACAGATTGAGACAATGGAAGCGGACGGCACCTTTGATGTTCTGCCGAAGAAGGAAGTTATCGCTCTGAGAAAAGAGAAGGAAAAGCTTAATAAGAACCTTGGCGGTATCAAGGAAATGAAGAAGATTCCGGATGCTATTTTCGTGGTTGACCCGAAGAAGGAGAGAATCTGCGTTCAGGAAGCACATACACTGGGTATTCCGTTAATCGGTATCTGTGATACAAACTGTGATCCGGAAGAGCTGGATTATGTAATTCCGGGCAACGACGACGCAATCCGCGCTGTAAAACTGATCGTTTCCAAGATGGCGGACGCTGTTATCGAAGCAAACCAGGGCGCAGAGCGGGACGTTGTATTTGAAGGCGAAGACTACGCAGAAGAGACTGCAGCAGAGGCAGAGACGGAGGAATAATAACATGGCTATCACAGCAGGAATGGTAAAAGAATTAAGAGAAATGACCGGGGCAGGCATGATGGACTGCAAAAAGGCGCTTACTGCTACCGATGGTGATATGGACAAGGCCGTAGAGTTCCTGAGAGAAAAAGGTCTTGCTACCGCACAGAAAAAGGCAGGCAGAATTGCAGCGGAGGGTCTCTGCAAGGTGCTTGTATCTGATGATGACAAGAAAGCGGTTGTTGTGGAAGTAAACGCTGAGACGGATTTCGTTGCAAAGAACGATACCTTCCAGGCATATGTTGCTGAGGTTGCCGAGCAGGCAATGGCAACAGAGACAGCGGATATGGACGCATTCATGGCGGAAAAATGGCTGCCGGATACCACAAAGACCGTTGCAGAAGCTCTGGCGGGCAAAATCGCTGTTATCGGCGAGAACATGAAAATCAGAAGATTCCAGAAGCTGGAGGAGACAGAAGGTTTTGTTGCTTCCTATACCCATATGGGCGGAAAAATCGGCGTTCTGGTTGATGTTGTGACTGATGTGGTAAACGATGAAGTAAAAGAAATGGCAAAGAACGTTGCCATGCAGATTGCAGCGCTCAGACCGCAGTACACAAACAGAAACGAAGTAAGCGAGGAGTACATCGCTCACGAAAAAGAAATTCTGCTTGCGCAGATCATGAACGACCCGAAGGAATCCCAGAAGCCGCAGAAGGTAATCGACGGCATGATTAGCGGACGTGTCAACAAAGAGCTGAAGGAAATCTGCCTGCTCGACCAGGTATACGTAAAGGCAGAGGACGGCAAGCAGACCGTACAGGCTTACGTAGATTCCGTTGCAAAAGCAGTTGGCGCAAAGATTACGATAAAAGGCTTCGTTCGCTTCGAGACCGGCGAAGGTATCGAGAAGAAGGAAGAAGACTTTGCGGCAGAGGTTGCTAAGCAGATGGCTGGCAATTAAGTTTGAATTTTCAAGACTTTTTAAATGAAAGAAAGACCCTTGCAAATGGTATAGTATACTGTTTGTAAGGGTTTTTTAGTTACAAAAAATGCATTAGATTACGAAACTATTGACACACAGTTCTCTGCCAAGGCACGATTGGTGTTAAACACATCGGATATGTGAAGGCATAACCAAATGAGGAGGAGTGACATACGGAGAGGCATATTGGTACTTGGCATAAAGAAAAGCATATCTGCGGTTATAATTGGAAAAGCATATAGTTCTACTATATGAAATGAAACAGGATATTAAGGTTTGGAAAGAATATTATCAAAAGAAGGAGAGGCAATGCGGAATAAAAGAAATAATACTCCAATCGTTGTGCGTTCTCATGATGTGCATTTGGATTCTGATTATGTACAGTGGATTCATGATATAAAGGAACGATTTAGAGGTGCACAGATTAAGGCAGCTGTGAAGATAAACTCAGAACAGTTATTATTTAATTGGCAGCTGGGACGGGATCTAGTTTTGCAAAAATCAGAGGAAAAATGGGGAAAAGGTATTGTTGAACAGCTAAGCCTTGATTTGCAGCAGGAATTTCCAGAGGTGAGAGGCTTTTCAGCCAGAAATCTTTGGAATATGAAAAAATGGTATTCCTTTTATGCACTGACGAGAGCTTCAGATGATTTAATTCGTGCAATGGATGATAAATTAAAGCTCGATAGTACAAAACTGCAGCAGATTGGTGCAGAAATTCAAGAAAATAACGAGGAAGAAAAACTGCACCAGGTTGGTGCAGAAATGTCATTTCCATCCTTTTTCGGTTTTGTGCCGTGGCGTCATCATGTAGAAATTGTTTCAAAGTGTAATTCTGTGGAAGAAGCATTGTTCTACCTTCAGAAAACAATTGAAGAGGGCTGGAGCAGAAATGCTTTAATTGATTGTATAAAAGCTGATTTATATCATAATATAGGAGCGGCAAATACAAATTTTGCGGAGAAGCTTCCGGAAATACAGGGAAAGATAGCACAGGAAATTGTAAAAGATACCTATGATTTCAGCTTTATTTCTTTGCCAAGAGGATATGATGAGACAGAATTAGAAGCAGCATTGGAACAGAATATTACCAGATTTTTGCTGGAACTTGGAACTGGATTTGCATTTGTTGGAAGGCAGAAGGAGATTGTAGTTTCGGGGAAAACACGAAAGATTGATATGCTGTTCTACCACATTCGCCTTAAATGCTATGTTGTAGTTGAGCTGAAGGCTGTTTCCTTTGAACCGGAATTTGCCGGAAAATTAAACTTTTATGTGAATGCTGTAAATGAGCTTATCAGAACCCCGGATGAAAATCCTACAATAGGACTGCTTATCTGCAAAGATAAAGATCAGACAGAAGTACAATGGGCATTTCAGGGAATTCAGACACCGATGGGAGTTGCTTCTTATGACAATGTTAGGTTGGAAGAGATTAAGAAGCAACTCCCTACAGAGAAAGAGATTCAGCAACGTATCGAATTAGCAGAAGAAGAATTTAACTTGAACAGAAAGAAATAGAAATGTGAAATGAAATGGAAGTATCAGAGTAAAAATAATTAAATTAATACAAAAAGAGAATTATAAAAAATGGTTTTAAATTACTAGAAAATAGTTTGTGCTGTGGCTGACTTCTAAAGAGAACAGTGATATAATCAGATTACCAGAAAGGTAATCTGAATAAGGAGGAATGACTTGCGGGTAATATATGCATCCGGGAGGCTTAAACTGCAATGTACGAATCTGTCAGCAGCAAAAAATTGTTTAATGGTAATATTCCATTATCAGTCAGTTTGTTGGCACGTATTAATGCTCTTGAAAATGCAGAGAATTTAAAAGATAATATCGTCCATGTAATATAGACAGGATTGCAGGAATTGTTAAGATAGTAGAAATTTCGGAGGTGAGCAAGCATTATGAGTAACTATATCAAGTATAAGGATACTGTTGCATTCCATCCTGGTTATTATATCAAAGAAATTGTAGATGACAGCGGGCTGACACAGGAAGATTTTGCAAAAAGGCTTGATACAACCCCAAAAAATCTCAGTCTTTTAATCAGGGGCGAGCAAAGCCTGTCTGTAGATATGGCTATGAAGCTTTCGCGAATGCTTGGTACGAGTGCGGCGTACTGGCTACATTTGCAGAATGCTTACGATGAATTGATTACGGAATTTAAATCGGATGAAGAATTTGTAACAGAGCGAGTAGTTTTCGAAAGTCTTGATTACGGATACTTTAGGGATAATTTCGGTTTGCCTGATTTTCCAGAAGGGTGCGACGAACAGATAAAAGAAGTAAGAAAATTTTTGAATGTAGCAACCTTGAGAGTTCTTACTCAAAAGGACATGGCGGTCAGTTTCAGAAGCTCTGCGAAGCAATTAACGCAGGCAGATACGATAAAAGCGAATGCAATGGTGCAGATTGCTACGAACAAAGCACTAAAAATAGAAGCACCCGGTTTCAATAAACACAGATTTGAGAATGCGGCAAAATATGCGCTGACTTTAACGGAAAATCATAAGGAATTTTACCAGCTCATATTTAAGGCATTTCTTGAAGCTGGTGTAATTTTTATTATTTTACCTAACATTTCCGGCTCACAGATTAATGGAGCCACGAAGAAAATTGGCAACAATATTATGCTGATGGTCAACGACAGAAGATTGAGCGCAGATTCTTTCTGGTTTACACTGTTTCATGAAATTGGACATATAATGAATGGAGATTATGGTATTTCCTTCGATAAAGAGACAGGCGTGCAGGAAGAGCTGGCGAATAAGTATGCGGAGGACAGCCTGATTCCGGTCGGGCAATATCAGAAGTTCAGAGATAACGGGCAATTTACTTTGCAGTCAATATGTCTTTTTGCAAATCAGATTGACCGCGATCCCGGAATTGTTCTGGGAAGATTACAGAAAGACGGAATTATCAGTCCGGATGACCAGAGTATGAAATCTTTGAAACACAAATATCAGATAAAACCAGTAATTTAGAGCATGATGTTTTGCAGGGTATGTGAATAATACGG
The DNA here is from genome assembly GCF_025148285.1 of Marvinbryantia formatexigens DSM 14469. Taxonomy (NCBI): domain Bacteria; kingdom Bacillati; phylum Bacillota; class Clostridia; order Lachnospirales; family Lachnospiraceae; genus Marvinbryantia; species Marvinbryantia formatexigens. The sequence continues at coordinate 853,260 of NZ_CP102268.1, read as the reverse complement.
TGGTACTGATGTATTAAAACGGCAGAGAGAAATCTTTGTCGTTTTTTTGTTGTCATGCATCCGAAGGAAGCTGTCAGTGGCAGCCACTGCCCGAAAAGCTCCCGGTTGCGACGACAAGGTTTACATGCAGACGAAGCAAGCTGCCAGTGGCAGCTTCTGCAGGTATGGCTTAGAAAAATTCCCTGTCTCTTTACATTTCTTTAACGCATCCCCTCTCATCCTTTCCCCTTTTTAATTTTTCCGGCGATATGCTTATTATAAACAGACAGTGCCCGGCAGAGCGGGCGCAGGAAAGGAAAACAATCCGGCTTCCGAAGCCTGGTTTCCGGACACGGATTCCGGGGGCAGGTTTCCGGACACAGATTCCGGGAGCAGGCTTCGGAAGACAGGCTCTACAGGCTTCAGAGACGGATTGCAGGTGTTGCTATGAGTATCATAAAAATCCTGAAAAAATTTGAAAACAGACTTGATTTGAAGGTGGAGAAATTTGTCTGGCATCATCCGGTTCTCGGCTTTCTTTCTATATTTATCGGAATGCCGGCTTTTATTCTGGCGTGTGTCAGTATCTGCACGATAGTCATCGCCTTTCCGATGGCGTGGCTGTTCGGGTGGCTGTAAATAAAGCGATAACATGTAATATCATGCCGGATCACACAGTGCAATATCATACAGTGTTATACCAAGCCGTACAGCGATCATGTTATAACATGGCATAATACGGGAATCGGCACCCTCCATTTCTTTCAGATTTCAATTTATCCCATCTTAATATCCGGCACGAATGCTTAACACCTTTTTTAAGAAGAAGGAAGTAAGATAGTTGCTGAAAAGGAGGAGAAGATTATGAATGTAATGGTTGCAGTTATCGGCATATGCGCGGTGGCAATGCTGCTGTGGTATGTGTACATTTTAATGAAGGGAGATGACCAGGCATGAACGCGGTGCTGCAGTATATTTTGTATCTTGCTGTTCTGGTGGTTCTGGCAATTCCGCTGGGCGCTTATATGAAAAAAGTAATGAACGGCGAAAAAACATTTTTGTCGGGGATTCTGAATCCCTGTGAAAAGGCGGTATACCGGATAATGAGAATTGATCCGGATGAGCAGATGACATGGAAAAAGTATGCGTGGAGCGTTGCTTTTTTCTCGGCGGCAGGCTTTGTATTTCTGTTTCTGCTGCAGCTTCTGCAGGGAGTGCTTCCGGGAAATCCGCAGAGGCTTCCCGGTGTGAAATGGGACCTGGCGTTTAATACGACCGCCAGCTTCGTGACGAACACCAACTGGCAGGCGTACAGCGGCGAATCCACGCTGAGCTATCTGACGCAGGCGCTCGGACTGACGGTGCAGAATTTCGTTTCGGCGGCGACCGGCATTGCAGTGCTGTTTGCGATGATTCGCGGATTCATCGGCGTAAAAACAAAGGGGCTTGGCAGCTTCTGGACAGATATGACGAGAATCGTCATCCATGTGCTGCTGCCGCTGAACCTGGTTATCTCGCTGCTTCTGGTGGGCGGCGGCGTTATCCAGAACTTAAAAGGCGCGGAAATGGTATCGTTGCTGGAACCGGTAGCAGTCAGTGCGGACGGCGAAATTCTGGAGGATGCCGTCATTGATACAGAAGCCGGGACGGTAACGGTAGACGGGGAAATCGTTCCCGATGCGGAAATAGTGACAGAGCAGTTTGTTCCGATGGGACCGGCGGCAAGCCAGGTGGCAATTAAACAGTCCGGAACCAACGGCGGCGGCTTCATGGGCGTCAACTCAGCGCATCCGCTGGAGAACCCGAACGCCTTTACAAATATGGTGGAAATGATTGCCATTCTGCTGATTCCGGCGACGCTGTGCTTTACCTTCGGCTCCGCAGTAAAAAATAAAAAGCAGGGCATTGCGATATTTGCCGCTATGTTTATCTGCCTGTGCGCGGCGCTGGCATGTGTAGCCGTAAGTGAGCAGAGCGCGGCGACGCAGCTTACAGAAAATGAATATGTGGATACGTCTGCAGAGAATCAGGCGGGAGGCAACATGGAAGGCAAGGAGACGCGGTTCGGCATTGCAACGTCGTCCACCTGGGCGGTATTTACCACGGCGGCTTCCAATGGTTCTGTAAACTCCATGCATGACAGTTACACGCCGCTTGGCGGTATGGTGCCGATGCTTCTGATGCAGCTTGGCGAGGTCGTCTTCGGCGGTACCGGATGCGGTCTGTACGGAATGCTTGCGTTTGCAATACTGACGGTGTTTATCGCCGGACTCATGGTAGGGCGTACGCCGGAATTTCTCGGCAAAAAAATTGAGCCCTATGAAATGAAATGGGCGGTTCTGGTCTGCCTGGCGACGCCGATTGGTATTCTGGTGGGCAGCGGGATTGCCGCGGCGGTTCCGGAGGTGATGGACAGTCTGAACAACGGCGGCGCGCATGGCTTCTCAGAATTGCTTTATGCATACAGCTCCGCAGGCGGAAACAACGGCTCCGCTTTTGCCGGATTTAATGCCAACACGGTATTTCTGAACGTGAGCATCGGTCTTGTCATGCTGTTTGTACGTTTCCTGCCGATTGCCGGAACGCTGGCGATTGCCGGAAGCCTGGCGGGCAAAAAGAAAATTGCGGTTACGGCGGGAACACTTTCCACGACCAACGCGATGTTTGTATTTCTGCTGATTTTCGTTGTGCTCTTAATCGGCGCGCTCAGCTTCTTCCCGGCGCTGGCGCTTGGACCGCTTGCCGAGTTCTTCGGATGAGCCGCATAACAGAGCAGAATGCACAAAAGGAGGTTTCTATATATGAGTAAGCAACAAAAAAGCGCTCTCGCTGACCGGAAAATGGTGGGCAGAGCCATTAAAGATTCTTTTATAAAGCTGAAACCGAAGACCCAGGCAAAAAATCCGGTCATGTTTCTGGTATTTGTCTCAGCGATACTGACAACGGTGCTGTGGATTGTCTCGCTTTTCGGGATGAAGGATGCACCCAGCGGCTATACCTTTGCGATTTCCGTGATACTGTGGTTTACCGTATTATTTGCCAACTTTGCGGAAGCCATCGCGGAGGGCAGGGGCAAGGCGCAGGCGGATGCGCTGAGAGCCTCCCGCCGGGATGTGGAAGCGCATAAGATTCCATCGCAGAAGGAGAAAGATTGCATCACCGCGGTTCCGTCCGCAAAGCTGAAAAAAGGCGATATTGTGATAGTGAAAGCCGGAGAGCAGATTCCGGCGGACGGCGAGGTCATCGAAGGAGCCGCTTCCGTGGATGAGAGTGCCATTACCGGCGAATCGGCGCCCGTTATCCGCGAGGCAGGCGGGGACCGCAGCGCCGTTACCGGCGGTACGCTGCTTTTGTCAGACTGGATCGTGGTAAAAGTAACCAGTGAGGCGGGCGAAAGCTTTCTGGATAAGATGATTGCGATGGTCGAGGGCGCGGCAAGGAAAAAGACGCCCAACGAGATTGCCCTGCAGATTTTTCTGGTGGCGCTGTCCATTATCTTTATCCTGGTTACGATGTCGCTTTATACGTATTCGCTTTTTTCCGCAAGGCTGGCGGGAATTGAAAATCCGACCTCTGTAACAACGCTGGTCGCTCTGCTGGTGTGCCTGGCGCCGACGACCATCGGCGCGCTGCTTTCCGCCATCGGAATTGCGGGCATGTCGCGGCTGAACCAGGCAAATGTGCTGGCGATGAGCGGAAGAGCGATTGAAGCCGCCGGCGACGTGGATATTCTGATGCTGGATAAAACCGGAACGATTACCCTTGGAAACCGGCAGGCGGCGGAATTTCTTCCGGTGAAGGGCGTGGACGTCCGGGAGCTGGCGGATGCCGCCCAGCTCTCATCCCTGGCGGATGAGACGCCGGAGGGACGCAGCGTGGTCGTGCTTGCAAAAGAAAAATTCGGTATCCGTGAAAGAAGCCTGCAGGATAAAAATATGAAGTTTATTCCCTTCACGGCGGCAACCCGCATGAGCGGCGTCGACTTTGACGGCAATGAAATCCGTAAGGGAGCTGCGGAGGCGATGCAGGCGTATGTGACAAAGGCGGGCGGCACGTATTCTGAAGAATGCGACAGAATAGTGCGGGACGTTGCCTCCAAAGGCGGCACGCCGCTGGTCGTGGCAAAGAATCACCGGATTCTCGGCGTGGTTTACCTGAAGGATATCATCAAGCAGGGCGTAAAGGAAAAGTTTGCCGATTTGCGGAAGATGGGCATCAAAACCGTCATGATTACCGGCGACAACCCGATAACAGCGGCGGCTATCGCAGCGGAGGCGGGCGTGGACGATTTCCTGGCGCAGGCAACGCCGGAGGGAAAGCTGGACATGATTCGCACGCTGCAGGCGCAGGGACATCTGGTGGCGATGACCGGGGACGGAACGAACGACGCGCCGGCGCTGGCGCAGGCAGATGTGGCGGTAGCCATGAATACCGGCACCCAGGCGGCAAAGGAAGCGGGCAACATGGTGGACCTGGATTCTTCGCCGACAAAGCTGATCGACGTCGTGCGGATAGGAAAGCAGCTTCTGATGACGAGAGGCAGTCTGACGACCTTCTCGATTGCAAACGATGTGGCAAAGTATTTCGCTATCATACCGGCGCTGTTCGTGGGACTGTATCCGGGACTTTCCGCGCTGAACATCATGGGGCTGCATTCTCCGCAGAGCGCGGTGCTCTCGGCAATCATCTACAATGCGCTGATTATTATCGCGCTGATTCCGCTGGCGCTGAGGGGCGTAAAATACCGCGAGGTATCCGCCGGAAAGCTGCTGTCCAGGAATCTGCTCGTCTATGGCCTTGGCGGTCTGGCGGCGCCGTTCATCTTTATCAAGCTGATTGACGTTCTGCTGACGGCTGCCCATCTGGTATAAAAGGGAGGTTGAAAATGATGAAGGATATAAAGTCGGTAATACCGAAGGCAATAATCATGTTCCTTATCTTCACGGTACTGTGCGGGATTCTTTATACCGGCGTTGTGACCGGTATCGCCCAGGTGCTCTTTCCGGAGCAGGCGAACGGCAGTATCATTGAGGTGGACGGGAAAAAGTACGGATCGGAGCTGCTGGGGCAGCAGTACACGGATGAAGCCCATATGTGGGGAAGAATCATGAACATCGACGTCTCCACCTACAGGGATGAAAACGGAAAGACGCTGCTGTATGCGTCGCCCTCCAACCTGTCTCCGGAAAGTGAGAAATACGGACAGCTTGTAAAGGAGCGTGTGGAAAAGCTCAGAGCGGCAAATCCCGATATGGATGAAACGAAAACCCCGGAGGATCTGGTCACCTGCTCCGGCAGCGGGCTGGACCCGCATATTTCCCCGGCGGCAGCCGAATACCAGGTGCCGCGGCTGGCAAAAGCAAACAATATGACGGAGGATGAAGTCCGGGCGATTATTGACAAATGCAGCAGCGGACGCTTCCTGGGAATCTTCGGTGAGGAAACCGTCAACGTGCTGGAGGTCAATCTGATGCTGGACGGCATCCTGGAAGCCTGACGCCGGAGATATTTTGAAAGCCTGACGGGAAGGCTGGCGGGAAAAATGTCAGCCTGATGCCGGAGATATTTTGAAAGCCTGACGGAAATCTTTGCCGCGACGGCGGGTCAAAGAGCAGGAGAGGGGGAAGAACAATGGGAGAAGGTGAAAGACCGGGACCGGAGCAGCTTCTGGCAAGAATTCAGGCGGAGGATGAGCGCGCCCGGAAAAAGGAGCGCGGAAAGCTGAAGATTTTTCTGGGCTTTGCCGCGGGGACGGGAAAGACCTATGCAATGCTGGAAGCGGCGCAGAATCTGAAAAAGCACAGAGTGGATGTGGTCGCCGGTTATGTGGAGCCGCACGCGCGTCCGGAGACGACGGCTCTGATGAAGGACCTGGAGACACTGCCGTATCTGATGGTGGAATATAAAGGAATCCATGTCCGCGAGTTCGACCTTGACGCTGCTCTGAAGCGCCGCCCGCGGGTGCTGCTGGTGGATGAGCTGGCGCACACCAACGCGCCCGGCTGCCGCCATCAGAAACGCTACCAGGACATAGAGGAGCTGCTGGAGCATGGAGTAAATGTATATACGACCGTGAATATCCAGCATCTGGAAAGCCTCAATGATATCGTGGAGGGCATTACCGGCATCGCGGTAAAGGAGCGGATCCCGGATAGCATTTTCGATGAGGCGGACCAGGTGAAGCTGGTGGATATCGAGGCACAGGAGCTGATTGAGCGCATGGAGGAGGGGAAGATTTATCCCCGGAAGCAGGCGCAGAGAGCTCTGCAGAATTTCTTTACAAAGGATAAGCTGGTCGCGCTGCGCGAGATTGCGCTGCGGAGGATGGCGGGCCGCGTAAATTATCTGGCGGAGGAAGAAAAAAAGGCGATGGGAACAGGCGAGCTCTCTGCCGGAGAGCATGTTCTGACCTGCATTTCCCCGTCGCCAACCAACGCCAAAGTCATCCGGACGGCGGCGAGGCTGGCTTATGCGTTTCACGCGGATTTCACGGCGCTCTATGTGGAAAACCGCAGCCTGCAGGATATGGATGAAAAATCGAAAAAACGCCGGGACGAGAATATCCGCCTTGCCCGGACGCTGGGCGCCAAAATCGTGACGGTGTATGGCGAGGATATCGCCCGGCAGATTGCGGAGTACGCAAAGGCGGGCAATGTGACAAAGCTGGTGATGGGAAGAACAAATCACCGGCTTTTTCTGGGACAGAAGCGGGGAACGATGGTGGACAGCATCAACGAGTACGCCCCGAATCTGGATGTGTATATCATTCCCGATTTGAAAAAGGAGCGGGAGCAGCAGGCGTACCGGCCTGCCCGAAGCGCCGCCGCAAAATCACTGGGAAGCATCAGCGGTACGGATATGGCGGTGATGCTGCTGATGATGGCGGCTGCCACACTGGCGGGTCTGCTCATGCGCAGGCTGCAGCTTACCGAGGCGAATATTATTATGGGTTACCTGCTCGGCGTGATGGCGACGGCGGTACTGACGAAAGGCTATATCTGCTCTGTGCTCGCCTCCGTCTGCAGCGTGCTGCTTTTTAATTATTTCTTTACGCAGCCGTTGCATACGCTGAAGGCGTACGGGCATAATTATCCGGTAACCTTTGCCATGATGCTTCTGGTCAGTGTCCTCTGCTCCTATATGATGACGAAGGTGCAGAGACAGAGCGAGGAAAATGCCAAGCGGGCATACCGGACGGAAATCCTGCTGACGAACAGCCGCAGGCTGAGGCGGGCGTACACGGCAGAAGCGGTGGGAAGCGAGATAGCGTCCCAGATTCAGAGGCTGATGAATTTTTCCGTGATCATCTATCTAAAAAGAGAGGACTATATCCGGCAGCCGGTGGTGTATCTGCGCAGAGGCATGCAGGAAGCGCGGCAGGATGAGCTGAGACTGGCGTACACCTCGGAGACGGAACAGGCGGTAGCCGCCTGGGTATTTGGAAACGGGCGCCGGGCGGGCTGCACCACGCACACACTGCCGGATGCCCTGGCGATATATCTTCCCGTGATGGAGGGAGAAAATGTCCTGGCGGTCGTCGGAATGGTGCTGGAGGAAAGACGGGAAATCGGTTCCTTTGAGTACGACATCATTATGGCGATGCTGGATGAGGCGGCGCTGGTGCTGGAGCGTATCCGGCGCATCGATGAGCTGAAGAGAGATTTGTGGTCACAGGAGGGGACGGGGGAATAAAAATCTTTATACAGTATTAATACAGACATAAAGATTCTTTTACACTCTTTATTTTGCTTGACGTATATTAAGACGTAATAAAGGAGTGTAAAGGAGCCTTTCGTGATGAACAGGATTTTGCATAAAAAAAGAAAATTATCGTCCTTTCAGATTATTATACTCGGCTTTTCCGGCGTTATTCTGCTGGGAACGGCGCTTCTGATGCTCCCCGTCTCCAGCAGCCGGGGCGAGATGACGCCCTTCTGGGAGGCGCTGTTTACCTCCACCTCGGCTGTCTGCGTGACCGGACTTGTGATTCATGATACGGCTACCTACTGGTCCGGCTTCGGGCAGGCGGTCCTGCTGGTTCTGATACAGGTGGGCGGCATGGGCGTTATCACGATAGCGGCGCTGTTTTCCATTCTTTCCGGACGGAAAATATCGCTGATGCAGCGCAGCACCATGCAGGAGGCGATTTCGGCGCCGAAGGTGGGCGGTATTGTGCGGCTGACGGGATTTATTATAAAGACGGCGCTGCTGGTGGAATGCCTGGGAGCGGCGGTCCTGGCGCCGGTGTTTGTCCGGGATTTTGGAATCCGGGGGCTGTGGATGGCGCTGTTTCATTCGGTATCCGCATTCTGCAATGCCGGTTTCGACCTTATGGGGACGGTGGAGCGTTTCTCCTCCCTGACGGGCTATGCCGCGCAGCCGGTTGTGAATCTGGCGGTGATACTGCTGATTATAACAGGCGGTATCGGGTTCCTCACCTGGGAGGATATCCGGACACGGCGGTGGCATCTGTCGAAATACCGGATGCAGAGCAAGGTGATACTGATAACGACGGCGGTTCTGATTCTCCTTCCCGCGCTGTATTTTTACTTTTTTGAATTTGGTCATATGGGAGCGGGCAGACGTCTGCTTGCTTCGCTCTTTCAGGCGGTTACGCCGAGAACGGCGGGCTTTAACACGGCTGACCTGACGCAGATGAGCGAGGCGGGGCTGTCGGTTATCATCGTGCTGATGCTGATTGGCGGCTCGCCGGGCTCCACCGCAGGGGGCATGAAGACGACCACGGTCGCGGTGCTTATTGCCGCGTCGATTTCCACCTTTTCCAGAAAAGAGGACACGCATCTGTTCGGACGCCGCGTGGACCAGGAGGTGGTGAAAAATGCGGCGACGATTCTGCTGATGTACGCCGGGCTGTTTTTTGCCGGCGGGCTGGTCATCAGCATTGCGGAGGGACTTCCTATGCTGGAATGCCTGTTTGAGTCGGCTTCGGCAATCGGAACGGTCGGGCTTTCCCTGGGGCTTACGCCGGAGCTTGGCGCGCTGTCACGGGGTATATTGATTCTTCTGATGTTTTTCGGACGGGTGGGCGGTCTGACGCTGGTGTTCGCCGCCATGTCCGTGACACATACAAATGTATCAAAATTACCGCGGGAAAAAATTACGGTAGGATAACAGGAGGGAAGGTACTATGAAATCAATTCTTCTGATAGGACTTGGACGGTTTGGAAGACACATCGCTATGGAATTAAATGAGCTGGGACATCAGGTGATGGCGGTCGACCATGTGGAGGAACGTGTGGAAGCGGCGCTGCCCTTTGTGACAAACGCACAGATAGGGGACAGCACCAACGCCGATTTTCTGGAATCGCTGGGAATCGGCAATTATGACGTGTGCATTGTGGCGATTGGAAACGATTTTCAGAGCTCGCTGGAGACGACTTCACTTTTAAAGGAGCTGGGGGCGTCCCTGGTGGTGTCGAGGGCAGCCAGGGATGTGCAGGCAAAATTTCTGCTGCGCAACGGGGCGGACGAGGTGGTGTACCCCGAAAAACAGCTTGCAAGATGGACAGCCATCCGCTACAGCGCGGACAATATCCTCGATTACATAGAGCTGGACGCGGAGCACGCCATGTTTGAGATACCGGTTCCGACGGCGTGGGCGGGCCGCTCTGTGGGACAGATAGATATCCGGAAAAAGTATCATATTAATATCATGGGAATCAAAAAAGACGGCAATCTGAATCTGCCGGTCTCCCCGGATACCGTGCTGGAAAAAGGAGAAACGATGCTGGTGCTCGGACGGAACCGGGATTTGCATAAATACTTTCATATATAAGATGCCAGGGTTCAAAGGTCTGAATCCACGCTGTGCCTGCACAGAAGTGGATGAAAGACCTTGGGACCCGCCCCGATATGAGCATAAAAGTGGGATGGATATCCCACGATATGCGAATAGCGGGCAGGATTTTGGGTTGCCGAGTGCCAGTGGCACTCGTTTGGCAACGACCGGAGTGAAACGGAGACGCGCAGCGCGGAAAAATCCGCAGGCATCTTACAGGAAAGGTATCGTTTACAAGGAAGGTCTGAATCCACGCTGTGCTTGCACAGAAGTGGATGAAAGACCTTGGGACCCGCCCCGATATGAGCATAAAAGTGGGATGTACATGGAAATACCCGGAAAGAAGGGAAGCGTATGAGGGAGATATTATTGCTGGCGGTTGTGGCGGCGGCATTTGTCATCGGACGGCTGGGTGTTGAGGTGGCGTTCCCGGACCGCCGGAGGAAGGAACGCCGCAAATTCCGCAGTGGCAGGAAATGAGCGTGCGTGTTATTATGGTAGAAAAAGGGTATACTTTTTTTGACTGACAGGAGGAGAGCCTATGGAAATGTCAGAACAGCAGCCGGAGCTGCTTTTGCGGGCAGGCGCGGGCGGCATGTCCGGTGAGCGCCGCGGAAAACTGAAGATATTCTTTGGCTATGCCGTCGGCGTGGGAAAAACCAGCGCCATGCTGTGGGCGGCACAGCAGGCGAAGGCGCGCGGGGCGGATGTAGTGGCGGGCTATATCGGACCTTCCGGACCGGAGGCGGATAAAAGAGCCGGAGAGCTGGAGCGGCTTCCTGCGGGAAAAGCGCAGCAGAGGGGCAGCGCGGGCGGCGAATTTGATATCGACGCGGCTCTTAAAAGAAAGCCGGATCTGATTCTGATTGACGAGCTGGCGCATACCAACGCGCCGGGCAGCCGCCATATGAAGCGCTATCAGGATGTGCAGGAGCTGCTGAAGGCGGGAATTAATGTATATACGACCGTAAATGTCCAGGACATTGAAAGCCTGAACGATACGGTGGCGTCAATTACCGGGATGCCGGTGCGGGAGCGCATTCCGGATTCCGTGTTCGACCAGGCGGACCAGGTGGAAATGGTGGACATTGAGCCGAAGGATCTGCTGGAGCGGATGGAGGAGGGCGGCGCAGACCGGGAAAAACAGGGAAGAAGCGCAGCGGCGGAGTATTTTACGGTTGAAAAGCTGACCGCGCTGCGGGAAATTGCCCTGCGGCGCTGCGCGGACCGGGTAAAGTTGATTACGGAGGCGGATTCCGCTCCCGGCAGCTATTATACGGACGAGCATATTCTGGTGTGCGTATCTTCTTCCCCGTCAAACGCGAAAATTATCCGGGCGGCGGCAAGAATGGCGAAGGCTTTCCGGGGAAGATTTACGGCGCTGTTCGTGCAGACCGCGGACGCGGCGGCAATGAGCGGAGAGGACGGGAAGCGGCTGCGGGAGAATATGCGGCTGGCAGAGCAGCTCGGAGCCGCGGTGGAGACAGGCTATGGGGAGGATGTTCCCTATCAGATTGCGGAGTTTGCGCGGCTTTCCGGCGTTTCCAAAATCGTGGTCGGACGCAGCAGCGCCGCCAGAAAAAGCATGTTCAGCAAGCCCTCGCTGACGGACAGGCTGATTGCGGCGGCGCCGAATATGGACATTTACGTTATTCCGGACGCCGCTTCCGGCAGCGGAGGCAGGGAGCGGAAAAGACAGTGGCTGCAGGCGTCCGCGATGCCGGTGAGGGACATTGGAAAAACCATCGTTGTGCTGCTGGCGGCAACACTGGTAAGCTATCTGTTTTATGAGCTTGGCTTTACAGAGGCGAACATCATCAGCGTATACATTTTCGGGGTGCTGGTGGTCTCCGTGATAACAACGAGCCGGTTCTGCAGCCTGATATCGTCGCTGGTGAGCGTGCTGGTGTTCAATTTTTTCTTTACGGTTCCGCGCTATACGTTCCGGTTTTACGATTCGGCGTATGTCGTCACCTTTCTGATTATGTTTATGATCGCGCTGCTGACCGGGTCGCTGGCGGCGAAGCTGAAGGAAAACGCCAGACAGTCCGCCAGAGCGGCGTTCCGCACCCGGATCCTGTTTGAGACAAACCAGCTTCTGCAGAAGGCGGAGGATGAGCAGGCGGTCATTAATGCGGCGGCGGGACAGATCATCCGGCTGCTGAACCGGGATATCGTGATTTATCTCCCTGAGGGGGACGGTCTGTCGAAGCCCAGCGTATACAGAACGGCGGACAGCAGCAGGGAAGAGCTGGATTCCGAAAAGGAGGAAGCGGCCGCCCTCTGGGTGTACCGCAACAATAAGCACGCGGGCGCCACGACGGATACGCTCTCCGACACCCGGTGCATGTATCTGGCAATCCGGATGAACCGGAAGGTGTACGGGGTGGTCGGCATTGCGATGGAAGGCATTCCTCTGGAGGCGTTTGAAAACAGCGTGCTGCTGTCGATACTGGGTGAATGCGCGCTCGCCATCGAAAATATCCGCAATGCCAGGGAGAAGGAGGAAGCAGCGATTATAGCGAAGAACGAGCAGCTCCGGGCAAATCTGCTGCGGACCATTTCGCACGATCTGCGCACGCCGCTGACCTCCATTTCCGGAAACGCCAGCAATCTGCTGTCGAATTACCGGAAACTGGACGACGGGGCGCGCGAGCGCATTTTTACAGATATTTACGAGGACTCCATGTGGCTGATTAATCTGGTGGAAAATCTTCTGGCGGTGACGCGGCTGGAGGACGGACAGGTAAGGCTGCATCAGTCCGTGGAGCTGATGGATGAGGTGGTGGCGGAGGCGCTGCGCCATACCAGCAGAAAGAGCAAATCACATACGATACGCGTCTCCAGCGCGCAGGAGCTGATTCTGGCGAAAATCGACGCCCGTCTGGTGGTCCAGGTGCTGATTAACCTGACGGATAACGCCATCAAGTATACGCAGGAGGGCTCCTGCATCGAAATCCATACGGAACAGAAGGACGGATGGGTCGTGGTGTCTGTCTCAGACAACGGTCCCGGCATCCCGGACGAGCAGAAGATGCATGTGTTCGACATGTTTTACAGTGGGGCAAATAAGCTTGCGGACAGCCGGAGAAGTCTCGGACTGGGGCTTTCGCTGTGCAGGTCGATTGTAAACGCCCACGGCGGAACGATTACGGTATCGGACAATCATCCGGAGGGAACGGTATTTACATTTACATTACCGGCAGGGGAGGTAGAACTGCATGAATAAGCCATTGATTTTAGTCGTAGAGGACGATGCGCCTGTGCGCAATTTAATTACCACAACACTGAAAACGAATGATTACCGCTATCTTGCGGCGGTAAACGGGGCGACGGCGATTCTGGAGGCGTCCTCCCATAATCCGGATATCATTCTGCTGGATCTGGGGCTGCCCGATATGGACGGCGTGGAGGTGATTGAAAATATCCGCTCCTGGTCGAATCTGCCGATTATTGTCATCAGCGCCAGAAGTGAGGACACCGATAAGATAAAGGCGCTGGATGCGGGAGCGGACGACTATCTGACAAAGCCGTTTTCCGTGGAGGAGCTGCTGGCGCGGCTGCGCGTGACGCAGCGCAGGCTTTCCTTTATGAGCGCGGAAATGCTTTCCGCCAGCTCGGTATTTGTCAACGGAAAGCTGAAGGTGGATTATGTGGGCGGGTGCGCTTATCTGGACGGACAGGAGCTGCATCTGACACCGATTGAGTATAAGCTTTTGTGTCTCCTGTCCAAAAACGTGGGGAAGGTGCTGACGCACACGTTTCTTACGCAGAATATCTGGGGGAGAAGCTGGGATAATGACGTGGCGTCCCTGCGCGTGTTTATGGCGACGCTACGCAAAAAGCTGGAGCCGGACGCGGATTCCCCGCAGTATATCCAGACCCATATCGGTGTCGGCTACCGGATGCTGAAGGTGGAGTAAAGATGGCCTGCGCGCCTGCCGTTACTGCGAACGGAGTGAACAGCAACCGCCTGCCATTTGCGGAGCGGGTGCGAATATTTCTGCGCGCTTGCTATTTGCGGAAATCAATGTTACAATCAGAGTATCCGGAAGAATACGGAAAGAAAGCGGAGGAAAAGGTAACATGGGATTTCGACAAATTGCCGGAAAAGGGCTGTATTTTTTATTCATCGGACAGATTCTGGGTGTTGCCGGCACCCTTTTTTTGCTGATGCTTCCCACGCTTGGACTGCTGGGGATGCTTGCCGGCACGGTATGTTCTATTTATGGTTTATATACGCTTTCCAAAGCGGATGCCGATTACCAGAATGCGTTTCTGCTGACGCTTGCAAATTTTGCGGTTTCGCTGTTCAGTGTGGTGATTCTGAACAGTGAGGGCATCCTGGCGTTTCTGTGCAGCGTGGTTTCCATGCTGATTAATGCGGCGGTCATTTATTTTATCTGCAGCACGACCGGGAGACTGCTGCGCGGCATTGACGATTCGGTAGAGCGGCGCGGAGGTCTGATCTGGAGGGTGGTATGGCTGTGCACGATTGTGGAAATTGCCTGCGTACTGCTGTCCTATATCCCGATTATTAATATTGCGGCAATGGCGGTGCAGATGATCGCCACGCTGATCCAGTTGATTATCAATGTTTTATATCTGATGTTTCTGTGGCAGGGACAGAAGGCGCTGCGGCAGAGCGGAGGGAACGACTGGTAAATATCCGGTGGGAGGATATCCGGCGGAGAAATCAGGGTGGCGCCGGTGTCACACATAGGACAGTAGGGAGGAGACAAAAACAGTGGAAGCGTATTTATATGTGATTTTTCTGGCAGTCAGCTTTGGCGCATCGGTGGTGGGCGCCATCTGTGGAATCGGCGGGGGCGTACTGATAAAACCCCTCCTGGACGCGTTTGGCGTGCTGAGTGTTTCGAGCATCAGCTTTTTATCGGGATGTACGGTACTCTCGATGTCCTGCTATTCCGTTGTGAAAGCAAAATTAAGCGGAGACTCCCTTGTGGATATGAAGACCGGAACGCCGCTTGCTATCGGCGCGGCGCTGGGCGGTGTGGCAGGAAAAATGATGTTCCAGTACCTTACGGACATGTTCACGGACAAAGACCAGGTAGGAGCAATTCAGGCTATCTGCCTGCTGCTGATTACCTTTGGAACCATGCTTTACACCATCCGCAAGGATAAAATCAAAACGCATCATGTGAAAAACATCGCTGCCTGCATAGCCATCGGGCTGGTGCTTGGCATCTGCTCCTCATTTTTGGGAATCGGCGGCGGCCCAATCAATCTGGTGGTGCTGTTTTTCTTCTTCTCTATGGACACCAAAACAGCGGCGCAGAACTCTCTGTATATCATCCTGTTTTCCCAGATTACCAGCCTCATCAACACGCTGGTGACGCGCACCGTGCCGGAATTCAGCGTCATCCTGCTGGTTCTGATGGTGGCAGGCGGAATCCTGGGCGGCATGGCAGGCAGGGCAATCAATAAAAAAATAGACGGCAGCGTGGTGAACCGTCTGTTTATCGGACTGATGGGTGTGATAATGCTGATATGCGTCTACAATATCTATCAGTTTATGTAGTTATATAAAGCAGGAGCCAGAGATCGTCTCTGGCTCCTGTTCGTTCAGATGAAGGAGTAGGGCATATTTTGACATACCATCATTTTTTACACAGATTTAAGACAGAGTTCTCCTGGATTTGACATAAAATGAGTATGATTGCTTATAAGCAATCTGTTCTACAGCGGAAAAAGCTTATAAGGAGAGGAAAATTCAGATGAAGAAAACAGACAAAAAAACGGAAAAAGCGGCAAAAACGACAAACATACCATACATGATGAACCGGGAATTATCGTGGCTGAAATTCAATGAAAGAGTATTGAACGAAGCTGGAAATCCGGAGGTGCCGCTTGCGGAACGTCTGACCTTTGCAGCCATTTATCAGTCAAATCTGGATGAATTTTACGGGGTAAGAGTTGGCACGCTCATGGACCAGATGGAATCCTCGGAGGTTGTGCGGGAAAACAAGACCAATATGACCAGCGAGGAGCAGGTGAAGGCAATTTTGAAAGTCACCAGAGAGCTGGATCGCAAAAAAGCGGTGATTTACGAGCAGCTGATGGGAGAGCTGGAGCCAAAGGGTGTGCGTCTGATAAACTTTAATAAATTGTCGGCGGAGGAAGGCAGGCTTCTGGAAGCCTATTTTGACAATGAAATTGCGCCGTATCTGTCCGCGAATATCGTAAGCAAGCAGCAGCCGTTCCCCTTTTTAAAAAATAAAGATATTTATGCGGCGGCGCTGCTGGTAACGAAGGGAGGAAAGTCAAGAACGGCGATTATCCCCTGCAGCAACAACGTTTTTAAGCGTCTGATAGATATCCCGACCAGAAAAGGGACCTTTATGCTTTCGGAGGAGCTGATTCTTCATTTCCTGCCCAAGCTGTTTAAAAATTATGAAGTGAAAGAAAAATCCTTAATCCGCGTTACCAGAAATGCAGATATCGACACGGAGACCGTTTACGACGAGGATATGGAATACCGGAAGGCGATGGAAAACCTCATCAAGCAGAGAAAGCGGATGAATCCGGTGCGGATGGAGCTTTCCAGGGAGCTCAACAAAAAAATGATCAGCTCCTTATGCAGGGATATCCATGTGGACAAAGAGCACGTATTTTTATCGGAGGTTCCGCTGGATATGTCGTTTGTGTCGGCGATTCAGAGCTATCTGAGAAATACCGGGCAGGAGGATATCTTCTATCAGAGACGCACTCCGAGAATGACGCAGCAGCTGGATGATAAGGAGCCGCTGATTCCGCAGATTATGGAAAAGGATGTGCTGTTATCCTATCCGTTTGAAAGCATCAGACCGTTTATTAAGCTGCTTTATGAGGCGGCGAAGGATGAAACGGTGGTATCTGTAAAGATGACGTTATATCGTCTGGCGGACAAGAGCCAGGTTGTGGACGCGCTGGTGGAAGCTGCGGAAAACGGTAAAGAAGTGGTCGTTCTGGTGGAGCTCAGAGCGCGGTTTGACGAAGAGAGCAATATTGAATATTCCAGAAGACTGGAGGAGGCAGGATGCCGGGTGATTTACGGATTGAACGGCTACAAGGTGCACTCCAAGCTCTGCCTGATTTCCAGAAAAACAGAGGAGGGCGTATCCTACATCACGCAGGTGGGAACCGGAAACTACAACGAGAAAACATCGGCGCTGTATACGGACCTCTCGCTGATTACGGGAAATCAGGACATCGGAAAGGAATCCGCGGAGGTTTTCGCGGCTCTGCTGAGAGGAGAAACGGTGGAGGAGACCCGGCTTCTTCTGGTGGCGCCGAAGTGCCTGCAGAACCGGGTGCTCGATATGATAGAGGAAGAAATCGCGCATGTGAAAAACGGGGAGGACGGCAACATCGGAATAAAAATCAACTCTCTGACAGACAAGGTGATAATTGACAAATTGGTGGAGGCGTCCCAGGCGGGCGTAAAAATCGAAATGATAGTCAGAGGAATCTGCTGTCTGATACCAGGCGTGAAGGGCTACACGGAAAACATAAAGGTGGTAAGCATTGTGGGGCGCTATCTGGAGCATTCCAGAATTTACCGGTTCGGGACGAAGGAACGGGAAAAGGTGTATATTGCTTCCGCTGATTTTATGACGCGCAACACTGTCCGCAGAGTGGAGGTTGCCGCACCGGTGCTCGATGAGAAGCTGAAGGATTACCTCGGATGGATGTTTGAGACCATGATGCATGACGATGAAAAGGGAAAATGTCTCACATCAAAAGGAATCTATGTGAACCGGAACCTGGGCGATGTGAAGCTGGATTCCCAGGAGCTGTTTTATGCGATGGCTTACAGCAATGCGGAAAAGACGGAGAAGGAAATCAAAAAGTGATAGAAAAGGATGTGTCATTTGAGCCGGTCATTACGGATTCCGCAGGCGCGCCCAGGGAGCTGGAAAAAAGCGGGATTCTGTATGAGGGCGAGATAGATTTAAAGAAAATCGGTTTCTGTAAGCTGGAAGCGCAGCAGGATTGTCTGACGGGTTCTTTTTGCATTCCACGGTTTCTTGATGTGCAGGGAGCCAGATACTGCATCTTATTCTTTATCACGCGGGATAAAATCGTTCTGGTGGATGATGAGGGCTTTTCAGAGAGGATGACAGAAAGAATCCGTCATAGAAAAGGCAGTGAAAACATGACAAAGGAAATGTTTCTGTTTCATTTCATGGCGGAATTTCTGAACCGGGACCAGGAGCAACTCGCCTTGTATGAAAAGAGGCTGATGGAGTTGGAGGAGGCTGTCCAGCGGGACCGCGCGGACAACTTTCAGTCAAGTATTATGAAGCTGCGCCGCGAGCTTCTTATATTAAGAGGCTATTATGATGAAATCATGGATGTCGGAAAGGCGCTGGAGGAAAATGAAAACCGCTATTTTGCCAAAAAGCAGCTAAAATATTTTGGCACGATATCGGACCGGGCGGAGCGGCTGATGAATAAAACCTCTCATCTGCTGGAATACGCGGGACAGGTGAACGATGCCTATCAGTCAAAGGTGGACGCTAGGCAGAACAGCAACATGCAGTTTCTGACCGTTATTTCAACCGTTTTTTTCCCGCTTACTCTGATTACGGGCTGGTACGGAATGAACTTCCAGAACATGCCGGAGCTGGAAAACGGATATCATGGCGTCATTATATTAAGCGTCATAGTGGTAATAGCCTGCATTATTATTTTTAAGATAAAGAAGATTTTTTAATTTGTTGCATATAGTTTACTTTTGCGCCGGAATGGGATATACTATAGATAATCTCAAGTTTTCTTTAATTCTCAAGAATAGAAAGGATGATTTTTATGAATTTAGCGAAAATCTCTGCAAACGGTCAGATTACTGTTCCGGTGGAAATCAGGCGCCTGCTCGGCTTAAAATCCGGTGATAAAATTCTGTTCTTTCAGAAGCAGGACGGAGAAATCGTTGTAAGCAACGCTTCATCCCAGGCAATCCGCAAAGCGCAGTCTGCTTTCGCCGGTGCTGCCGAAGCGATGGGAGTTACCAGCGAAGATGATATCCAGGCACTTGTGGACGAAGTTCGTTACGGAAAGGAAAGGTAATATGCGGATATTGGTTGACACAAATATCCTGTTTTCTGCATTGGTTTTTCCACATTCAAAACCGGCGCGTGCGCTGCTGTATGCTGCGGAGAATCATGAGATTGTTTTGTGTGATCGTAACATTATGGAGCTGCGGGATATTTTGAAACGGAAAGCGCCGAAGTTCCTGCCGGATGCGGAAGTGCTGCTTGCTGAAATGTCTTATGAGCTGATTCCGGCGGTAGACCATGCGGAAAAACTGATACGCGACGCAAAAGATCAACCTATTTTAAATGCGGCGATTGTGTCCGATGTAGATATTATCCTGACAGGAGATAAAGACTTTTTAAGTCTGGAAATGGAGCATCCAAAATGTATGACGGTTGCACAGTTTTTTGAAAGTGAGGGCGCAGAGGAATAGCCTCTGTAGTGCCTGCGTTTTTTATTTGTTGCATATAGCCCGGAAGCATCCGGCGCGGGAGACATATCCTGCGCCGGATGCTTTTTTTGTGGAGCAGATTGTGTGATTTGTTACAGATTGTGCCGCGGTCAGACGGATATGACTTGCAAAGTTTTTTTCATCTGGGGCATACTATGAGGAACACCGGCGGTCAGTGCGCCGGAAAGCTTCAGAAGAAAAGAGAGGGATAGCATATGGCACATTTACTGGAAAAGAACATGTTGCAGGAATTCCGGAACCAGTTGAAGGCGGAGGAAAAGGCGCAGGCAACGATTGAAAAATATATGCGGGATGTCAGCGCATTTTTTGCGTATGCAAAGGAGGGGAGCGAAATCGACAAGTATACCGTGATTGCATACAAGGAATACTTGACGGGGCATTATGCGGCGGCGAGTGTGAATTCCATGCTGGCGGCTGTAAATTCATTTTTAAAAGCGATGGGATGGCACGAATGCACGGTAAAGGCACTGAAAATCCAGAAGGAAGCCTTCCGTGCGCGGGAGCGGGACTTAACAAAGGGGGAGTATTTCCGGCTTCTGGATGCGGCGAAGAAAAAGAAGAACCTGCGGCTGTACTGGATCATGCAGGTGCTCTGTGCGACGGGCATCCGGGTGAGCGAGCTGCGCTATATTACGGTGGATGCCTTGCAGACAGGGTGCGCGACGGTAAGCTCCAAGGGAAAGCAGCGGACTGTGCTGCTGCCGGCGCCGCTGTGCAGGAAGCTGAGAAAATACATTGTCTGTCAGAAAATAACCGGGAACAGCATTTTTGTCACCAGAAGCGGAAAACCGGTCGACCGCAGCAATATCTGCCATGACATGAAAGCGCTCTGCGGCGAAGCGGGAATCTGCCGGGAAAAAGTATTTCCGCACAATCTCCGTCACCTGTTTGCCGTCACATATTATAAGATGAAAAAGGATTTATCCCATCTGGCGGACCTGCTGGGGCACGCCAGTATAAACACCACACGGATTTACACGCTGGCCAGCAGCGAGGAGCAGAAACGCCAGATTGAATATCTGGGGCTTGTGGTCTGAGCAGGGAAAGATGACGGAGGACACTCCGGAGGCGGGGCGGATGATGAGAGACTTGGGAGCGGGGAGACGTACAGCTTCAGCCGCATTTTCGCCAGTGCCGGAGAACATAAAAAAACCGCATAATGTTTGTTATGCGGTAAAAGAGCAGTCATTACATATGTATCTATCCATTAACAGTTACTATTCTAGCATCATAGTAATGAAAATTCAATACTAAATTTCCACAAAAAACAGACCGACAGGAAAAATTTTTCTTCGGCCTTGTTCCAGTCTGCCTCTGAATGGCATTTTTTCAATTTCCATACGACGGATTATCTGCCGTCCATCTCTGTTACCGCAAAAATTACCCCATAACAAACATTATGCAGTAAACTGGCCGTTGGTTGGCAGTGCATCTGAAAAAAAGAAGAATGGAGAATGTGGAATGCAAAGGAAAGTGAAAAAATCATTGACATTCCTGATGGCGCTGGTCATGGTGATGTCCCTGGTCTGCGGAAGCGGTTTTTCTGTAATTGCGGAAGAGACCGGGCTGACAGAGCTTACCACGGACAGCGGCACGGAAGCGGAAACACCGGCTGCCGTTCCGGAGACAGAGGCACCGGCAGCCATACAGGAGGAAACAGCCGGTCAGCCGGAGGCGGAAACGGTACCGGGGGAGACCGGGGAAATCGTTCCTTCCGAGACATGGACAGAAAATTTCAGTGAGGGCGGGACGGAACACTCAGAAAATGTGACAGAGAACGTCAGTGAACCCGGCAGTGAAATAACCAGTGAGACGACTGGCGAGACCACAAGCGAAGCAGTCAGTGAAAGCGGAAGCGAAAACCTTACAGAGGAAGCAGTCTCTAAGAAGGAAAGCGAAACAGCAAAAACTACTGAGAAAGAAAAACCGGAGTTTACATACTGTACAACCGTGGACGGAATCACCGTGAGCATCCATGCTCCGGAGGGCATCCTTCCGGCAGGGACGACCGTGATGGTAAAGCCGCTCGCGGCGGACGTGCTCGATACTGCCGAGCAGACAATCAACGACACGCTGGGAGAAAAAGAAGTTGTCCAGCTCATTGGCTTCGACATCACCTTCTATGATGCCGACGGCAATGAAATGCATAATCTGGACGGTTCGGTTCGCATCGAATACTCCGGTATGGATATCGTGGAGGATGCGGAGGAAGCACGTGTCTATCACGCAGATGAAAATGGAAATATTACCGACACACTGACGGAAGCAGCAGCCCCGTCCGGTACGGTGGGGTTTACATCCGATAAATTCTCTCCGGTGCTGTATGCAGTATATGCGGAGGATGATGGGATTTCTACAACGGCAATCTCCGGAGAGACTACGGTTGCGGTGGGAGAAACAATTACTCTGACATCCAGCAATACGGCAAATTCAAGCTGGAGTTCCAGCGATAGTTCTGTTGCTACAGTGAATTCGAACGGAGTTGTAAGAGGAGTAGCTGCTGGCAAAGTAACGATTACGCATACGTTTTGTAATAATACGGGCGGATGGCATAGACATGGCCGGGGATGCAATTCCAACGGCAGGGAAACACATGAAATAGAAGTTACCGCAACATCAGAGGGCAAGCCTGAAGGTGCGCAGGTTTACTGTCTGCTGACACCTACCAGCAATCCGGATAGTAATGATGTTAATCAGTGGGGAACTGTTGTCACAAATAACGGAAATCATGCAACAGTAAAAATACCTGGCACTGCGAGCTGGACAAATAACAAAAATATTTTTAAGCGGAATGATGCCAATCTCTCAGATTACATTGTTTCATGGCCGGATACTTCTTCTACGGGCGGAACATGGACTGTGCGCGACAAGACTACATATAAAACATTATTTGAAGAGGTTTTGAGAGAGTATGGGGCACAGTTGAGTAGTCAGTATGAAATTACAAACTTGACGCTGGATGATATCGAATCCATTACACTGATTCCTTACAAGATTTCAAAGGAAAATGGCACTAATCCAGATAAACATATAGACTGTACAATCAGCGTAGTTTGCAGCAAAGCTTATGTTGCAAGCTTTTATGTACAAAAGCCTGGAGAAACGGGATATACACTTGTAAGCAGCCAGAATAAAAGGATTGTTAATGAGACACCGGAGGAGATTACTGAATATATTGATGCTTCAATTCCTAAAACAATGGAACGCAACGGAATCACTTACGTGTTTGATGGCTGGTATAAATATAGTGAGGATGGAGATAAAGTTGAGACTTGGCCTTATTATCCGACGAATGCAGAAATTAAAGAGCATAACGGTACAATAGATTTCTATGCGAAGTATGTTCCGTCGACTACCAGCATTACCATTGAAAAGCAGGTAACCGGTGGTCTGGGAGACCGCACGAAAGAATTCCACTTTACTTATAGCTATGGTGATGTGACAAAGGACTTCTCTCTGACGCATGGGGGAGCGGAAAAGATTGATAACATTCCGGTCGGAACAGAATTAACGCTGACTGAAACGGATGCCATTGGTTATACCGTTAGTGCAACATCAGAGAATCTGACAGTAACGCAAAGTACGGATGGCGCAGCAACGTTTAAGGTCAAGGTTGCTGCTGACGGAAAAGTTGTCGTTACCAATAACAAGGAAGGCTCTCCGGATACCGGCATCACGTTGGATTCGCTTCCATACATCGTTATTCTGGCAGTTGTAATTGCGGGAGCGGTTCTGTTCGTTATAGGCAGACGTAAGAAATATCGCGCCGGTCAGCGGAGAAAGTAATGACGACTGAAAGACGGGAGAGAGCCAGAGAGACGCAGGAACAGAATACATACAGGGAACAGCCGGTGCAAAAACAGGCTGATTACAGAAATCCACCGGCGCCGGGACGGGAAACATACAGAGAACGCCCTGTGCGGGAGCGCGATGAATATGGGGAACGCCCCGCACAGGAGCGCCGGGGACGCAGAAGCGGTGCACGGGCTGCGCGCGAAGAGAAGCAGAGACGGAAGGAAGAAATCCGAAAAGGTTATGTAAGTCTGCTCATACGGATTGTGCTGCTTGCGGCAGCAGGCTGGCTTTTTCTCACACAGGTTTTTCTGATTACACAGGTTTCCGGGAACGGCATGTTTCCGGCAATGAAAGACGGCGATTTGGTATTTGCGTTCCGGCTGCAGCAGGAATACGCAAAAAATGATGTCGTGGTTTATGAAGTGGACGGGCAGGAGTACATCGGACGAATCGCCGCCCGCGGGACGGATGTGGTGACGCTGGATGACAGCGGAACGCTTCTTGTAAACGGCACGGTACAGAGCGGGGAGATTCTCTATCCGACCTATGCGGAAGGAGAACTGGAGTATCCTTACGCGGTGCCGGAAGGATATGTCTTTGTGCTCGGTGATTACCGGACACAGACAGTGGATAGCCGGACACTTGGGGCGGTTCCAATGGGGGACGTGAAAGGGAAAGTAATCACCATTCTCCGCCGGAGGGGATTATAGAATGGAGGGCAGAGCGCCGGTGCATACCGGTCGTGTCAGGAAAAGCGCAAAGCGAAGAGCAGACAGCGCCGAGCAGAGCACAGCTCACACAGTATGATAAGCCGAAAGGCTGTTCATAAATAAATTTTAATATTCCAGGGAGGAAAAATTCATGAAAATGAAAAAACTTGCAGCAATTATTTTTTCAGCAGCTATGGTGCTGAACATGGGAGCAGCGGCGATGGCAACGGGAGAACCAACACAATCACCTACTGATATGAAAACCGTCACCATCACAAAGAACTATGAAGCGACAAACAAAGGTACAACTTCTCCGGCAGAGACTTTTAATTTTACTATTGCGAATACCTCTGTTAAAGATGCTGCTTCTGGTGTTACTGCAGCCAATATGCCGACGCCGGCGATTGGAAATGTGTCATATACAGCCGGTGAAGCTGGTTCCACGACCAAGAGTAAAGATATTACAGTAACCCTGCCAGAGTATAGAAGTGTTGGTGTTTATACCTACACGATTAAGGAAGACCAGGGTTCAACTGCCGGTGTTACATACCGTACCAGTGATATCAAACTGGTTGTTACAGTTCTGCAGGATGCAAGCGGTTATATCCGTGTAGCTGCTGTTCATACAGAGGATGAAGGTGGAAACAAGACAAATACTTTTAATGACAATGAGTATTCTGCAGGTTCCCTGGCTGTAAAAAAGATTGTTACTGGAAACTTAGGTGACCAGCAGAAAGAATTCGCTGTGACAGTAACATTTACAGCTCCGGAAGGAAAAACAGTCAGTGAAGCAATTTCCTACTCAGATGGTGGCACGGATTATACTATTCCTGCAAGTGCATGGACAAGTGGAACGGCAACTGCTGAAATTAATCTGAAACATGATGAGACCGTGACCTTCACCAATATTCCTTATGGAGTTACTTACACTGTAAAAGAGGATGATTATACTAGCGACGGTTATAAGACAACATATGCTTTTGGTGATAATAACAAGAAAATTGATAGTGCAAGTGACAGCGTAGATATCACAAATAATAAGAACAACGATAAGATTGACACCGGCATCAACCTTGACAGCATGCCGTACATCATGATTCTTGCTCTGGTTGCAGTATGCGCAGTAGTTATGTTCGTAAGAAAGCGTTTCTCTGCAAACCGCTAAATTTATCTTAAGTCACTGCGTGTGCGGGACAGGGTCCGGCGAAATGTCTGTCAGAAAGGCAGGGCAGTAAAGTGCCGGGATGACGGAATGACGCGGTAATAAAATTACGTGGTAAAAGATTAACGCGGTAATAAAATTACGCGGTAAAAGACTGACGCGGCGAAAAAACAACGCGGCGACGATACAACGCGGCGACAAAACAATACTGTAAGCAAATAACGAAATAACAGACGACAAGAAGAACAAAATGACAGAATAACAGAACAACAGGCGGAACCTCTCCCCGGAGCTGCTCCGGGGAGGGCGGGAAGCCGCATGATACGGGAGTGGAACTGTATGCGTTTGGCGGGAGCATTCTTGAGGGCGGCAAATGCCCTTGTCTCCTTTGTGGTAGCCCTGTGTCTCTGCACGGCGGGGCTGTACTCCGTATATGCGCTGTGGGACAACAACAGAGTATATTCGGCGGCGGAGGATGTGCGCGCGGATATGATGAAGCTGAAGCCGGTGGTGATTGAAGACAATGGGGCTTCTTTTGAAGAGCTTCTGGCAGTCAATCCCGATGTTTGTGCGTGGGTCACCATAGACAACACAAATATTGATTACCCTGTTCTGCAGGGGGCAACAAATCTTACCTATATTAATACCGATGTATACGGGAACTTTGCGATGGCAGGCAGCATTTTCCTGGATTCCCGCAGCGACCGCGGGTTTGGCGACACGTATTCGCTTCTCTATGGGCATCACATGGCGAACGGAAATATGTTCGGGGACCTCGATAAATTTGAGGAGGAGACCTTTTTCCGGAAAAATAAGACAGGAACCCTGATTCTGCCGGACAGAACCTATGACCTGGAAATCTATGCCTGCATGCTGGTGACGGCGTCCGAGAATGCCATTTTCGACCCGCAGCAGTATCAGGATGATATAAATTCCCTGCTGGATTTTGTGGAACAGAATGCGCTGTATTACGATGCGGATACGGTTGCAGGGCTGCGGCAGACGGACGGAAGCAGCCAGATTCTGGCGCTTTCCACCTGCTCTTCAGAATTCACAGATGCAAGAACCATTATTCTGACAGTGATGAAGCCACGTAACAGCGCAGATTAGCGGAATTGCTGCGGAGCCACATGTCAGCGAACAGGAGGATATGAAAAATGAAAACATGGAAACGAGGAATTCTGATGGCGCTGGTGCTCACCGTATTCGGGGCGTTTGGATTTGCACCGTCAGAGGCAATGGCGGCAGAAGGGCTGGTTACAGAGGTTCCGGTGCGGATTTCCCTGTCCGGGACGCTGCCGGAGGAGGCGGAGGACTTTTCCGTTGTCCTGGAGGCGGATGATGCATCCGCACCGATGCCGGAGGGCAGCGACGGCGCGGTCTGCACGCTGGTAATCTCCGGGGAAGGGACGCAGAGCTTTCCGGTAATCCGTTTTCCGAGGGTAGGCATTTACCGTTACACAATCAGCCAGCAGGGCGGTTCCAATGCGGACTGCACATATGATAATTCCGTATATCATCTGGTTGTCACCGTGACAAATGATGAGGCGGGCGGTCTCGGCGCGGTATCCGTGCTCTACCGCAATGAGGAGAGCGAGAAGCTGGACTGTGCTTCCTTTGAAAATGTTTATGTGACGGAGACGGAAACTGAGACAGAATCAGAGACAGAAACGGAAACAGAAACGGAAACCGAAAAACAGACAGAAAAACAGACCGAGGCGAAGAAGAGTGACGCGCCGAAGACAGGCGATTCCACAAATCTGACACTCTGGGCTGTGCTGATGGGAGCTGCGGTGGTTATCGTTGCTGCCGCGATCCTGGCGAAAAAGAAGCTGACGGCAGGAAATGGCGGTAAGAATTATGGCGGGAAAGAGTAAAAATCTGGTTGGACAGAGGTTCGGTCATCTGACCGTGCTGGAAAAGACACCGGAGAGGTTCTGCGGCTACGTGGTCTGGCGCTGCCGCTGTGACTGCGGGCAGGAGACGCTGGCGAACACAAAGTATCTGCAGCGGGGCACGGCAACGGACTGCGGCTGTATCTCGAAAAATTCTTCGCGGGGAAGGAACACCGCCGCCGACCTCACCGGTCAGCAGTTTGGACATCTGACGGTGCAGTCGCGCGCGGAGAGCCGCCGCGGGCATATGTACTGGAACTGCCTCTGCGACTGCGGCAATACGAAAATCGTATCGTCGAACAGCCTGAAATCCGGCAGGGCAACGAGCTGTGGCTGCGAAAATCTCTGGATGCACCACATGAAGGACGACCTTGCCGGACAGCGGTTCGGACGGCTGGTGGCGCTGGCGCCCACAAAAGAAAAAAGCAAAAAATCGTCGGTGTACTGGCACTGCCGTTGTGACTGCGGGAAAGAGGTAGAGGTCACGCGGGACGCCCTCCTGAGCGGTGCGCAGAAAAGCTGCGGCTGCCTGCGCCGGGAGGTGCAGGACGGCATCCGGGACCGGCTGACGCGGGTGGACGGTACCTGCATTGAGTGGCTGGAGAAGCGGAAATACCGCTGCGACAATACCAGCGGCTTCCGCGGCGTGAACAGGACCGCGCGTGGCGGCTACCGGGTAAATATCGGTTTCAAGGGACGCCGCTTCTATCTGGGAAGATACAAGACCTTTGACGAGGCGGTGCAGGCGCGTCTGGAGGCGGAGGAAATGATTCACGGCGGCTTCGTGAAAAGCTACCGCCAGTGGAATGAAAAAGCGCAGGCGGACGCCGAATGGGCAGAGCAGAATCCGCTCGTCTTCGAGGTCGTAAAAGAAAAGGATGGGCTTCATGTCGTATCCAGTGTGTAACAGTCAGGCTGGAGGGAACAGTAACCGGCTCGCAGATATACATATCATGAAAAACTTCCGGCTTGACAACAGGCCGGATTGTTTATATAATATGGTTAGTTATAGCTAACTATAACACAATATGGAAAAGATAAAGGAGGACGAAATATGTCTTTAATTAACAAAGAAATCAGTGATTTTACTGTTCAGGCTTATCATGAGGGTGCATTTAAACAGGTTTCCAAAGCGGATGTGCTGGGAAAATGGAGCGTATTTTTCTTCTATCCGGCGGATTTCACTTTTGTTTGCCCGACGGAGCTGGAGGACCTGGCGAATAAGTACGCGGATTTCCAGGCGGCGGGCTGCGAGGTGTATTCCGTTTCCTGCGATACGCATTTTGTCCACAAGGCGTGGCATGACGCTTCGGAGCGGATTAAAAAGATTGCTTACCCGATGCTGGCGGATCCCACACATGCCCTGTCAAGGGATTTTGAGGTGTACATCGAAGCGGACGGACTGTCGGAGCGCGGCACCTTTATTGTGAATCCGGAGGGAAAAATTGTCGCTTATGAGGTGAACGCCGGAAATGTGGGCAGAAATGCCGACGAGCTGCTGCGCAAGCTGCAGGCGTGCCAGTTTGTACATGAGCACGGGGACGAGGTTTGCCCGGCAAAATGGCAGCCGGGCGCCGAGACGCTGAGGCCGAGCCTGGATCTGGTAGGGCAGTTATAATATGGCGGACAAAAAGAATTTATACGATGTGGTAGTCATCGGCGGAGGACCGGCGGGTCTGACAGCGGCTCTCTATCTGGCGCGCGCCCGCTACCGTGTTGTGGTGGTGGAGAAAGAGCAGTTTGGCGGGCAGATTACCATCACCTCCGAGGTGGTGAATTATCCGGGGGTGGAAAAAACCTCCGGAAAAGCGCTGACAGACAGTATGCGCCGGCAGGCGCAGAGCTTTGGCGCAGAATTTCTGCTGGCGGAGGTCACAGAGCTTTCTGTGAAGGGAGATATAAAAAAGGTGCAGACCAGCCGTGGCACGCTTTCCTGCTTTGGAATCCTGCTGGCGGCGGGCGCCCGTCCGCGCACGGTCGGTTTCCGGGGAGAACAGGAATTCCGGGGACGCGGCGTAGCTTACTGCGCCACCTGCGACGGAGAGTTTTTCAGCGGCATGGACGTGTTTGTGGTGGGCGGCGGCTTTGCTGCGGCGGAGGAGAGTGTTTTTCTGACGAAATATGCCCGCCATGTGATGGTTCTGATTCGCGGAGACGGTTTTTCCTGCGCTCCGGCGGCAGCGGAGGCGGCGCTGCACAATGAAAAGATTACGGTGCTGACACACAGTCAGATAGAAGAGGTTTCCGGGGACGATGCGCTGCGCGTTCTGCGCTACCGGAATACGCAGACGGAAGAGGTGACGGAATACCGTCCGCCCGAAGGGGAAACGTTTGGCGTGTTTGTGTTCGCCGGATATGAGCCTGCCACGGAGCTGGTGAAAAATCTGGCGGACTGCGATGCGCAGGGCTATGTCATAACGGACCGCAGTCAGAGAACGACCTGCGAAGGGCTGTATGCGGCGGGAGATATCTGTGTCAAGCCGCTGCGCCAGGTGGTGACAGCGGTCGGGGACGGCGCCCTGGCAGCTACGGAGCTGGAGCGGTATGCCGCCGCCATGCAGAAAAAGACCGGGCTGCATCCGGAGCAGCCGGCAGGAACACCGGCGGCGGAAAACCGGACGGCAGTTTCCGGAGAACATACGACGGATAAAACGGCGGCGGAAAAAGAGGATGCGGCAGGGCATCTGTTTACGCCGGATATGCTGGCGCAGTTAGATACGGTGTTTTCGAGAATGCAGACGCCGCTTGTACTGGAATTGTATCTGGATGATACTCCTCTGTCGGAAGAACTGATGGGCTATATGGAGGAGCTGTGCTCTCTGACGGACCGGCTTTCGGTCATACGCGGAAAGGGAGAAGTAAAGGACGCTCCCTGCGTGCGGGTGTGCCGGGACGACGGCTCCTGGACGGGCCTGGCGTTTCACGGGGTTCCCGGCGGACATGAGTTTACCTCCTTCGTGCTGGGGCTTTACAATGCGGCGGGACCGGGCCAGGCGCTGGAAGAGGAGCTTCTGGAGAAGGCGCGGAAGCTGGAAAAGACGGATATGAAGGTGCTGGTTTCTTTATCGTGCACCATGTGCCCGGAGCTGGTGACGGCGGCGCAGCGCATTGCGGCGGAAAATCCGCTGGTGACAGCGCAGGTGTACGACCTGAATCATTTCCCCGGTCTGCGGGAGAAGTACCGGGTGATGAGCGTTCCCTGCCTGGTCATAAACGACGGGGAGCAGGTCTCCTTCGGAAAGAAAAATGTAAGGCAGCTTCTGGAGCTGCTGGAAAAATAAAGGCGACGACCGGCTGCGGGGAAATATCCCTGCCGCCGGTCATCTTTGTTGGCGTGCACACGACGAAACGTCCGGTGGATGTTTTTTGGTCGCCGTGCGTCCGAAGGGGCTGCCCCGGCTTGAAATGACAGAGGATTTATTGTAAAATGTGGTTAAGAAACTGAAATTACCGGAAGGGGAGGGTGGTATGACAAAAACAGATAGAAACATATTGGAATATATTGTTGTCTGCATCAGTGAATTTGCAGTCCGCTACGGGATGCATATGAAAGATGCATATATTTATTTAAAACAGTACAAAGGAATTGAGTTTTTAAAAGAATTTTATGACGTGGAGCATACACTCTCATTTGATGATGTTTTGGATGATTTATATGCGATTTGCAGAAAAAACGGAGGTGCCGCTTAATGAAGCTTTTTCATGGCTCAAATATGGAAATTGATAAAGTGGATTTGTCAAAGTGTATGCCATATAAGGACTTTGGACGTGGATTTTACACCACGCTTCTGGAAGAACAGGCATGGAGGATGGCACAGCGCAGAGCCAGAATAGATGGAGGAATACCAACAGTAACTGTGTATGAAATACCGGAGAATCTGGTGGAGAGAGCAGACCTTAATTGTCGTATATTTGGTGATAAGCCTACGGTTGAGTGGGCTGTTTTTATAAAAAATAACCGGGACAGAAAATTTACTGATTTTAGAAATCCGGAGTGCAATCTTGACTGTAAATATGATATTGTAGTCGGACCTGTGGCAAATGACACAGTGGGGCTTTTGATACGGCAGTTTAGCCGGGGAACGATAGATGCAGAATATCTTAAAAAAGAGTTTGATTTTGGCAGGCTGACAAACCAGTATACATTTCATACGGAAAATGCGCTTCAATATCTGAAGAAAGTGGGTGTGATGTATGACCAATCAGCAGCAGGAAATGATTGAATATACGACACAGGAAGTGATAGCATATCTTATGGAAGATAAAGAGATCATGATGGAGCAGGCTATGGAACAGTTTTATACGTCGGACACGTTTGAAAAATTATGCGATGTAAGAACGGGATATTATTTAGAGGGCTCCGCTTATATATATGAACTGCTGAAAAAAGAGCTGCAAAATAAAAAATGACACAGCAGTCGCGTGAATGTAGCTTGACAGAAGCTCTGGACAGGTGCTATGATGGACGAAGGTTAGCATAAACTAACTAAAAGTCGCCAGGAAACGGAAATTTCCAGGGGGCGGCGAAAAAATAAAGGGAGTGTGGAGTATGGAGCTTATTTCTTTAAAAAATGCGGTAAAAAAATATGGGAGCGGAGAGAACGAGGTATACGCGCTCAATCATGCGGAGCTTACCATCGAGGAGGGAAAAATATGCGTGATTCTCGGCCCCTCCGGCTCTGGAAAGAGTACGCTTTTAAATATGCTGGGCGGACTGGATTCGCTGGACACGGGAGAGCTGACCGTGGCAGGCAGAAAGGTGACGGGGCTGTCGCAGGATGAGCGGACCGATTACCGCAGGGAGGATGTGGGATTTGTTTTTCAGTTTTATAATCTGATTCCCGATCTGACGGTGGAGGAAAACATCGAGGTGGTAGCGGATATCGCGGACAATCCGCTGGATCTGCGGGAGGTGCTGGAAGCGCTGGATATAGAGAAATATCGTCGCCGCTTTCCGGCGGAGCTGTCGGGCGGACAGCAGCAGAGGGTGGCGATTGCCCGTGCGATGATTAAAAATCCGCGGCTTCTGCTCTGCGACGAGCTGACCGGGGCGCTCGATACGAAGGCATCCGGGCAGGTACTGAAGTTTGTTGAAAAAATGAATGACCAGTTCGGCACAACGGTCGTCATTATCACACATAATGAAGCCATCGCCGGGATGGCGGACCAAATCGTCAGGCTGAAGGACGGCAGGATTTCCGGTAATTTCCGGAATGAGCACAGGCTCCGCGCGGCGGAGCTGGCGCTGTAGGGAGGGATACCGATGAAGCTGAACAGACGCTATATGCGCAATATCAGGGAAAATCTGTCGTTTTATGTCTCTTCCACCGTGCTTACGGTGGTGACGCTGCTTCTGTTTTTTCTTTATCAGATTGCGGGCAGCGCGATACTGGATTTCAGCAGGGATTTTTATGCGCGCAACCAGATCGAGGACGCGCATTTTACGACTTATCTGGAAATCCCGGAAGCGGAGCTTGATGAGCTTGCCGATACGTATGATGTTGTTTTAGAAAAGCAGCGGTATATCAATATCGAAACAGACGGTGTGACTGCGCGCATTTTTCAGAAAACGGAAAACATCGACCTTTATGAGGTCACACAGGGAAGGGACGTGTCGGCGGACAACGAAATCGTCATATCCGAGGGATATGCTCTGGAAAACAATGTAAAAACGGGCGACAGCATGAAAATCGGAGATAAGGAATATGTGATTTCCGGTTTTATGCAGCGCCCGGATTATCTGTATATGCTGGAAAATGAGGACGATTCTTATAAAAACGTTACGACCTTTTATCTGTGCTACATGACGGAGGAGGAATTTGAAAGCCTTGGCAGCACTGGCTGCCAGTATCTTGCGCGCTATCATGAAAATTCCGACGTCACAGGTCTGCGCAGGGCGGTGCATGACCGGTATTATATGAGTACCTACACTTCCGCAAAAGAGAATCCCCGCATTATCATGGTGGAGCAGCAGGCGCAGATGTTTATCGTGATGGCGTACATACTGCTCTGCATTCTTCCGCTGGTGGCGGTGATTCTGATTTGCATTATTATCAGCCGCAAGGTAAAGACGGAGCAGCGGATGATTGGGACGCTCTCGGCGCTCGGCTATAAAAAGAGACAGCTTATGCTTCACTACGCCGGATTTGCGGTGATTCCGGGACTCTTCGGTGGAATTCTGACGGCGGTAATTTCTGCCGCGGTAGCGCAGCCGATGAGCGAGCTGGGGCTGCAGGATTACGAGCCTATGCGGGTGAGGGGACACCTGGATGTGACCGCCGCGCTGCTCGGCGTGCTCATCCCGACGGCACTCTACGTGATTGCCGCGCTGCTGGCGGTGCGCAGGCTGCTGAAGAAAGACACGGTGCTGCTGCTCGGAGGAAATGCGGACGGTGGGACGAAAAAGGCAAAGAGAATCCTTGCGGGCAGACGGATTTCTTTTCGCACGAAGCTTGCCGTCCGCTCCATGCTCGGCAATCCCGCGCGCAGCTTTGTGGTATTTCTGGGCGTCTTTCTGGGCTGCTTTATTATGCTGCTCGGACAGGGTATTTTTGATTCCATAAATCATATGGGGGATACGGCGGCGGAGGAGATGGGCAGCTTTGCCCGCCAGTACATCCTGAATGATTTGCTGGTGGAAAATCCCTATGGCGGGGAGACTATGCTGGTATCCGCCGTGGAAAATGAGGCGGGGGACCGGCTGTCCGTGATTGGAACGGAGACAGATAATCCCTGGCTCAATCTGAAGGATGAGAACGGAAGTACGGTTCCGGTGGAGGACGGATATTATATTACCAGTCTGGTGCAGATAACGCTTGGCTGGCAGCCAGGCGATACGGTGACGGTATACAATCCGCTGTCGCTGGAGGAAAAGGAGCTGGAAATTGCCGGCGTCATCCAGAACAATGTGCAGAAGAGCATTATTACCTCGAAGGCGCTGGCGGCGGAGCTGACCGGGCTGGATGAAAACAGCTTTAACTGCATCGTCAGCGGAAGCACGCTTTCGATCCCGGAAGCCCGGATTGCGCAGGAGAGCCGGCGGGAGGATATTACTGACCAGGCGGAGGCAATGACCGGTCAGATGGATTTCCTGCTGCAGATGATTATCGGACTTGGCGTTATCATCTGCATTGCCGCGGTTTACGTTGCGGTCAATATGCTGGTGTCCGAGAGCCGCCGCAGCATTTCGATGCTGAAGGTGCTGGGCTACCGGGACAGAGAAATTGATAAAATCGTGCTGCGCGCCCATCATATTCTGCTGCCGCTTGGAATTATCGCGGCAATCCCCTGCGTTTATGCAACGTCGCGTATTTTCTTTATATGGATGGTGGATTACGGCGTAATGCTGATTGACACCTATATTGAGCCTGAAAGTATGGTTATCTCAATTCTGCTTACAGCCGGCTGCTATTTTGGCTCGCTCTGGCTGCTGCGCAGAAAAGTGAAAAAAGTGGATATGGTGGAGAGCCTGAAGGACAACAGAGAGTAGAGCACCGGGGGCATAGTGATTGCGATATCGGAAAAAGTATGGTAGACTAAAGAAAAAAGGGTGATGGAATGCCGATATTATCAATGTTTTATGGAATTATAGTCAGAATGCAGAGTGAAAGGGGCGGAAAGCATAATGTCCCGCATCTTCATGCTGTTTATGGAGAGTATGAGATAGTAATGTCTTTGTCGGGAGAGAAGCTGGAAGGGTCGTTTCCGGGAAAGCAACAGAAATTATTAGTTGCATGGATAGCTCTGCATGAAGATGAATTAAAAGCAAACTGGCAGCTTTTATGTGAAGGAGAAGGGTATTTTAAGATAGAACCCTTGCGATAGAAAGGGGAGGAACAGTATGTTGAGACCGACAGCTATTAAGGTGATACCCGGAAAAGATTATACATTAGATGTGACTTTTGATAATGGGGAAAGAAAGCTTTTTGATGTGAAGCCATATATAAAAGGTTCCTGGTATGGTATGCTGAGAGATTTGTCATATTTTAACCGTGTAAAAACAGACGGATTTACAGTAGTATGGTCGGATGGACAGGATATCTGCCCGGACGAATTATATTATAACAGTAAAACAGAAGTCTCATGAATATAACAGCAGCCAGGTGCGGTTACGTGGAGGAGGAATCGTTATGCCGCCAATCAGTGTTTTGATGAAGCCTGCGTCCGGGATGTGCAACATGATGTGCGATTATTGCTTTTACTGTGACGAGACAAAGAAGAGAACGCAGCAGTCCTTCGGCTTTATGAAGGAGGAGACGCTGAAGAATATCATCCGCAAAACGATGCTGCGTGCGGAGGGAGGCATCAGCTACGCCTACCAGGGCGGCGAGCCGACGCTGCGCGGGATTGATTTTTTCCGGAGAGCGGTGGCGTATCAGAAGCAGTACAACAAACACGGCATCCAGGTGCAGAACGCCTTTCAGACGAACGGCTATCTGCTGGATGAAGAGTGGTGCCGGTTTCTGAAAGACAACCATTTTCTGGTGGGCGTTTCCCTGGACGGCATCCAGGAGGTGCATGACGCCTACCGCCACGGGAAGGACGGCCGTCCAACCTATGAGCGCGTGGTGCGCGCCACCGGGCTGCTGGATGAATACGGCGTGGATTATAACATTCTTACGGTGGTAAACCGCCGGGTGGCGGAGCGGATAGAAGATATCTATGAAAATTTCCGCAGGCACGGCTGGAAATACCAGCAGTACATCGCCTGCCTGGACCCGCTGGGGGAGCCGCACGGGCAGAACGAGTATGCCCTGCGCCCGGCGGAATACGGAGAATTTCTGATCCGTCTGTTTGATTTGTGGTATGCGGACTGGCAGAAAAGACAGCAGCCCTACATCCGGACATTTGAAAACTATGTCAGCATTCTGGCAGGGTATTTCCCGGAGGCGTGCGACCAGAGGGGAACCTGCGGGATACAGTATGTCGTGGAGGCGGACGGCGGCGTTTACCCGTGCGATTTTTATATGACCGATGAATATCTTCTGGGCAATTTCAACGACTGCAGGCTGGATGCGCTGGATGAGCGCCGCCGGGAGCTTGGATTTATAGAGCGATCGCAGAAGTTGTCCGCAGAGTGCTTCGCCTGCCGCTATTATCACGTCTGTCGCGGCGGCTGCCAGCGCAACCGCGACTGGAAGCTGCAGCAGGAGGCTTACGAAAATTATTTCTGCAGCGCTTACCGGATGTTTTTTGACGCGTGCTACGGAAAGCTTGCCGGGATTGCGGAGGAGCTGAAATGACGGCAATCTATTATGTGGAGGATGACGCGGATATTGCGGAAAATGTAAAGACCTACCTGGAGCAGCGGCAGATGGAGGTCTCTGTGTTTGACAGTGTCGCCGGGGCGAAGGAGGCGCTGCGCAGGAGGCGTCCGGAGCTTCTGCTGGCGGACCGCAATATGCCGGACGGGAGCGGAGATGAGCTGTGCAGGCTGGTCCGCCGCCTGTGGGGCGGGCAGGTGCCGGTTCTCTATCTGACGGTCCGGGGCGGAACGGCGGATATTGTCGGGGGATTTGAAAACGGGGCGGACGATTATGTGGTAAAGCCCTTTGCACTGGAGGTGCTGTATTCCCGGATTCTGGCGCTGCTGAGGCGCAGCAGCCGGGTGGAGGAGATGCATTTGTCCTGCGGTTGTCTGTCCCTGGACAGGGAGCGGCAGGCGGTATTCTGCAGACAGGAGGAAATCCGCCTGAGCAGTCTGGAATATCAGATACTGCTGCTTCTGATGGAAAACAAGGGAAAGACCGTAACCAGAAAACAGCTTCTGGAGCAGGTGTGGGACAGCGGCGGAAATTTTGTGAATGACAACACGCTGACGGTCGCGATGAAGCGCCTGCGGGAAAAGCTGCACAATCCGTCCTGCCTGAAAACCATACGCAGTTTTGGATACCGGATGGAGGAGAGCATATGACGGAGAGCAGAAAATGGCGCCTTACCGTGTGGCTGCCGGTGCTGGTGTGCGTGCTCGGCATAACGGGACTGTCGCTTATCTGGCTGCAGCAGTACCGGCAGGCAGCCTTTGCGCACATTTCAGAATTCAGCGAAATTATCATAGAAAACGACCCGGAGGCAGAGGCGCAGGTGCTCTCTGCGCTGAAGGAATACTGCGCGCAGTCTGAGAGGCGGGCATGGGAAAACCAGTTCCTCAGACAATACGGATACCGGGAGGAGGATTTCCGGGAAGGGACATATCAGAGCTTTTTTGTCCCTTCCCTTGTTTTATTGCTCGTAATGACCGGCGTCTATCTGACTGCCGTCCGCTGCCGGGAGCGGCACAGCGGGAAACGGATTGCGGAGCTGACCGGTTATCTGGAGCGGGTCAATGCGGGAGCATCCGGCACTGTCATGCAGAAAAAAGAGGACGAATTTTCCTGTCTGCAGGACGAAATTTATAAGACCGTCACCGCTCTGCGACGGACGAAGGAGACGGCGGTGCAGGCGAAGGAAAACTTTGCGGACAATCTGGCGAACATCGCCCACCAGCTTAAAACGCCGGTCACGGCGGCGCTTCTGTCCCTGCAGCTTATGGAAAAGACGGCGGCAGAAAACAGCAGGGTGCAGATAGAGAGACAGCTTTTGCGCCTGAACCGGCTGGAGGAGGCGCTGCTGACGCTCTCGAAGCTGGACGCCGGCGTTTTGCATCTGGAGCGCGCGGCGGTAGATGTTTATACGGTTTTCAATCTGGCAGCGGAAAATCTGCAGGAGCTGCTGGAGCGGAAGGGGATTGCCGTGGATATCCCGGAGCGCGGGTGCGTGGAGTTTTGCGGAGATATGGAATGGAGCATGGAAGCCCTCATGAATCTGATGAAAAACTGTATGGAGCATTCTGCGCGCGGCGGAGTGATTCACTGCGATTATTCCGGCAATCCGCTTTACACAGAAATGAAGGTGTGGGACGAGGGCGCTGGCTTCCTTCCGGAGGACATCCCGCATCTTTTTGAGCGGTTCTACCGCGGAAAAGACGCGAAGGGAGACGGCACGGGAATCGGACTTTTTCTTGCGCGCTCCATTTTTGAGCTGCAGGGCGGCAGCATTACGGCGCGGAATCTGCCGGAGGGCGGAGCCTGCTTTGAAATAAAAGTTTACTGTCACTGAAATGTCACTTTCCTTTGCTATAATGAGCGAAAGGGGGCTGGACCGCGGCCTCCGGCAAAACGGGATGAAATGTTCCGCGGGCGAAGGAAGGAGAGGGCATGATGGAAATATTAAGATGTGAGGGAATCCGGAAGGTGTACGGCGCCGGGGAAAACCGGGTCGTCGCTCTGGACGGCGTAAATCTGTCGGTGGAGAGGGGAGAGTTTGCCGCCATTGTCGGGGCGTCGGGCTCCGGAAAATCCACGCTTCTGCATATTCTCGGAAGTGTGGAGCAGCCGACGCAGGGGCGCGTGCTGGTGGAAGGAGAGGATATCTCCTCCATGAACCGGACACAGTCCGCCATTTTCCGGCGACGGAAGGTGGGGCTGGTTTACCAGTTTTACAATCTGATTCCCACGCTGACGGTGCGGCAGAATATTCTGATGCCGCTGCTGCTGGATAAGCGCAGACCGGACCGGGAGTATTTTGCACAGATAGTGGATACGCTGGGGATTGCCGACCGGCTGGAATTTCTTCCGGGGCAGCTCTCCGGCGGGCAGCAGCAGCGCGCAGCCATCGCAAGAGCGCTGATTTACCGCCCGGCGATTCTGCTCGCGGACGAGCCGACCGGAAATCTGGACCGGAGAAATTCGGAGGAAATCATTGATATGCTGAAGCGCTCCAACCGCAGTCTGGACCAGACGATTCTGCTGATTACACATGATGAGCGGATTGCGCTGGCGGCGGACCGCATGATCACCATAGAGGACGGGCGCATTATCGGCGATTGCTTTTGCGGAGGCGCCGGAGAGGATGATTGTTTTTGCGAGGGAGCCGGAGAGGGCGATTGTTCTTGCGGAGGCGCTGGAGAGGATGATTGCTTTTACGGGGGAGCCGGAGAGGATGACGGCTTTGCGAAATACGGAGAATCCCGCTCCGGGAAACGGAGGCAGGAAACATGTGGAAGGATTATTCCGTAAGCTTTATAAAAAAGAACCGCGCCTCCAGCGTGTCGGTTGCGGCGGCAGCGTTTATTGCCGCGCTGTTTCTGTCGCTGCTTAGCAGCCTGTTTTATAATTTCTGGAATTATGAGGTGGAGCGGATTATTCTGGAGGAGGGCGGCTGGCATGGACGCATCACCGGGGAAATCAGAGAAGAGGACCTGTCTGTTATAGAAAATTTTGCGAATGTGGAGAAGGTGCAGGTACATGCAACAGCGCCTCCGGAAACGACAGTAGATATTTATTTTAGAAATATCCGTGCGGTTTACCGGGAAATGCCGCTGATTGCAGAAAGGCTCGGTCTGGGGGAGGAGGCGGTGTCATATCATGAGCTGCTTTTGTCAAGATATCTGGTGCATGACCCGCAGGATGAGGAGCCGCCGCTTCTGATAGCCTTTTATCTGGCGATACTGCTCGCCGTATCGCTTTCACTGATTTTGATTATCCACAATTCCTTTGCGTTGTCCATGAATGCGCGGATTCATCAGTTCGGGATACTTTCCAGTATCGGAGCTTCGCCGGGACAGATCTGCACCTGTCTGATGCAGGAAGCCGCGGCGCTCTGTGTTTTGCCGCTGCTGGCGGGAAGCATTGCCGGGACGGCGCTTGGCGCGGGGGTTGTCCGCATCATAAATCTGCTGGCGGCAGATATGGCGGGAAGACATACGGCGGTATTTCAGTTTTCTCTGCCGGTATTTACGACAGCTATTCTGCTGTCGGGTGTGACTGTGCTGATATCCGCTTGGCTGCCGGCGGGAAAGCTTGCCAGGCTGACGCCGCTGGAGGCGATACGAAATACCGGGGAACCGGAGGCGGAGACGGCATGGAATGCCGGAAAGCTGCCGCACAGAGAGGCATGGAATGCCGGAAAACTGCCGCGCAGAAAGGCATGGAATGCCGGAAAGCTGCCGCGCAGAGCGGCACACAATGCCGGAAAGCCGAGAAGAAGCCACTTCCGTATACTGGCGCTGCTGGCGGGGATAGAGGGAGAGCTGGCGGGAAACGCGCTGAAAGCCAGGAGAAAAGCGCTGCGGACCTCCACGCTGTCCTTAACGCTCTCTTTTCTTGGCTTTACCGTGATGCTGTGTTTTTTCACGCTGTCCGGCATCAGCACAAATCACACATATTTTGAGCGCTACCAGGATGCCTGGGATATCATGATAACGGTAAAGAATACGGATATCGGCAGTATCGGGCAGGCGGAGGCTGTCCGGAGTCTGCCGGGTGTCAGAAGCTGTGTGATGTATCAGAAAGCGGAGGCGGTGTGCGTTATCCCGGAGGCGGAGGTCAGTGAGGAGCTGGATGCCCTGGGCGGTCCGGTCGCAGTAGCGGGCGGCGCGGTGACAGCGGCGGATGGGGCTTATCTTGTAAAGGCTCCGCTCGTGATTATGGACGACGCGGGATTTGAGGAATACTGCGCGCAGACCGGTATTTCTCCGGCGGGCGGCAGCATCGTGCTGAACCGTATCTGGGACAGCGTAAATAGTAATTTCCGTTATAAAGAATATGTTCCGTTCGTGAAGGAAGAGCAGCGGACCCTCCTGCTGCAGGGCGCCGGGGCTGTGCAGTCTGCGGCAGGATATGCATCGGAAGGAGCCGGGCAGGAGGCTGCGGCGGGGGACGCGCCGGAAGAAGCAGTGCGGCTTTCTGTGGATGGCTATACGCAGGAAGCTCCGGCTTTGCGGGAGGAGTACGAAAATTATGCGCTTGTCCAGTTTCTTCCGCTGTCCGTGTGGGAGAAGCTGTCCGGACCATCTGGCGGTGCGCAGGCTGACACGTATATTGGAATGCAGACTGACACGTATATCCGGATACTTGCTGTGGAAGGGACGACACCGGAGGAACTGGATGCTCTGGAAGCAGCCGCCGTGCATCTGCTGGACGGTTATACGACAGAAAGTGAAAACCGCATCCGGGAAAAGCAGACCGACGACAATATGAGAAGAGGCTCCATGCTGATTCTGGGGGCATTCTGTGCTCTGCTTGCCGTCATCGGGATAGCTAATGTATTTTCAAATACGCTGGGCTTCGTGCGTCAGAGAAAACG
The DNA here is from genome assembly GCF_025148285.1 of Marvinbryantia formatexigens DSM 14469. Taxonomy (NCBI): domain Bacteria; kingdom Bacillati; phylum Bacillota; class Clostridia; order Lachnospirales; family Lachnospiraceae; genus Marvinbryantia; species Marvinbryantia formatexigens. The sequence goes on along the minus strand of NZ_CP102268.1, from coordinate 812,285 downwards.
GGAATTTGCCCGCTATATGTCTGTCGGCATGACGCCGCGGCAGATACGGAAAATGTTCTGCGTGGAAATCCTGGTGATTGCCGGGCGTCCGCTGCTGATTACCCTGCCGCTCACGGCGGCGGTCACCGGCTTTATGATAACGGCGAGCTATCTGGATCCAATGGAATTTCTGGCGCAGGCTCCGGTCGTGCCTGTGCTTGTATTTTTCCTTGCCATCTTCGGGTTTGTTGCCCTGGCGTATTACATCGGCGGAAAGCGGATTCTGAAATGCAGTCTGGCGGACGCCCTGCGGGATGACAGTATCGGGTGAAGCGGTCCGCTCTGTTCGCGGCAGCTTTTGCAAATCCATTTAAAACTCGCTTTGCGAAAGGAATCTGTTCACGCTTAAAACAATTATAAGATATACTTGACCGGTTCCTGCTATCGTCTGCTATAATCATTACAGAGGCTCCGGGAAAGAGAAAACGGATATTCCGGAGCAGCAGGGAGGAGTGAGGAGCATGCTCAGGATTGCATTGGTGGATGACGACCGGGAGCATCTGGAGTTAATGAAATCGTATCTGGAAAGATACAGCGAAGAGGAAGGCGTCCGGGTTTCCGTGAAAGAATTTCAGAACGGTCTGAATTTTGTGGAAGACTATGACGGAAATTTTGACGTGATATTTCTGGACATTGAAATGCCGCATCTTGACGGGCTGGAGGCGGCGCGCCGCATCAGACGGGCGGACCAGTCGGTGGGAATTATTTTCGTTACCAATATGGCGCAGTACGCAATCCGCGGCTACGAGGTGAACGCGATTGATTTCATTGTAAAGCCTGTCCAGTATTATGTTTTTACAGACAAGCTGAAAAAAGCAATCCGGTTCTCTCAGATGAACACGGAAAAGGAAATTGTAATTGATACGGGAGACACGGTGGTAAAGCTGCGCTCCTCCAGAATCACGTATATCGAGAAGGACAAGAATTATCTCATCTATCATACCGCGGACGAGGCGTTCCGGATAAGGGGGACGCTGGCGGATGTGGAGAAAGTATTAAACCCGGAGGGCTTTTCCAGATGCATCAGCGGCTGCCTGGTAAATCTGAAGTATGTAACGAGGGCGTCGAAGGATACGGTGTGGTTGGATGAGGTACAACTGCCAATCAGCAGGCAGAGAAGGAAGGCGTTTAAAGAAGAGCTTATGAAATATATGGGAGGTGTATGCTAAATGGAAGGAATCCAGTTTATATCCTGTATCCGGTTTTCGATACAATTATTGATGGCGGAGGGCTTCTTCGCTGCCGGGCTGGAAAAAAGAAAGCATTTCTGGATAAGACTGGCGGCGGGGCTTGCCGGTTATCTGCTGCTTGCATGGCTGGTATACCTGCTGTTCAGTAGTATTCCGGGAAATCTTCCCGTTGCATACACCGCCTACTATATCAGCTTATTTTTCCTGTCGCTGGGATTTCTGTGGACAGCCTTTCAGATGACGGGAAAAGAAATGTTATTTGCCGGGGTATGCGGATATGCGGCGCAGCATATTGGCTTTGCGGTATACATGATTGTGCAGGAGCTGAGCGGGCTGGTCTTAAGCGGCGTCTGGGATTTTCTTATTTTCCGGATACTGCCGTATCTTCTGGTCGACCTGCTGGTTTACTTTGTCTTGATCAGACGGTACGAGGGGAAGAGCGAGCTGAAGGAGCGGGATATCCGGATGATTCTGCTTGCGCTGGTCATCCTGCTTACGGTCGTGTTTCTGAGCGTGCTCGTCGACAGCGAAATGTTCCGGGATGAATCGCCGCTGCTCAGAAATGTGCTGTGCAAAATATATGCGATTTTCTGCTGTGCGCTGTCCATGTTTATCGCCTTCAGTCTGTCCAGGCAGAACCGGATTCTCCACGAAAATGAAATGATGGAAAGTATGCTGCACAGCCTGCGGGAGCAGCAGAAGCTCTCCAGGGAGAATATCAATATTATCAATATAAAATGCCATGACCTGAAGTACCGGATTTCCCGGATTTCCAAAATTGAAAATTCGGAGGACCAGAAGGAATATATTGAGAGCATCCGGAACGCGGTCGCAATTTACGATAACATTTATCAGACGGGAAACGATGCGCTGGATCTGGTGCTCACGGAAAAGAGCCTGCTGTGTGACGAATATAACATTAAGCTGAGCAGCATGATAGACGGCTCCGCCCTGAATTTTATGCACACGACAGACGTCTATGCGCTTTTTGGAAATCTGCTGGATAACGCGATTGAAAGCGTGATGAAGGAGGCGGACGAGGAAAAGAGAATCATCAGTATCCAGATGTCCAGAAAGAGCCAGGGATATCACATACATATGGATAATTACTGCAATGAAGCCATTGTTTTTGAGGAAGGGCTGCCGGTAACCACAAAGGAGGACAAGGCTTATCATGGCTTCGGGGTCCGCAGCATTAAGTATATCGTTGATAAGTATAAGGGGGATATGCTGATGAGCGCGGGCGGGCAGCGCTTTCGGGTGGATATTCTGTTTTATATATCATGAGCGTTACTGTGAACGGTAACTCTTGAGCGGATAGCTTCCGGAATTTTTTGAATTTTTTGAAAAAATGCTTGACCGGTAGTAACAATCGGATAGTATAATCGGCAGTAAAAACCGGAGACGGGAAAAACGGAGCAGAACAGGCTCTTATCCGCAAATGGGAGGAATGGTTCAGATGAAGAAAAAGTTTATATTTCAGATGGTCGTTGATATGATAATGACGGTGCTGCTGCTGTTTCTTATGGCGCGGCAGCTTACCGGGGAATCCGCGCACGAATGGCTTGGAGCCGGGATGTTTCTTTTGTGGATCGCTCATCATATTCTGAACCGGAACTGGTACAGTCATCTTTTCAAAGGGAAATATACGCCGGTGCGCATTCTGCAGACCGTGATAAATTTCGCGGTACTGCTCTCCATGCTCGGTCTGATGGTGAGCGGCATCCTGCTTTCCAGAGAGGTGTTTGCTTTCCTGCCGGTTTCCGGAGGAATCGCGATGGCAAGGCAGCTTCATATTCTCTCCGCGTTCTGGGGCTATGTGCTGATGGCGCTGCACCTCGGTCTGCACTGGAACAGGATTCTCGGCATGGCGCGCAAAGCCGCCGGATCGGTCACCTCAGGACCGCTGCGCATCCTGCTGCGCGCGGCGGCGGTGCTTGTCGCCGGATATGGTCTGTATGCTTTCCTTAAGAACCAGTTTTTGTCCTATATGTTCCTGACGACCCACTTTGTGTTCTTCGATTTTGAAAGACCGGTCCTGCTCTTTTTTACAGAGTATCTCGCTATTATGGGGCTGTTTGTCTTTCTGGCGCATTATGCCTCCAGAGGAATACAGAAGCTGAACGGGGGAAGAAAAAAATAATATTGATAACAGGCAGCAAAATAATCCGTCCGCGCCGGGGCATCACGTCACCGGCTGCCGGGCGGGATTTCGGTCGCGGGGCTGGCAGCTCCATATAATCTCCATATTTCCATGTTATGATGCCAGAATCAGAAGGACTGGCTGTTTTTTATGTCCATTTGTCCCCTGGCTCATGCTATACTATAAAAGAAAGGTGGGCAGTAAGCTGTCAGGGAGAAACTTTGGGAGGGAGAAATGTATCAGATACTGGTAATAGAGGATGACGAGGATATTCAGAAGATTCTGAAAAATTATCTGTGCGGGAACGGATACGGTGTGGTTCTGGCGGGCGACGGTGTGGAGGGCATTCATAAGTTTCATGAGCATACCTGCGACCTTGTTCTGCTGGATGTGATGCTGCCGAAGATTGACGGTTTCGGGGTGCTGGAGCTGATTCGCCGGGAGTCGGAGGTGCCGGTAATGATGCTGACGGCGCTGGAGGAAGAGGAATACCAGATTCGCGGACTGGACCTGAAGGCGGACGATTATATTACCAAGCCTTTTTCCGTGCAGGTGCTGCTGCGGAAAATTGCGGCGGTGCTGCGCCGCGCAAACAGGGACGCCGGGCAGGAACAGATTGTTTATAAAAATCTGCGGCTGGATCCGGCGGGGCACCATGTGTATGTCGGGCAGGAAAACGGGGATATTACGGAACCGGAGCTGACGCAGAAGGAATTTGAGCTGCTGCATGTGCTGCTTATCAATAAAGGAATCGTGCTGACGCGCCAGAAGCTGCTCAATCTGGTCTGGGGAGAGGATTATTTCGGTGAAGAGCGTATTGTGGACACACATATCAAAAATCTGCGCAAAAAGCTGGGACCAGGCTGCATCAGTACCATAAGAGGGGTGGGATACCGCATTGATAAAGAAAATAAGAACCAGTCTTACCATTAAAATTTTTCTGCTTGTCGCAGCGCTTCTGCTTGCGGCAAGCGGCGTTACCTATGCGGCGGTGGCGCGCTTTCTGCCGACGTACTACTCAAATGAGCTGGAGAAAAGCATTGACCAGCTTTCACAGGAGCTGGTGAAAACGATTGAATCCTTCTCCTCTATCGGGGACGCGATCACTGCTATTGATCTGTTCCAGGCGAACTCACAGGCTTCTGTGACGATTCTGGATGAGGATGGCTACTATGTCTGGGCGTCGCTGGCGGAGGAGACGGTGGCGGAGGGCAGCGCCGCAGAAGAGGATTTTGTGATACAATATGTGACGGGGGATGCCGCTGGGGACGCTGTTTCTGCAGGAAATGATACGGTTGTGGAAGAAGTTGAGGAAACGGTAGTTGCGGAAGATACTGCTTCCGGGAAGGACGCATCCGAAGAGGAAGATACTGCTTCCGGGAAGGACGCGCCCGAAGAGGAAGATATTGCTTTGGGACAGGACGCACTCGAAGAGGAAGATACTGCTTCCGGGAAGGACGCGCCCGAAGAGGGAGATACTGCTTTGGGACAGGACGCCGCGGCGGGGCAGGAGTCTGCGGATATGGAGACGGTGTGGGAAGCGCCTGCGGATGCGGAGGCGTCTGCGGATGTGGGGACGGCGTGGGAAGAGGGAACGGCTCTTTCAAGCGGCGTTGCGGCGGATACGACGGTGAAGAAATACGACCTGGAAGTCGGCGGAAAGCCCTATACTATGCTTGTCACCGGCGGTATGCAGCCGGTCGACCAGGCGATGGGGATTCTGCGGCAGATATTTCCCTGGATTTTTGCGGTCGCGGTCTGCATGGCGGTGATATCTGCGCTGGCGGCGTCGCTTTATCTTACGCTGCCGGTCGTGCGTTTAAGCCGTCTTTCGCGGAAAATGGCAGAGCTGGATTTTTCCGGGACTTATACGGGAAAGCGCCGGGATGAAATCGGAGCGCTTGGCGCAGACTTAAATGAACTGGCGGAAAATCTTTCCGGTGCCCTTTCGAAGCTGCAGCAGGCGAATGCCCGCTTAAAGTCTGACATCGAGCTGGAACGGGAGCAGGAGAGAAAGCGGATGGCGTTTTTTTCAGCGGTCTCGCATGAGCTGAAAACGCCGATTACTATTTTAAAAGGACATCTTACCGGGATGCTGCAGGGCGTCGGGGAATACAGGGACAGGGAATATTATCTGCGGCGCTCGCAGGAGACGGCGGAAAAAATGGAGGAGATGGTGCAGGAGCTGCTGACGGTATCCCGGATGGAGACGACGCCCTTTACGGTTTCCAGAACGGATATCGCCGAGCAGCTCCGGCTGCAGCTCGCAGAGCTGACAGAGCTTTTTGAGGCGAAGGAGCTGAGGCTGGCGCTGGAGCTTCCGGAGCATCTGTGGGTGGATGTCAATGCCGCGCTGATGGAGAAGGTACTGCGCAATCTGCTGACAAATGCACTGCGCTATACACCGGCGGGCGAAGAAAACCGGATTTGTGTACATCTGTATCAGAAGGGACAGCTTGTTTTTTTTAATATAGAAAATACTGGCGTCCATATCCCGGAGGACGCCCTGCCGCATATTTTTGAAGCCTTTTATCGTGTGGAGCAGTCGCGCAGCCGTCAGATGGGCGGAAGCGGTCTCGGACTTTATATCGTAAAAATGGCGCTGGAAATGCATGGTGCAGACGCCGGAGCGTATGGCGCGGAGAATACGCGGGACGGCGTGCGCTTCTTCTTCGTACTGGATGCGTGCGGTCCCCGGAGCGCGCCCGCCGGGCTGCCCCGGAAATAGCGGATCAGAGCGCGCCCGCCAGAATACCCCGCAAAGACAGAATCGCAGCTCCATGAAAATCACACATAAACTCCAGATGGATTACAAATAGCAGTGCTATCCTTTTGATGTAACAGAAAAGCAGCAGGGCAGCCTGGCTGGAATGTTACAAACAAAACAGTAAAGGAGATGCACAGTATGAAAAGAAAAATGGTGATGTTACTGACGGGGAGCATTCTGGCTCTGGCGTGTGCCGCGGGAAGCGCGCAAGCAATGACATATGGGTATGACCTTGGCAACGGAAGCTCCGTCTACTATTTTGCCGGGGAGGCAGGCGGGAAAACAGCCGGACAAACGGCCAGAGAGGCAGTCAAAGAAACAACTGGACAAGCGGCAGGAGAAACGGCCGGACAAACTTCTGCTGTGGATGCGGCGCAGCAGACGGAGGAGGAGCGCCGGCGGGCAGAGGCATGGTACAAAGCTTCCATGCAGGAGGCGGTCGCTTATGTGGAAAAGTATGGGGTATCCTATGATGCGGAAAACGACCGTCTGCTATATGAGGGAAAAACCGTGCGCTGGCTGATTGACGAGCAGATTGACGACTGCTATGAGGCGATTCACATGCCGGAGGGCGAGATTGACCTTTACACGGTGCGGGATGAGGATTATACGCTGACAGGAGTGAGAATCGCGACGCAGGAGGAGTACGACGAGCGCACGCGCGAGGATGAGCTGGCGGAAAAACAGGTGTATGCTGTTACACCGGGAACCGCGTCCGAAAACCGGGTATATAGCTCACAGGAAGCTGCATCCGAAGGCGGAGAAAACGCGGCATATCATGATATCGTTATAGAAGAAAAGCCGGAGAGAGGAGTTCTGTATACCTGGAGCACAGACGAAGGGCTGGCAGTGGATAGTGTGCCCGGAAATGCGGCGCAGTCGGAAAAGAGCGATGTCGTTTATTCCCAGGACAGACCGGGAAGCACGACCGAAGAGAATGGTACCGCGTATTCCCAGGACAGACCGGGAAGCACGACTGAAGAGAACGGCACCGCGTATTCCCAGGACGGACCGGAAAAAACAGCCGTTGCGCAGGAGGACGGAGACGGTTCCTGGACAGAAACGGAGGAGGAGAAGCAAAAAGCGGCGGAGTATGAAAAAGCCGGCATTACAAGAAGCAGCAGCGGCGGCTGGCTCTGGAATGGGCAGGCGATCTATTTCCTGTTGGATGAGGACGGCGGACTTTCTGTAAACAACACCTCCGAGACAGCCGATAATAAAATTTATGTTCTGGTAAAGCGGAATGAGGATGGCAGCATCAAAGAGGTAAAGCAGGTGACAGATGAGGAAGTCCTGAAAGCAAAGGTACAGATGGATAAGTAATGTATGAAAAGGCAGCAGTTATTGTTATAGGCAATTTCTGCTGCTATCCGGCTTTGCGCAGATTGTCCTTGTAACGGAAAGGAGAGGCATATATAATAAAAGAAGAAGTGTACTGGCAAAAGACCAGTGAACAGAAGGTAAGGTGAAGCGGTATGGCGAGGACTGTCGCGATTGGACATCAGGATTTCGAAACGGTAAGAAAGAATGACTATTTCTATATTGATAAAACGGATTTTATCCGGGAATGGTGGGAAAACGGGGACAGCGTGACTTTAATTACCCGTCCGAGAAGATTTGGAAAAACGTTGAATATGAGTATGGCAGAGAAGTTTTTTTCTGTCAACTATGCAGGCAGAGAGGATTTATTTGAAGGGCTGGATATCTGGAAACTGGAAAAGTTCCGTAAGATACAGGGGACATATCCGGTGATTTCCCTGAGTTTTGCGGGAATCAAAGAAACGTCTTTTCTGGAAACAAGAAAGAAAATCTGCCAGACAATTACAGAAGTGTATAACAAATACGATTTCTTAATGGAAAGTGATTTGCTGAATAAGAAAGAAAAAGCATTTATACAGGAAATCTCTGTAGATATGGAAGATTATGCGGCAACCTCATCATTGAAGGTCCTGTCAGATTATCTTTGCAGGTATTATGGAAAAAAGGTAATTATTTTGTTGGATGAGTATGATACTCCGATGCAGGAAGCTTATGTAAATGGATTCTGGGAGGAACTGGCTGCATTTACCAGAAGTTTGTTTAATTCTGCATTTAAGACAAATCCATATTTAGAGCGTGCGATTATGACTGGAATTACGAGGGTTAGTAAGGAATCGATATTTTCTGACCTGAATAATCTGAAGGTAGTTACCACCACCTCTGACGAATATAAATGCGCCTTTGGATTTACAGAGAGTGAAGTATTTGAAACATTGGAAGAATATGGATTATCAGATAAAAAGCAGGATGTAAAAGACTGGTATGATGGGTTCACATTCGGAGGGCTGTCAGATATCTATAATCCGTGGTCTATTATTAATTATCTGGATACAGGAAAATTCGCTACGTACTGGGCGAATACAAGCAGCAATAGTCTGGTGAACAAGCTGATTCGGGAAGGAAGTTCCGAAATGAAACAGGAGTTTGAGGAGCTTTTAAAAGGCGGCGTATTAGAAACCGTGATCGATGAACAAATTGTATTTAGCCAGCTTTCTACAAAAGAAAGCGCTATATGGAGCCTTTTGCTTGCCTGCGGTTATCTGAAAGTAGTGCAGTATACTCTGGATGAGCCTTCTGGCAGAGAATATTATAAATTGGCGCTTACGAATAAAGAAGTACGGATTATGTTTCAGAATATGATTCGGGACTGGTTTTCAGAGGAAGAGCCGGGATACAATAATTTTATCAGGGCTTTGCTGGCAGACGACATTGATGCGATGAATGAATATATGAACCGGGTGGCAATGGCAACATTCAGCTATTTTGATACAGGGCAAAAAAACTCTGTTGAAGAGCCGGAACGATTTTATCACGGATTTGTGCTGGGGCTGATGGTGGATCTGACCGGACGTTATGTGATTTCATCCAATCGGGAAAGCGGGTTTGGAAGATATGATGTCATATTAGAACCGTTAAACATACAGGATAATGCGATTATTCTGGAGTTTAAAGTGTTCCGCCCGAAGAAGGAAAAAAATCTGGAAGATACGGTGAAATGTGCATTGGAACAGATTGAAGACAAAAACTATGCTGCATCCCTGACAGCAAAAGGAATTCCGAAAGAACGGATTCGAAAGTATGGCTTTGCTTTTCGCGGAAAAGAAGTTTTAATAGGATGATATAGTGTTATTTGTTGATAAAAAGTTGAAAAAATCCTGTTAGAATGAATGCAATTAAAGCATACAGGCCGGAAGGATTCTGAAAGAGGGGAGATTGCGGTGTACAGGATTTTGATTGTGGACGATGAACCGGATATTGTGGAAATGCTGCGGTGCTTTTTTGAGCGCCGCGGCTATTTTGTACTTACGGCGACAGACGGGGCGGAGGCACTGAAAAAGGCGGAGCAGCAGCCGGATATGATTCTGCTGGATGTGAACATGCCGGAGCTGGACGGCATGGAGGTGTGCAGGCGCATCCGGGATTTTGTGCCCTGCCCGATTCTGTTTCTGACGGCGCGCATCGAGGAGAGCGACAGGGTGCAGGGGTTTGCGGCGGGCGGCGACGATTACATTTTAAAGCCGTTTTCCCTGGCGGAGCTGGAGGCGCGGGTCGCCGCGCATCTGCGGCGCGAGACGCGCAGAATAAACGGCGCAAGCGTCCGGTTTGATAAAGAACTGTCGATTGACTATTCGCAGCGGAAGGTGTTTGTAAACAAAGAGACGCTGGCATTTCCGAAAAAAGAATTTGCCATTATTGAGCTGCTGTCCGCAAATGCGGGACAGGTGTTTGACAAAGAGCGGATTTATGAAAAGGTGTGGGGATACGACGGGGAGGGCGACAGCAGCGTGGTCGCGGAGCACATCCGCCGCATCCGGGCGCGTCTGTCCGCCGTCACGGACAGGGAGTATATCGAAACAGTCTGGGGGTGCGGTTATAAATGGAAAAGCTGAAACGGACCTTTCAGAATATGTCGCTGCGGAAAAGTCTCGCCTGCTATATCATTCTGTTTGCGCTGCTGGCGGCGCTGCTCGTTATGCTGACGGAGAATCTCTGCCAGCGCGGTATCGATGCTGTCTATGCCAGATATCCGGATGAGCGGGAGCGCTATTATCTTGTCGATGAAAACGGTCAGCGGTTGGGCGAGAGCACCTATGTTTACAAGCAGGAGATGGAGCTTCCGCAGGAGGCGAAGCGGGCGCTTGGTCTGCTGGAGCTTCTGCCGGCGGTTCTGACGCCGGTATATGCGGCGGCGTGCACGCTGGCGGCGGCGCTGTTTTTTTATCGTCGGAAGCTGAAGCGTCCGCTGGCGCTGCTCACAGAGGCGTCCGGAAAGATAGCGGAAAATAATCTGGATTTTTCCGTGGAATATGACCGTGCGGATGAGATGGGCGCTCTTTGCGGCGCCTTTGAGCAGATGCGCGCCGCGCTGGAGGAAAATCAGAAGGAAATGTGGCGGGCGGTGGAGGAGCGGAAACGGCTGAATGCGGCGTTCGCCCACGACCTGCGCACGCCGCTGACGGTTCTGCGCGGCTGCAATGAGATACTTCTGCTTGCAGAAGACGGGCAGGAGCGGCGCACGGCGGAAATGATGCAGAAGCATATTCAGAGACTGGAGGGCTACGTCGCGGGCATGAGCAGCCTCCAGCGGCTGGAGGACCGCGCGCCAATCTGTGCGGAGCTGCCGCTGGCGGACCTTCTGGGAACGCTGAAGGACAGCGCCGGCGTGCTCTGCGCACAGTATCAGAAGGAGTTTCAGTTTGCGTATCAGACAGCATCCGCGCGGCTTTCTATGGATGCGGATATTTTTCAGCAGGTATCGGAAAATCTGCTGTCGAATGCGGTGCGCTATGCAAAGACGTCTGTCTCGGTAACGGTGCGGGAGGCGGACGGCGGGCTGCTGCTCACTGTAGCAGACGACGGCGGAGGATTTTCGGAAAAGGGGCTGAAAAATGCCTCAGAGCCCTATTACAGCGAGCAGAAAAAAGGCGGGCGTGCATCAGATGGCGACAGCGGAAATCACTTCGGGCTGGGGCTGTATATCTGCAAGGTGCTGTGCCGGCAGCATGGCGGCTGGCTGAAAATCGAAAACCGGGATTCCGGCGCAAATGTAACGGCATTTTTTTCAGAAAAGATGCCAAAACGTTGATAAAAAGTAGAAAAGTCTGCATTAAACTCTTTCCATAACACGGGGAGAGTTTTTTCATGGCAAAAATGGTGCAAAGTGCCTGCAATGCTATGAAACAAAGCTTCTAAAACCACGCATAGAAGGAGGATGTAATATGCAGCTACAGACAAAACAACTGACAAAAAAGTATGGTGATAAAACGGCGGTGAATCATCTGAACCTGATATTTTCCAACGGGATTTATGGTCTGCTTGGTGCCAACGGAGCCGGGAAGACGACGCTGATGCGGCTCTTGTGCGGTCTGCAGAAGCCGACAGAGGGAGAAATTTTGCTAAACGGAAAACCGGTCTCGCAGATGGGAGCCGCCTTTGCGGGACTGCTCGGTTATCTGCCGCAGCAGTTTCCATACTATCCGGATTTTACCGCCGGGGAATACCTGCGCTATATGGCGGCGGTGAAGGGACTCGGCAGAGAGGAGGCGCAAAAGAGAAGCGGAGAGCTTCTGTCGGCAGTCGGGCTTGGCAGAAAAGAAGGCGAAAAAATCCGCCGCTTCTCCGGCGGCATGAAGCAGCGGCTTGGAATCGCGCAGGCGCTCTTAAACGACCCGAAAATCCTTATTTTTGACGAGCCGACGGCGGGTCTGGACCCGAAGGAGCGCATCCGTTTCCGCAGCCTGCTGCATTCCTTTGCCGAGAATAAAATCGTGCTGCTCTCCACGCATATCGTTTCCGATGTGGAAAATACGGCAGACATCATTCTGATGATGAAGGACGGGAAGCTGGTGTACACCGGGCGGACGGACCGGACGGCGGAATCGGCGCGCTGCATCGGCGGACAGGCGGGCGCGGCGGATAATCTGGAAAAGCTTTATTTATATTATTTCGGGGAGGAAGAGGCATGAGACAGTTAATCCGGTTTGAGCTTAAAAAAATGTTTTCCAGAAAGGTGATTCTGGCGGCGCTTGCGGTGCTGGTATTTTTCAATATCAACAGCTTTCTGGTGGAATTTCCGGCGGAAAAAACGGCGTATGAACAGGAAATTGCCGGAAAGTATGAGGGTTTGCTGGACGATGAAAAGGTGCAGCAGATGCTGCAGGATTTTATGCCCACGCAGGAGCAGCTGGAAATGTGGAAGGGCGTGCATGTAATGCACATCGGCTTAAATTCCATCCAGACGGCGGTACATGCATACTTTGCCAATGAGGACGGAACCTGGAACGGCAAAACAGTACGGGATGTTTTCGGCGACCGGGAAATCCGGGTGGGCTACTGCAGCGGCTGGCTGGATTTTAGTATGCTGCTGGCAAAAATGATGATGGGCGCGGCGATTCTCTGCGTGCTGATGATAAGCCCGGTGTTCTCCGGCGAATATGCCGGGATGGACCAGCTTCTGCTGACAGCGCGTCTGGGGAAAACAAAATGCGTCGCGGCAAAGGTGCTTGCTTCCTTTCTGGCGGCCCTGGCAGTGGCGGCGATATTCCTTGCCGGAAATTTTGCCGGCGCGTTTCTGACGCTGGGGACACAGGGGCTGGAAGCAGGTACGCTGTTCTGCGGATATGAATATCAGAGGTGGATGCCGTTTAACATAAGCTGCCGGACGATGCTCTGCTATCAGACAGTGCTTTCCGTCAGCGGTATTCTGATGCTGACGGGCATTACGCTTGCTGTCTCCGCCGCGGCAAAAAATCAGACCACGGCGCTGATAGCCGCCTCTTTTTTGTTTCTGCTGCCGCTGATTTTAAACCTGCCGGAAAATGCGCCGCTCTTTAAAATCATCGGGCTTCTGCCCGCATACCAGCTTCAGTTTTCTGCTCTGATGCAGATTGGGCGGACGGGAAAATGCTTCTATGCGCTCCTTGGCATTCCGGCGGCGGCAGCCGCGATGCTGTGCGGCAGCCTGTTGGCGCGGAAACTGTGGAGAGGGCGGCAGACAGGGTGAAAACAGTTTTTTCTTCTTTTCCTGTTATTTTAATATGGAGTTTGTCCGGAAGTATGGTATAATGCAGGCAGTAGACGAGATTGAAGGGCCGACGGAGGAGAGGGCATAAGAAAAACCTCTGACGCCCGGAAGAATACAGGAGGAAAAGATGAAATACGATTTTACGACAATTATGGACCGCGCAGGCAGGGATGCCCTTGCCGTTGACGGACTTGGAAAGGGCGGCGCGCCGCAGAAGCCGCGCGAGGGATTTGACGTGATTCCGATGTGGGTGGCGGATATGAATTTTGCGACAGTGCCGACGGTTACGGAGGAGATTATCGCACGGACGCAGCATCCGGCGTTCGGTTATTTTGAGGCGCGCAAGGAATATTATGACAGCATTATAAAGTGGCAGGAGACGCGCAACGGCGTGAAGGGGCTGACGGAGGAGTGCATAGGCTATGAAAACGGCGTGCTCGGCGGCGTTATCAGCGCGCTGAACGTGCTCTGCTCAAAGGGGGATGCGGTTCTTCTGCACTCGCCCACCTATATCGGTTTTACCAGCGCACTGAACAATAACGGATATCATATCGTGCATTCTCAGCTTCAGCAGGATGATAACGGCATCTGGCGCATGGATTTTGCGGACATGGAGAAAAAAATCGTGGAAAATAAGATTCACGCGGCGATTTTCTGCTCGCCGCACAATCCCTGCGGGCGTGTGTGGGAGAAATGGGAGATAGCGCAGGCGATGGATATTTTCCGCAGGCATGATGTTATGGTCGTATCGGATGAAATCTGGTCCGATATCATCCTGGACGGGCATAAGCATATCCCCACACAGTCTGTCAGTGAGGATGCGCGCAGCAGAACGGTAGCGCTCTATGCTCCCTCCAAGACCTTTAATCTTGCCGGACTGGTCGGCAGCTATCATATTATTTACAACCGGGCGCTGCGTGACCGCGTGCGCAAGGAATCGTCGCTTTCGCATTACAACAGTATGAACGTGCTCTCTATGTACGCGCTGATCGGCGCTTACCGGTCAGAGGGCTACGAATGGGTGGACGAGCTCTGCCAGGTAATCGGGCAGAATGTGGACTATGCCTGCAATTATATAAAAGAGCATTTTGAGGGAGTGACGGTCAGCAGACCGGAGGGCACCTATATGCTGTTTATTGACTGCAGCGGCTGGTGCGAAAAGCATGGAAAAACGATCGAGGAAGTGGAAAAGGCAGGCTGGGATGTGGGCGTTGCCTGGCAGGACGGCAGAATGTTCCACGGTCCCTGTCACATCCGCATTAATCTGGCGCTGCCGCTTTTGCGCGTAAAGGAGGCGTTCGCGCGGATGGATAAGTATGTGTTTCATGCGTGAGAAAATACCGCACGATTTGGGAAGCTGGCAGAGGCTGTCTGCCGGCTTCCTTTTTGAAAAAAGTAGACGAACAGTGACGATTGTGGTATGATAATACACAAAACCTGCCGCTGGCAGCGATAAAAGGAGAAAAGCAGGAAATTCTGCCTGCGAAAGGAAAAAGCTATATGGAACGGCTGCTTGAGATTTTAAATAAACAATTAAATGAGCATCTGCTGCGTATCACTGTGAGCAGAAAGCGTCATGCGGACGGCGCGGATAAGGTGAAAATCCGCCCGGTGACAGTAAAAGGGAAGCTTCTTTTTCAGACGGCGGTTTCAGACGGCAAAAAAGAGTTTCACAAAAATTACGAAAAGGACGCGCTGACAGCGCAGATTGAGACGTGGCTTCTGCAGGATTACAGACAGCTCAACATGGAAACGCAGGAGCTTTCTGTGCAGGCGCTGGTGAGCAAAAAAGGAAAAGCGTCGGTGAAGGTCAGAAGGAAGGAACAGCCGGAGGAGGCGGCAGCCGCGGAGCACAACCGTAAAAAGCAGTATCTCCTGGAGGAGGGACGGGCGGTGCCGTTTCTGGTTGACCTGGGCGTGCAGACGCCGGAGGGAAAAACGGTGAACGCGCATTACCGCAAGTTCCGGCAGATCAACCGCTTTCTGGAATTTGTGGCGGATATTCTGCCGGCGCTGGATAAAGACCGGGAGCTGACGATTATCGACTTTGGCTGCGGAAAATCGTATCTGACCTTTGCCATGTATTACTATCTTCACGAGCAGCAGGGGCTGGATGTGCGGATGATCGGGCTGGATTTAAAGGAGGATGTGATCGCGCACTGCAATCAGCTCGCCGTCCGGTACGGCTATGAAAAGCTCAGGTTTTTCACCGGGGATATTGCTTCTTATGAGGGCTGCACGCAGGCGGATATGGTGGTGACGCTGCATGCCTGCGATACGGCGACGGATTATGCGCTGGAAAAGGCGGTGGCGTGGAACGCAAAGGTGATTCTTTCGGTTCCCTGCTGCCAGCATGAGCTGAACAGACAGATTCACAGCGATTTGATGCAGCCGGTGCTGAAGTACGGACTGATAAAAGAGCGGATGGCGGCGCTGCTTACCGATGCCTTCCGGGCGGAGATCCTGGAGGAGCAGGGCTATCAGGTGCAGATTCTGGAATTTATCGACATGGAGCATACGCCGAAAAATATTCTTATCCGCGCGGTGAAAAAGAAAAATGGTGCGAAGCAGACAAACAGGGCGCTTACCGCCTGCATGGAGGCGTGGAATGCGCAGCCGCTGCTTGGCAGTCTGCTGAAGCGGGGTGAAGAGGATGAGGCGCTGCAGCAGGAAAATACGTAGGCGGCATACCGCCGGCCATCCGGAAAACGGCGATGGCTCAGTGGAGGAATGCAATGAAGAAAATATTAATCAGAATCGTGGTACTGCTGGCGGTTTTTGTCGTTTCGACGGCAGTTTTTTCGCAGCTTGTCAACGATGAGACGGAAATGCGGACGGAGGATATGGCGCAGGCGACGCTTCCGCTCGTTTATATGGTATACAGGGACGTGGAAATGAATCCGCTGCACGGGTATGTAAAGCCGATGGCGGTGACGGCTGTGCGCGATACGCTGACGCCCATTTCCACGGAGCGGGATATGAGTATCCGGGTACAGACCTTTGGCGCTGACGTGAGCGACATCTATTTTGAAGTTTTTTCGGCGGACGGCAAAACCTCGCTGGAAAACACGAAGGTGACGAATCTGACGCAGGAGGAGGACTACGTGGAGGCGTCCTTCACGCTGCAGAACTTTATGCTGATGAACCAGGAATATGTGCTGAAGCTTCAGCTGAAGGCGGACGGACGCGACGTCTACTACTATACCCGCGTGGTGCAGCAGGACAGCCTGCACACGAAGGAATATCTGGACTTTGTCAACAGCTTTTCGGAAAAGTGCCTCAACAAGCAGGAGGTTGACCGTCTGGCGCTCTATCTGGAGCCGGAGGGGGATGCGGAAGAGCTGGATTTATCCTTTATGGATATTCACAGCACCACGGACCAGGTGGTGTGGGGCAATCTGAATCCGCAGATTTACTATAAATCGATTCCGGCGATTAAGGAGCTGAATGAGACGACGGCGACGATCGTGCAGGAATACTTAATCAGTGCGCAGAGCGAGGAGGGCTATACGGAGCTTTATACGGTGAATGAATATTTCCGTCTGCGCTATTCTGATGAATCAGTGATGCTGCTGGACTTTGAGCGCTCGACGAACGAGATTTTCAACCCGGACAATGATGTGCTTACCGATAAGGGCATCCGGCTGGGCATCTGCGACAGCGATATTTCCTTTGTGACGGATTCCAGGAGCCGCTTCTACGCTTTTGAAATCGGCGGGGAGCTGTGGAGCTACGATTCCTCCAGCGGCAAGATGGCGCAGGTGTTCACCTTCCGCCAGAAGGAGGATTCCGATTACCGCGATATCTACGGGCAGCACGATATCAAAATCCTCAACGTGAGCACCAGCGGAAACATTCAGTTTGTGGTGGCGGGCTACATGAACCGCGGACGCCACGAGGGCGAGTCGGGTGTGGCAGTTTATTTTTACGACGCTTCCTCCGGGGGCATCGAGGAAATGCTGTTTGTGGATACGATGCGCTCCTACGACCTGCTGAAGGCGGACGTGCAGGAGATTTCGTATGTGACGGACGACCAGGAGGATTTTTATCTGCTGCTGGACGGCGATGTGTATGAAATCAATCTGACGACCTTTGAGACGGCAAAGGTTGTGGAAAATATGAAGCCGAACTGCTATGCGGGCTCCGAATCCGGCAGATATTTTGCGTATCTGGAGGAAAATGAGGCGTATAATTCGCGCACGATTACCATTTATAATATGGATACGAAGGAGCGCAGCCAGATTACCTGCGGGGAAAATGAGCGTATCCGGATGCTGGGCTACATGGGAGAATCGCTGGTTTACGGTATCGCGGAGGTGTCGGATATCGACGCGTCGCACGAGGGCGATGAAATTTTCCCGATGCGCACGATTTACATCATGAACGAGGACGGAGAGGTGGTCAAAGAGTATGGCGAGACCGGCATTTATGTGACGGACGCCACGATTGAGGACAAGCTGCTGACCATGACGCGCGTGCGCAAAGCGGGCGACGGCTGGGAGGATGCTTCCGAGGACCATATTATTGATAATACGCAGGAGACGGATTCTGCGGGGCTGACGACGCAGGTGAGCGACCGCAAGCAGACGGAGCGCATCCTGCTGATGGAGGACGCTTCCGAAAAGAAGACGCCGCAGACGGTGCGCAGCCGCATGATTGTCAGTGAGACGGACCGCACGGTCACGATAGAGGAAAAAGAGCACACGGAAGAGCTGTACTATGTTTATGCGAAGGGCAGACTGGACAGCATCTATGAAAACGCCAATACGGCGATTGTCCGCGCGAACGAGCTCTTTGGCGTGGTGGTCGACCAGGACCAGAATTATATCTGGGAGCGCGGCAATAAGAAAACAGCGGCGGAATTTTCGGTGGATGAGGTGCCGGCGTGCATTTTAAGCGGAACGATGGATACCGCCTACCTGCAGGAGCAGCTTCCGGATAAGCTGGTGCTGGACCTGTCGGGCTGCGAAATCGATTCGGTGCTTTATTTCGTCAGCGAGGGCAATGTGCTGCTGGCGGACACGACGGACGGCGTGCGGATTATACTGGGCTATGACCAGTGGGGAAATGTCCGTCTCTATGAACCGGGGGCGGAGGAGTCCTATCTGATCAGTGATGAGGATGCGCTGGCATTGTTTGAAGAATCGGGCAACGTGTTTATCGGATTTCTCGATAAACCGCAGGAGTAGACAAGAAGGCAGGGAAGGTCTGACAATGTATCAGTTTGAAAAGGTGAATAAAAAGCTGCTTGGCTCGCAGGTGGAGGATGAGCTGATGAATTTCATCCTGCAGGAGCCGGTGAAGGTGGGAGAAAAGATTCCGAATGAATTTGAGCTGGCGGAGCGGTTCGGCGTGGGAAGAAGCACCATCCGCGAGGCAGTGAAGTCTCTGGTCTCCAAGGGCGTTCTGGAGGTCCGGCGCGGCTCCGGAACCTATGTGATCAGTACGTATTCCGTGGAGGAGGACCCGCTTGGCTTTGCCAGATTCCAGGACCGCTATCAGCTTGCGCTGGAGCTTTTTGAGGTCCGGCTGATGCTGGAGCCGGAGATTGCCGCGCTTGCGGCGGGGTCGGCGACGGAGGAGGAACGAAAAAAACTGAATGAATTATGCGATGAGGTGGAACAATTATACCGCGAGGGAAAAAACCATTTGAAAAAAGACGTGGAGTTTCACACATATATCGCAAAGTGCAGCAAAAACCGGGTGGTAGAGACGCTGATACCCATCATCAACACGGCGGTCATGACCTTCGGAAATCTGACGCACCGCAAACTGATGAAGGAAACCATCCAGACGCACCGGGCAGTGACGGACGCCATACAGAAGGGCGATGCCACCGGCGCCCGCTGTGCGATGATTATGCATCTGACATACAACCGCCAGATGCTGATGAAGATGATGGAGGAACGGAAGGAGCAGGAGACGTCGGACGGGCAGGCGGAGAAGCGGAAGCCTCCGGTGAGCGGGCAGGAAGAGCTGCAGATGGCGGACGGGCAGGCAGGAAAGACCGGAAAAGTCGGATGAGTAAGCAGGAAAAGCCGCAGACATCAGATGAATAAGCGGCAGAATCGGCGCCGGGGCGAGACGTCCGGGGTGCGGCACTGGGTATAAATGGGATGAATATAGACAGAATAAACAAAAATGGCAGGTTTTCCACCGCGAAAATCTGTCTTTTTTTGTGGAAAAAGGAGAAGATGAAGAAAATACATCAGATGTATTGACGAAAATCGGCTTGAATTGTATAATAAAACCAACATAACATAAGACGTCAGATGTTATAAAGGAAACGAAATTATGCTGAAGGAGGAAATATTAGTTATGACTGGAGAAGTCGCTCTGAATCCTACCCGGCTGGTGATCGCCGCGCTGATAGGACTCGCATTACTGTTGGTACTGATTATTAAATTTAAGGTTCAGGCAATGGTTGCTATCCTGGTCGGCGCGATCGTCATCGGGCTGGTAGCAGGAATGCCGTTCGAGGATATCGTGACGGCGGTAAATGATGGTATTGGAAACACGTTGAAAGGCATTGCGCTTCTGGTGGGGCTTGGCTCGATGTTCGGCGCAATTCTGGAGGTATCGGGCGGCGCCCAGACGCTTGCCGTCTCGATGGTAAAATGGTTTGGCGATAAAAAGGCGGCGTGGGCGCTCGGAATTACCGGTCTGGTTATTTCGATGCCGGTATTCTTTGACGCCGGTCTGATTATTCTGATTCCGCTTGCATTTTCGCTGGCCAAGAGAACGAAACGCTCCTCACTGTATTATGTGATTCCGCTGCTCGCAGGTCTTGCAGTCGGACATGCGTTTATCCCGCCGACACCGGGACCGGTGCTGGTGGCAACGATGCTCGGCGTGGACCTTGGCTGGGTGATCATGGTCGGCATCTTCTGCGGTATCTTCGCGATGATCGTGGCAGGTCCGGTATGGGGCTCCATCTGCGGAAACAAGTATTACGTTCCGGTTCCGGAGCATGTGGCGAACCAGGAGGATTTTGATGAATCAAAGCTGCCGAATTTCTGGACGATCGTCGGCATTATCCTGATTCCGCTGGTACTGATTATTCTGGATTCCGTTGCTGGCGTTGTTCCGGCAATGGCTCCGATCGCGCCGATCCTTGGCTTCCTCGGCGAACCGTTCGTAGCGCTTCTGATCGCGACCATCGTGGCGATGCTCGTGCTCGGCGTGAAGCATGGCTATAAAATGGAAGAGCTGGAGAAGATCATGACAAAATCTCTGGAGCCGACCGGACTGATTCTTCTGGTAACAGCCTGCGGCGGCGTGCTCCGCTACATGCTGCAGTATTCCGGACTTGGCGACGTGATCGGAAACGCGGTGGCATCCGCAAACCTTCCGATCGTTGTGATCGCATTCATCGTAGCTGCGCTGGTAAGAATCTGCGTGGGTTCTGCAACGGTGGCAATGACGATGGCGGCAGGCATCATCGCGGCAATGCCGGGCATCGCGGAGCTTTCCCCGCTGTATCTTGCATGTACAACGGCGGCAGTCGCAGGCGGCGCGACGGTATGTTCCCACTTCAACGATTCCGGCTTCTGGCTGGTGAAGTCGCTGGTGGGCATGGATGAAAAGACAACCTTAAAGACATGGACGATTATGGAAACGCTTGTAGGCGGAACCGGTTTTGTGGTAGCATTAATCATATCCTTCTTCGCATAGACGGATGGCGGGGCGAAAAGGAGTGACGTACCTTCGCCCCGCGCATCACAGAAAAATCGCGACAGGACATTTATTATAAATAGAAAGGGCTGCAAACAATGGAATTAAAGAGTCAGGAAATGAGAAGATTAGCGCCGGAGCTTGATCCGCTGCGCATCGGTACCGGCTGGAAGCCGGAGGATTTATCAAAGGTTCAGGTCATGATTGAGAGCACTTTCGGAGACAGTCATCCGGGAAGCGGTCATCTGGACGTATTGGTGGAGGAAGTAAGGAAAGGCGTGGAGGCAGCGGGCGGACACGGCGCGCGTTATTACTGCACCGACATCTGCGACGGCGAGAGCCAGGGAACGGACGGGATTAATTTCAGTCTGGCAAGCCGTGAGATGATCGCAAACATGATCGAGATCCACGCAAACGCGACGCCGTTTGACGCCGGTGTTTATCTGGCAAGCTGCGACAAGGGAATGCCGGCAAACCTTATGGGGCTGGCGAGAGCGGATATCCCGGCGGTGGTTGTTCCGGGAGGAACCATGAACGCCGGACCGGAAATGCTGACACTGGAGCAGCTCGGCATGTACAGCGCAAAATATCAGCGCGGAGAGATTGACGAGGAAAAGCTGAACTGGGCGAAATGCAATGCCTGCCCAAGCTGCGGCGCGTGCTCTTTTATCGGAACGGCGTCCACGATGCAGATTATGGCGGAGGCGCTCGGTCTGGCGCTGCCTGGAAGCGCGCTGATGCCGGCGACCAGCCCGGACCTTCTGGCATACGCAAGACAGGCGGGAGAGCAGGCGGTGAAGCTGGCGACGATGCCGCATATGAAACCGTCGGAAATGGTGACGATGGAAAGCTTTGAAAACGCGATTCTGGTACATGCGGCAATTTCCGGCAGCACGAACTGTCTGCTGCACATTCCGGCGATTGCCCATGAATTTGGCATTGAGATTACGGGAGACACCTTCGACCGCCTGCACAGAGGCGCGCACTATCTTCTGGATGTGCGTCCGGCGGGACGCTGGCCGGCAGAGGTATTCTACTATGCGGGCGGTGTTCCGGCGATCATGGAGGAAATCAGGCAGCATCTGCACCTGGATGTGATGACGGTGACGGGAAAGACGCTCGGCGAAAATCTGGAGGAGCTGAAGCAGAACGGCTTCTATGAGCGCTGCGGAAAATGGCTGGCGGATTTCAACGCCCGCTATGGGGTGAATGTCACAAAAGAAGACATCATCCGTCCGTACGACAAGGCAATCGGGACAGACGGCAGCATTGCTATTTTAAAGGGCAACCTGGCGCCGGAGGGCGCAGTGATCAAGCACACGGCATGCCCGAAGGAAATGTTTAAGGCGGTGCTGCGGGCAAGACCGTTTGACAGCGAGGAGGAATGCCTCGATGCAGTGCTGAAGCATAAGGTGCAGAAGGGCGACGCGGTGTTTATCCGCTATGAAGGTCCGAAGGGCAGCGGAATGCCGGAAATGTTTTATACCTCCGAGGCAATCAGCAGCGACAAGGAGCTGGGACGCAGCATTGCACTTATCACGGACGGACGCTTCTCCGGCGCTTCCACCGGTCCGGTGATCGGACACTGCAGCCCGGAGGCTGTGGACGGCGGTCCCATCGCGCTTGTGGAGGAAGGCGATTTAATTGAAATCGACGTTATGGAAAGAAAGCTGAACATCATTGGTATCCACGGCGAGGAAAAAACGCCGGAGGAAATCGACGCGGTGCTCAAAGAGCGCAGGCAGAACTGGAAGCCGCGCGAGTCGAAATACAAAAAAGGCGTGCTGAGACTTTTCAGCGAGCACGCAGCAAGCCCGATGAAAGGGGCATATCTGGAATATTAAAATACCGGGGAAAAGGTGCGCGGTGCGGAAAAAATCCGACGGCATCGCAGCCAGGGCATCCGGATTTCATATTAAGAGCTGCGGGGAGGCGTTCTGCCTCCCCGTTATCGTTTGAATGGCGGCGGCGAAATTAACCTGCCGTTATTTTTTTTCGCCGGTAATTAACAACGGCTCCATTGTGCATATCCGACCGGTCTGCTATAGTAAAAGTGTAAGGCAGTTGCTGCTTACATCAGCAAGGGATGCCTGCCACGATGTGCAGGCGATCCCGGAGGTTAAAACGGAGGGAACAGCCGTGCGGGGCGCGCCGCGGAGCTTATGTTATGACAGGCGAAGGAGGATGGACAGATGCCAATGAATACAGTGATACGGGAGAGAAGGAAGGCACTTGGGCTTACACAGGAGCAGGTTGCGGAACGGCTGGGCGTGTCGGCACCGGCGGTAAATAAGTGGGAGAAGGGAAACACTTATCCCGACATTACGCTGGCGGCTGCGCTTGCGCGTCTGCTGAAGGTGGATCTGAATACCCTGTTCTGTTTCCGGGAAACATTGACGCAGAAGGAAATAAACAGTTATATGGACGAAGTGACAAAGGAAATTGGAAAAAACGGCGTTGAGGCAGGCTTTGCTATGGCGGAGAGCCGGATACAGGAATATCCGGACTGCGGGCTGCTGATTGAGGGAATGGCGATGCTTCTGGATGGAAGCATTATCATGGCGGATATCTCCGCGGAGGAAAAAAGCCGCTGCCAGAAGCGCGCAAGGGCACTGTATGAGCAGGCAATGAACTGCGATGATGAGAAAGTCCGCTGCCGGACTGGTTATATGGTGGCGTCAAAATACCTGGGGAGCAAAGAATATGAGAAAGCACAGGAGATAATTGATAAGCTTCCGGAGACGGAGCCGCTTGACAAAAATATGCTGCAGGCGGATTTGTGGAGGGAGCAGGGAAAATATGCGGAGGCGCTGAAGCTTGTGGAGCGGATGATGCTGCAGATGAATACAGAGGTACTGGGAAATTTGTGGAGGATGGTGGAGCTTGAGCTGGGGCTTGGAAATGCGGAAAATGCCGCAAAGCTTGCCGAAAAGTCGCAGAAGGCGGCAGAACTGTTTGATGCGTGGGGCTATAGCGGACTGGTCGGTTCTCTGACGGTGGCGCGGAAGCAGGAGAATATAGAGGAAACCCTGGGCCTTCTGGAGAAGATGCTGGAGCAGACTTTCCAGCCGTGGAACATGAGCAAATCGGTGCTGTACCATGAGCTTTACGAGAAAGTGGCAGCGAATGTATCTATGGCGGAAAAAATTCTGCCGCCGCTTCTTGCGGAGCTGGAGACCAGCCCGGATTACGATTTCCTGCGTCCGCATAAGGAGTTTGGGGAGCTGATTGAAAAATATCGGAGACGTCTGGAAAACCGCAGCCAGGTGTGAGAAAATTTAAACTGTTCTTCACAAACGGAATCTGACATCAGCTTTATGTAAACCGCAGCCGGTAGTGTTTTTTCCTTGCATTTTTCTGTAAATTTTAGTATAACAGAAGAGGAACAATGGTGACAGCGCAGCTCATCTGAGCTGTCACAAACAATAAAATGCAGGAGGAAACTATATGAATTATGCAGAAGAATCGCTGAAGCTCCATGCCGGATGGAAGGGAAAAATCGAGGTTGTATCCAGAGTTCCGGTATCCACGAAGGATGATTTGTCTCTGGCGTATACGCCGGGCGTGGCACAGCCCTGCCTGGAAATACAGAAGGATATTAATAAATCTTATGAGCTGACAAGAAGGCATAATCTCTGCGCGGTCATCACCGACGGCTCGGCGGTACTCGGTCTTGGCGATATCGGTCCGGAGGCAGGTATGCCGGTTATGGAAGGTAAATGCGTGCTGTTTAAAGCATTCGGCAATGTAGATGCGTTTCCGCTTTGCGTGAAAACGAAGGATGTCGATGAGTTTGTAAACACGGTCGCGCTGATTTCCGGGTCTTTTGGCGGCATTAATCTGGAGGATATTTCCGCTCCGCGCTGCTTTGAAATTGAGCGCAAGCTGAAGGAGCGCTGTGATATACCGATTTTCCATGATGACCAGCATGGAACAGCGGTCATTACGCTGGCGGGCATGATAAATGCACTGAAGGTGGTTGGAAAGAAGAAGGAGGAGGTACGGGTTGTGACCTCCGGCGCGGGCGCGGCGGCGATTTCCATCGTGAAGCTGCTGCTGGCGGCAGGCTTTCAGCATATTACGATGTGTGACCGCAAGGGAGCGATTTATGCGGGGCGCGACGGGCTGAACTGGATTAAGGAAGAAATGGCGCAGGTGACGAATCTGGAAAAACGGGCGGGCACGCTGGCGGATATGCTGGTCGGCGCAGACATCTTTATCGGCGTATCGGCGCCCGGCACTGTGACGACGGAAATGGTAAAAACGATGAACCGCGATGCGATTATTTTTGCGTGCGCGAATCCGACGCCGGAGATTTTCCCGGAGGACGCAAAGGCGGGCGGCGCGCGGGTGATTGCAACCGGACGCAGCGACTTCCCGAACCAGATTAACAATGTGCTGGCATTTCCGGGAATCTTCCGCGGTACTTTTGATGTGCGCGCAAGCGACATCAACGAGGAAATGAAGATGGCGGCGGCAAAGGCGCTGGCGGACCTGATTCCGGAGGAAGAACTGGACGCGGAGCATATCATCCCGTATGCCTTCGATGAGAAGGTGGGACCGGCTGTAGCTGCGGCAGTCGCGCAGGCAGCGCGTGACAGCGGCGTGGCGCGTATATAAGAAAACAGGAAGCGGGCGCAGCGCGGCACAAAACAGATGGTGCGGCGCGGCATGAATAAAAATGGCAGGCGCAGGGAGGGAAGATATGACGGATGCAGAACTGATTCTGGAAGCGAAAAAAGCGAGGAAGCACGCCTATGTGCCATACTCCCATTTTCAGGTCGGAGCCGCGCTTCTTACAAAGAGCGGCAGGATTTATCATGGCTGCAATATTGAAAACGCAGCGTATACACCGACAAACTGTGCGGAGCGGACGGCTTTCTTTAAGGCGATTTACGATGGAGAACGGGAATTTGATAAAATTGCAGTCGTTGGCGGAGCGGAAGGGACAGATGGCGATGAGCTCTGCTCTCCCTGCGGCGTCTGCCGCCAGGTCATGATGGAATTCTGCGATCCGGAAACCTTCCAGATAATTCTGGCGAATGGAAAGGATAAGTATATCCGGCGCTCCTTGAAGGAAATGCTTCCCTTCGGCTTCGGACCGGAAAATCTGAAATAACGATTTGACGGGATGGGCGTGCAGGCTGCAACCGTATTCTGGCAAGTGTGCGTGTATTGCAGTGATGTGGCAGAAGATGCGTGCAGATTACAATCGTATGTCTGGCAGGTGTGCGTGTAGTGCAGTGATGTGGCAGAAGATGTGTGCAGATTACAACCGTATGTCTGGCAAGTGTGCGTGTATTGCAGTGATGTGGCAGAAGACGTGTGCAGGTTACAGCAACTTGTTAAGTGGCATATACAGGCAATAAAAACCGGACAGTGTACGGAAAAAATATTCCCGACACTGTCCGGTTTTTTATGCTGTTTTAAAGATTACATTTTTGTATTTATCAAGTGCCAGCAGAATGACAAGTCCCAGTACTCCGCAGGAAATGACTTCGCCTGCTCCGACGCTCAGCATCATAAGAGGAATCGGAAGATTAACGCCATATCCGTAGAAAAGGACAAACGGTACTACCACGGTGTTTGCCAGAATAGGCGGAACCGGAACCAGGAATTTCTGCTTCCGCAATGCGTAGGAACCGACCGCTCCGATCAGTGTGGCGATGCTGCCGCAGACAATATCCAACGGAATGGCTCCTCCCAGAAAATTCCCGATGATACAGCCAACAAACAATCCGGGGATCGCTGCGGGCGTAAAATACGGAAGAATTGTTAGGGCTTCCGCAAAACGAATCTGCCCCTGCCCGAAGGCAAGCGGTGCAAAAACAACCGTAAGCACCACATAGATAGCAGCAATTGCCGCTGCCTGCACAATAAACAACACTTTTTTGTCTCTCATATTCAGTTTTCTCCTTTAGTTTTGTTTTACGAGTGGAAGGTCTCGAACACTCGATTCATTCCCGTGGGCAATGAGCCGGGCGGGCACACTTGTGTGTCCATCTGGCGAATGCCGCGGGGGTTAAATACAGCGTATTTAACCGGACGCCGGGAATCGGCGGCAAGCCCCGTAAGACCTTGGTTTTCGCCTCAGTGGGCAGAGCAGGCTGTCAGTGACAGGCTGTTCGCAAGGGCTTTGCAACGAAAGAGAGTATAGCATAATGTTTAGGAAAATGCAAGCCGTACCCACAATGATTTCTACTGTATCTGCTATAAGTTAAAACGCTTCTATCCAGACAGCAATTCGGACAGGGACACATCTGAACATATGAGACTGCTGAACCAGCTAAAAGTGATATGGGGCTTGTAGTTATCGGATTTGAATTAGTGGTATCTACAAAAGCCTGCTGCCAAAGATATTTCTTAGGACATAGCAGGCATGAAAACAGGTAAATCCGGTTTATAATGCCTTTAGGGTAGAAATATAAGGGTGCGGGGAATAAAAGTGGAAATCGGGTTCTGTGATGCGATAGACTGTGGGACCAGACGAAAGGGGAATTGGAATGAATTTCCCGATTTTAAACCGGAGTATTTGCAGGATACCTGCTGCCGTATAAATCCGGAAGAGGTGAGGCATTTCCTATAAAAGAAATCAAAAAATATATGGATACGGATAAAAACAAAATAAATGTTGGAAAGAATATATAGAGATTGATAAAAACACAGACATGTGTTATACTTGGGACATGGGAAACCAGAGCCGGGCGGCTTACCCTCTTTTTTATCGGAGGGGCTAACCCTCCAGACTGAAAAGAAAGGAGGGCGTTGCCAATGTATGTTACATACTCTGATTTGATTCAGATTGGGATATTCATTTGTGCCCTTGTGGGATTGTGTTATACAGTTTTCAAGGAAAGACGAAAATAGCCGCCATTACTCGCAATAATGACGGCTTGACGTAAAAATTAAGCTAATGTATTGAGGGTAAGCCGTGTCTCTGGCTTCCCTTTTCTGTTTTCAATATAGCACATCTGGCAGCAGGATGCAAGGGATTTACTCAAAAATGAGTAATTTCCCCAAAAGGAAGAAAGTCTTTTGCTCAAAAATGAGCGATTCCCAAAATGGAAAAGCAAGTCTGGAAACCTTCATTTCCACGGACAGTATGGGGTAAAGCCCATTTTGGATTGACCTGTTTCCTGTTAAGTACATTCTGTCCGCACAGGGCGCAGAAAATTAAAAGCGCAGCTCGGAAAAACTGATGGAAAAATCATCGTATATACCAGCTCTGACGGAATCGGAAAAGGAATACTCTTCTATACTGTCAGAGGGAAAATTATAAACAGAGATACGGTTTTTATCCGAATCCACAATCCAGTATTCGCGGACGCCGGCAGAGCGGTATTTGAAAAGTTTGGTCATATAATCCATGCGCCTGCTGCCGGGTGAAACGACCTCAATAATCCAATCCGGTGCGCCGGTACAGCCTCTGTCATTGAGCTTGCTTTTGTCGCAGACAACAGAGACATCCGGTTCGACATAGTTTCTGCCATCTTCATTCAGAAACACGGCGAACGGGGCAATATACGCTTTGCAGGAGCCGCTTCTGGATTTGATGTAATTGTTAATACTGGTATAAAGTTCACCAACAATTTCCTGGTGGCGCCTGCTTGGAGGAGCCATGTAATAAATCTGACCGTCTATCAGCTCCGCGCGCGTTCCTTCTGGCAAGGCATAAATATCATCAATGGTATAGGTTTTTTCTTGCGGTAATGGCATTGTAACACATCCTTTCATGGGTAATGCTTTGAAAATAGCAGCGTGCTGTTCTGATATCTTAACTATAGTTTATCCGGCAGCAGGACGCAAGGGTTATTTAAGCGGAAGACGCTTAAAAATGGGCACGTTCCTGCCCGTGACGGATACGGGGCAAATAGAGCGGTTATTCAGTCTTGTCCGGCACATATTCCATTAAGTCTCCCGGTTGACAGTTCAAATATTCGCAAAGATTACTGATTGTGCGTGTGTCGATAATGCCATAACCTTGCTGCAATTTCTTTATAGTTTCGGTACCGACAATTTTATCTTTGCGGAGACTATAAAAAGTTTTCCCGTTTTCAGTTAATAGAATCTCTAATTTTTTGAAGCTGATACCCATTTATACACCTTCTTTCATTTTTTCTGTAAATGGGGTGTTGAAATAAAGATACACCTTTTCCATTTTACAATCATATTATATCATTTGTCACGTACTAAGTCTAGTGTCAATATACACAAAGATAGTACCAGAGAAACGTACTAACTTTAGTGAAAAAGTCAATAGACACGTACTAGAGTTAGTGCTATAATGTATTCATAACAAAGAGATACAGAACAGCGAAGGTTGAAAACGAAGTGGCGCAAGCGTACCGGAGACAACCACATAACACCGGGCAAGGGTAAGGGGATAATGAGATGGTCAGAGATACCTAAGATAGCTTTAAGACCTGCCGGGGCTGTTCCGGGAAAGGATGGCACATGAAAAAATACGATTTAAGCAGGATAATGAAAAAGGCGTGGGAGCTTTTCCGGAAAGCGGAAATCACATTCGCTGAAGCGCTCCACAGGGCATGGTTATCCGCGAAAGCTGCTGAAACCAACCGGAAGCGCATTGAACGCGCGAAAGATGCAGCAGGCGTCACAGAGGAAACAAACACATGGAGCGGCTGGAAAAGTCTCGGTTATGAGGTAATCCACGGCAGCAGGTCCCTGTTTGATGCGGAACTGGTATGGGGAAGCAGAGGGGACGGGGCAGTTTACAGGGCGCGGTTCTTCGGACGTTCACAGGTGGCAGAGACTGCAGCAGGACAGGGGTGAAGATGATGAAAGGAAACTTGCAGGATGTACTTTTCGACTGGTGGTGCTCCGGAAGGACAGATGATTTGCCGGAAATCAAGGAAGGTACCTGTTCTGTTGGAAAATATTTCGGCACATCGGCAGCAGGTGAAGTGTTTATAGAAAACCATATTATCCGCGCGGTGCAGGCTGCTGAAAGAAATGCATTCCTTGGCGGGCTGAATCTGGGGACAAGATTTCCGGAAGGAATATGGTTGAAAAAATGACAGAAGGATACAGGAGCATGAAAATCGGAGAGGTGAAGATTTACCCCTGCTTTGCAGAAAATCCGCCGCGCACCGGAAAGTATGAGGAAAAATCCTGGCAGTATGCCAGAAATGGTCTGGCGGAATCTGATATTGTACTGGATTCACAGGGCTATCTGATAGACGGTTACTGTTGGTATCTGCTGGCACTGGAGCATGAGCTGACGCATGTTCCTGTCAGATATGGGAAACAGCAGATTATAAGGGCGTATCACAGGAAAAGCGGCAGGCTGTACACATGGAGGCTGCTGGAAGCACTGAATGACTGCGCGGCAGCAGGCGACAGGGCTGTTGTACATACACGGCAGGGAGTACGTACCGTTACGGTAGCAGAGGTTGGGGAATACAGACCGGAAGAATACAAAGAACCATTGCGGACTGTTATCAGAGTAAAGAAAAAACAGATATGATAGATTTCTTTGCCAGAGGATTAATTTGAAGCGGTAAAATGTCCGGGACATGCAGGAGCGCGCATTTCAAATGCGGGTGCCTGTTCCGGACCGTCCAGGATGACGAGCCGTAGAAAAATGGGATTGCGGGCGTCCGATGATAAAGGGACAGCGGTATTTTATTCACGGGAAAACGATTGCAGATGTGCAGAAACAGGTTACAGAGCTTAAATACCGGCTGGAACACGGGCTGTTTGTGGCGAAGCAGAACATTACACTTGCAGAGTGGTTTGATACCTGGATGGAGCAATATAAAAAGAACCGGATAAAAATCGGAACATATACAAGTTATAGAAAATATTTTGACTGCGCCATAAAAGAAAGGCTTGGTAGCAGGAAAATAGCAGATATTCGGGGTGAACATATCCAGAAACTTTATAATGAACTGGCGCAGGAGGATTATGCTCTTTCCAGTATCAAAGTAGTATCTGCTGTATTAAATGGCTGTATGCAGCAGGCATTATTCGTGGAATACGCAAAGGACAGTTACTTATACAATTTATTTGCGGTGATGCTCCGCACGGGAATGAGAAGCGGTGAAATCCGGGGGTTAAAGTATACGGACATTGACAGAAAAAAGAATGTTATCCATGTACAGAGAACATTAAAATATATTGAGGGGCAGGGATATCTGGAGGATACCCCGAAAACAAGGACCTCAAAGCGCGATATACCTCTGACAAAAGATATTCTGGAGCTGCTGGAAGCGCAGAAACGGTACTGGGGCTTCAAAGTGACGCGGCTCGACAGTTATTTGTTTTGCAATGAGAACGGCGAACCATTGAGCAGGGACCGGGTGCAGGCTGAGATTGAACGTATTATCAAACAGATTCATGCTGCAGGCCATGAGTTTGAACGTATCACACCACATGTATTCCGGCATACATTTGCTACCAGAGCCATTGAAGCAGGAATGCAGCCGCAGGTACTGAAAACGATTCTGGGGCACAGCTCACTTGCAATGACGATGGATTTATATAGTCATGTATTGCCAGACACAAAAGCGGACGAAATGGAGAAGATTGCAAATGTATTTTGAGGGGATGTTTCCCCTCTTTTTTGATTGCATTACTGTACCAAAAAAGTACCAAACTGCATGAACAGGGATGGAAGAAGATAAAAGAAAAAGCCTGGAAACACTGTATTTCCGGGCATTCAAGCATCTTGATAAAGCAAGATAAAATAACGGGCTATGAAGTTTTGTTTTACGAGTGGAAGGTCTCGAACACTCGATTCATTCCCGTGGGCAATGAGCCGGGCGGGCACACTTGTGTGTCCATCTGGCGAATGCCGCGAGGGTTAAATACAGCGTATTTAACCGGACGCCGGGAATCGGCGGCAAGCCCCGTAAGACCTTGGTTTTCGCCTCAGTGGGCAGAGCAGGCTGTCAGTGACAGGCTGTTCGCAAGGGCTTTGCAACGAAAGAGAGTATAGCATAATGTTTAGGAAAATGCAAGCCGTACCCACAATGATTTCTACTGTATCTGCTATAAGTTAAAACGCTTCTATCCAGACAGCAATCCGGACAGGGACACATCTGAACATATGAGACTGCTGAACCAGCTAAAAGTGATATGGGGCTTGTAGTTATCGGATTTGAATTAGTGGTACCTACAAAAGCCTGCTGCCAAAGATATTTCTTAGGACATAGCAGGCATGAGAGCAGATTGGACAGCGAGGAAACAGCGAAAAATCATCGGGACGGTTGTTTCCGGGCAGCAGATGGCAGTGAGATTGTACGGAAAGTAGTTGGAAAAGACCGTGTACCGGGCATGAAAACAGGTAAATCCGGTTTATAATGCCTTTAGGGTAGAAATATAAAGGTGCGGGGAATAAAAGTGGAAATCGGGTGCTGTGATGCGATAGACTGTGGGATCGGACGAAAGGGGAATTGGAATGAATTTCCCGATTTTAAACCGGAGTATTTGCAGGATACCTGCTGCCGTATAAATCCGGAAGAGGTGAGGCATTTTCCATAAAAGAAATCAAAAAATATATGGATGCGGATAAAAGCAAAATAAATGTTGGAAAGAATATATAGAGATT
The DNA here is from genome assembly GCF_025148285.1 of Marvinbryantia formatexigens DSM 14469. Taxonomy (NCBI): domain Bacteria; kingdom Bacillati; phylum Bacillota; class Clostridia; order Lachnospirales; family Lachnospiraceae; genus Marvinbryantia; species Marvinbryantia formatexigens. The sequence goes on along the minus strand of NZ_CP102268.1, from coordinate 779,837 downwards.
GATAAAAACACAGACATGTGTTATACTTGGGACATGGGAAACCAGAGCCGGGCGGCTTACCCTCTTTTTTATCGGAGGGGCTAACCCTCCAGACTGAAAAGAAAGGAGGGCGTTGCCAATGTATGTTACATACTCTGATTTGATTCAGATTGGGGTATTCATTTGTGCCCTTGTGGGATTGTGTTATACAGTTTTCAAGGAAAGACGAAAATAGCCGCCATTACTCGCAATAATGACGGCTGACCTTTAAAAGGTTAAGCTTTAATATTCGGGTAAGCCGTGTCTCTGGCTTCCCTTTTCTGTTTTCAATATAGCACATCTGGCAGCAGGATGCAAGGGATTTACTCAAAATTGAGTAATTTCCAAAAGTGGAAGAAAGTCCTTTGCTCAAAAATGAGTGATTCCCAAAATGGAAAAGCAAGTCTGGAAACCTTCATTTCCACGGACAGAATGGGGTAAAGCCCATTTTGGATTGACCTGTTTCCTGTTAAGTGCATTCTGTCCGCGCAGGGCGCAGAGAATTAAAAGTGAAGCCCGGAAAAATTGATGGAAAAATCATCGTATATACCAGCACTGACGGAATCAGAAAATGTATAATCTCCAGTTTCCTCCCGGTCAAAATCATAAACGAGAATGCGGTTTTTATCCGGGTCCACAATCCAGTATTCCCGGACACCGGCAGAGCGGTATTTAAATAGTTTGATGAAATAATCCATGCGCCTGCTGCCGGGTGAGACGACCTCAATAATCCAGTCGGGTGCGCCGTTGCAGCCCCTGTCATTGAGCTTGTTTTTGTCGCAGACAACGGAGATATCCGGTTCAACATAGGTGGAATTTTTTTCATCCAGATAAACTGCAAAGGGGGCAATATTTACCTCGCAATTTCCGTTTTTGTTATCAATATAATCTGCAATAAGACGGCTTAAAAATAATATTATTCTCTGGTGTTTTCTGCCTGGAGGAGCCATGTAATGAATCTGACCATCTATCAGCTCTGCGCGCGTTCCTTCCGGCAAGGCATAAATATCATCAATGGTATAGGTCTTTTCCTGCGGTAATGGCATTGTAACACATCCTTTCATAGGTAATGTTCTGAAAACAGTACCGTGCTGCTCCGATAACTTAACTATAATTTATCCGGCGGCAGGATGCAAGGATTATTTTAACGGAGTAAATTATTGCAAATTTTCGTATTCTTCATCAGAAACCGGCTCGCACCACTGCGTTTTGCAGTTTTCGCCCGGCACTTCGATTGCCAGATGCTGGAACCAGGAATCGGCTGCTGCGCCATGCCAGTGCTTTACCCCGGCAGGAATATGGACAACATCGCCGGGGAGCAGCGCTCTTGCGGGCTTTCCCCATTCCTGATACCATCCGCGGCCGGCAGTAACGAGCAGCATTTGTCCGCCGCCGCTTGCAGCCTGATGGATATGCCAGTTGTTGCGACATTTTGGCTCAAAGGTTACATTGCCGATGGAAACCTGCTCGGTGGAGAGCATATGAAGATAGCTCTGACCGGTAAAATACTGCGCAAAAGCATCATTTGGTCCGCCCTGCGGAAAAACACTCATTTCTTTTTCGTTCATGATAATTACCTCCTATATCCATTTTTCAATTTCATGCTCTGAGCGCAGGATGCTGCCGCCGCGTAGAGCAAGACCGTCCTTTACAACTGCCGCCGGGCAGAGCCTCTGGATATCCCCGATGCTGCTGCCCATGCCGCTGCCCTCGTGAGTGCAGAAGGGACGGATTATTTTCTGACTGAAGTCAAAATGCTCCAGAAAAGTAAAGACCGCCATCGGCATGGTACTCCAGTAATTCGGATAGCCGAGATAAATAACATCATACTGGCTTATGCTCTCCGGGTAATGCAAAAGCTCCGGGCGGGCGTTTCTCTGCTGGTCAGCCTGCGCCTGCGCGATGCATTCGTTGTAGCTTTTCGCGTATGGCTTCACCTGTTCTATTTTAAACAAATCCGCACCTGTCAGCTTCTGGATAATACCGGCGGCAATCTCCGTGTTGCCGGTCTTCAATGTTTTGATTGTGCCGTTTACATAATTTTCGTCTGCTCTGGAATAAAAAGCAATCAGTTCTTTTGCCATATCACAACCTCCTTCTGCCTTTACTATACCACGTATTTTCTTGACAGGGAATCTCCGCCGGGTTATAATAGTATTAACTAAAAGTTTATATGGAGGTGCTGTATGTACAATCCCTTACTGGATACGTTTATTGCTGCCGCCGACTGCGGGAGCTTTACAAAAGCGGCGGAGAAGCTGTATATTTCGCCGACTGCCGTTATGAAACAGATGAACACACTGGAAGCACATCTGAATCTGAAGCTGATTGAACGGACCCCGGCGGGCATCCGTCTGACTCCGGCGGGGGAAGTGATTTACAGGGACGCAAAATTCCTGATAGATTACTCACGAAAATCCATTGCGGATGCAAATGCCGCCGCACATTCCTATGATACGACATTCTGCGTGGGCACGTCTCTGCTGAATCCGGCAAAGCCTTTTATGGATCTGTGGTATCGCGTAAACAAAAGCTTTCCTGATTATAAGCTTCATCTGGTGCCTTTTGAGGACAATCATGAGGGCATCCTGTCTGAAATCGGGCAGCTTGGGAAAAAGTTTGATTTTCTGATAGGAGTGTGCGATTCGAAAGCGTGGCTGTCGCTCTGCAGATTTCTGCCGCTTGGCAGATACCGGAAAATGGTGGCGGTACCGGGAGGACACCGTCTTGCTTCGAGAAAGCGGATTGATGTTAAGGATCTGTACGGAGAAACGCTGATGATGGTTGCGCGCGGGGATTCCGGGGTCAATGATTTTATCCGCAATGACCTGGAACGGAATCATCCGCAGATACATATCGAAGATACGCCACAGTTTTACGATATGTCTGTTTTTAACCGCTGTGCGGAAACGGGCAATGTGCTGCTTACCATCGAATGCTGGCAGGATGTGCATCCCGGCCTGGTCTCGGTTCCGGTAAACTGGGACTACAGCATTCCTTACGGGCTTTTATACAGCTTGAACGCGCCGGAGGATGTGCTGCGTTTTGTGAATGTGGTGAAAGAAGCGGGAATTGAGAAGCAGAGGGAATAGAATATGGCAAAAGCATTTTCTGGTCTATAAAAGTTTAATAATGGCTAAAGAGTGGAAATATATGTAAATTCTCCGTAAGATAAAAGAAAATTTTACAAAGGAGAAATTTGCTATGAAAGACAAGATTGAGAGCTTGCTTTACAGTGTCGGTGCATTTGAGCATTATAAAGGGTATTCCTATTTTGTACAGGCTGTAATGCTTGCAGCGGAAAATCCGGAACGGCTGACGGATGTGTGCAAACAGATTTACACTCCGATTGCAGAGGCAAATCATACCACTCTTTCAAACGTGAATAAAGATATCCGTACTTTACGCGACCATTTCTGGAATAACGGCGGAAAAGAGCGGATTATCGAGTGGACGGGCTGCTCCGCGTGGGAAGCGCAGAAACCGTATCCGAAAGAATTTATCGGAATCATCGTCCGCGTTCTGGAAAATGAAAAATCGCAAAACTGAACCGGAAAATGCATCCGGCAGAGTACAGTCATCCAATGGGATATATCTATCCGGCAAAGTACAGCTATCCGGTGGGATATATCTATCCGGCAAAGTACAGTTATCCGGTGGGATACATCTATCCGGCAAAGTACAGCTATCCGGTGGGATACATCTATCCGGCAGAGTACAGCCATTCGGTGGGACACATTCATCTGTAAAATTCATATAAAAACAAAGGAAGAGCAACGGCAGAAAGGATATCAGCGGATATCTTTTGCCGTTTTTTCTTATGTGCCGGACCTGCTGTTTTTCTTATATCGGGAGGGATGTTGCTTATGCGGCACATTTTTGGCACGTTCTTTGTAAAAACATAATTGATTAAAAAGATGGTATCATAAAATATTTATGATGTCAATAAAATAATAAAAATTTCTTAAAAACGTATAAAGAAATATTTTGGGTATGGCAAACAGGCATATCCTATGATATAATGCTTTCGAACAGCATAACGTCCGGAAACATGACAGAAAGAAAGGAAACAGTCCGGATAAGCGCTGTTCTGCAAAACAGAGCGGCTTGAATTCAGAAAGGAAGTGCTGGCTATGAAAATGCTGTCTGTTGTTCTGCCGGCGTATAATGAGGAAAAAATGATTGTCCGGGCTGCACAGGAAATAGGAAAGGTGCTGGATGACGCCCGGATTTCTTATGAGCTTGTGTTTGTGGATGATGGCTCAAAGGATACAACATGGAGAAAGATTGAGGAAACAGCGAAGGAAAACCCGCATATTACGGGGGTTCACTTTTCGCGTAATTTTGGAAAAGAGGCGGCGATGTTTGCCGGACTTGCCAATGCAAAGGGCGATTGCTGCGTTGTGATGGACTGCGACCTGCAGCATCCGCCGGAGACGCTGGTGGAAATGTACCGTCTCTGGGAAGATGGCTATGAGGTTGTGGAAGGCGTAAAAAGAACGCGCGGAAAGGAAAGCGCGCTGCATAGGGCGAGCGCGGGGCTGTTTTACAGGATTATTTCCAAAGCGGTCGGGATAGATATGTCGCGCGCGTCGGACTTTAAGCTGATGGACCGGCGGGCGGTGGAAGCGATTCTGGAAATGCCGGAGCGCAATGCATTTTTCCGGGCGCTGTCTTCGTGGATCGGTTTCCGTTCCACATCGGTGGAATTTGATGTGCAGGAGCGCACCGAAGGGGAATCCAAATGGTCGACACGGTCGTTGATAAAGTATGCTGTCACCAATATCGTGGCGTTTTCTTCTGCACCCATGCAAGTTGTGACATTTGCCGGGATTGCGGTATTTCTGCTTGGAATCGTGCTTGGCATCCAGACGCTGATAAAGTATTTTATGGGACATGCGGTGGAAGGCTTTACGACGGTGATTCTGCTGATTTTATTGATCGGCAGTATTATTATGATAAGCCTTGGCATTATCGGATACTATATTTCCAAGATTTATGAGGAAGTAAAGGGCAGACCGCGGTATCTGATATCCAGAAAGATAGACAGCCGGATAGATGCGCAGAACGGATAAAATAAGATATTTTCGGAGGAAGGGATTATGAAGGTTTTTGTGACTGGTGTCGGCGGGCAGCTCGGACATGATGTGATGAACGAGCTGGCGAAGCGCGGGCACGAGGGGATTGGAAGCGACATTGCGCCGCAGTACAGCGGAATTGTGGATGGCAGCGCGGTGACAGAGATGCCGTATGTGCAGCTTGATATCACCGACGCGGCGGCGGTTGAGAGGACTCTGCGGGAGGCAGCTCCGGACGCGGTGGTGCACTGTGCGGCGTGGACGGCGGTTGATCTGGCGGAGGACGATGACAAAGTGGAGAAGGTGCGGCTGGTTAATGCGACGGGGACGGACAATATCGCCCGCGTCTGCAAAATGCTGGACTGCAAAATGCTGTATCTTTCCACGGATTATGTGTTTGACGGGCAGGGCACAGAGCCCTGGGAGCCGGACTGCAAAGCTTATAAGCCGCTGAATGTTTACGGGCAGACGAAGCTGGAGGGCGAGCTTGCCGTGGCGGAGCAGCTGGAGAAGTTTTTTATTGTGCGTATCGCCTGGGTGTTTGGCGTAAATGGAAAGAATTTTATCCGCACGATGCTGAACCTCGGAAAAAAATACGATACCATCCGTGTGGTAAGCGACCAGGTTGGAACGCCCACCTATACCTATGATCTGGCGCGTCTGCTGGTCGACATGATTGAGACGGAAAAGTACGGTTACTACCATGCGACAAATGAGGGCGGCTACATCAGCTGGTATGAGTTTACGAAGGAAATATTCCGTCAGGCGGAGGCGATGGGGCATAAGGAGTACAGCGAAGAGCATGTAAAGGTATGCCCTGTCACGACGGAGGAATACGGTGTGTCAAAAGCGAAGCGCCCCTTTAATTCCCGCCTGGATAAAAGAAAACTGGCGGAAAACGGCTTTACGCCGCTGCCGGTCTGGCAGGATGCCCTGCACCGCTATCTGCAGGCGATTGATATATGATGGGAGGAAGAAGGATGAGAACGTACCTTGTTACCGGAGGCGCAGGCTTTATCGGTTCCAATTATATTCACTATATGTTTAAAAAATATGACAATGAAATCCGCATTATTAATGTAGACTGTCTGACGTATGCGGGCAACCTGGAAAACCTGCGGGATGTGGAGAAGCGTGAGAACTACACGTTTGTGAAGGCTGATATTACAGACAGCGAGGCAATCACAAAGATTTTTGAAGAAAATGATATTGACCGGGTCGTGCATTTTGCGGCGGAGAGCCATGTGGACCGCAGCATCAAAAATCCGGAGGTTTTTGTGCGCACCAATGTGCTTGGCACCCTGGTGATGCTGAATGCTGCCAAAGCGGCGTGGGAACTGCCGGACGGAAGCTTCCGGCCGGACAAGAAGTTCCTGCATGTTTCCACGGATGAAGTGTACGGTTCTCTGGAAAACGAAGGGGAATATTTTTATGAGACAACGCCCTACGACCCGCACAGTCCGTATTCAGCCAGCAAGGCTTCCTCGGATATGCTGGTAAAATCCTATATGGACACCTATAAATTCCCGGCAAATATCACAAATTGCAGCAACAATTACGGACCGTACCAGTTTCCGGAAAAGCTGATTCCGCTGATTATCAATAATGCGCTGCAGGGGAAAAAGCTGCCGGTGTACGGCGACGGCAAAAATGTGCGCGACTGGCTGTATGTGGAGGACCACGCCAAGGGCATCGACATGGTGCAGGAGAAGGGACGTCTTTTTGAAACGTACAATATCGGCGGACATAATGAAAAACAGAATATTGAGATTATTCACATTATTCTGGATACGCTGAAGGAAATGCTGCCGGACGACGACCCGCGCAAAGCGCTGGTGAATGAGAATCTGATTACTTATGTGACCGACCGCAAGGGGCATGACCGCCGCTATGCGATCGCGCCGGATAAAATCCGCAGAGAGCTGGGATGGGAGCCGGAAACGATGTTTAAGGATGGCATCCGCCGGACGATCCGCTGGTATTTCGAAAACGAGGACTGGATGAAGAATGTCACCAGCGGGGATTATCAGAAGTATTACGACGAAATGTACGCAGGTACACAACAGTAAGCGGGCGGCGGCAGGAGCCGGAGTGGAATATACGGAGGACATTTTAAAATGAAAGGAATTATACTGGCGGGCGGCAGCGGCACAAGGCTGTATCCGCTTACAAAGGCAATCTCAAAGCAGATTATGCCGGTTTACGATAAACCGATGATTTATTACCCGCTGTCCACGCTGATGCTGGCAGGCATCCGCGAGATACTGATTATTTCTACGCCGCGGGACATTAAGACATTCGAGGAATTGTTCGGGAGCGGCGAGCAGCTTGGACTTTCCTTCAGCTATGCCATTCAGGAGGAGCCGCGCGGACTGGCGGACGCTTTTATAATAGGAAGAGATTTTATCGGCACAGACCGTGTGGCGCTTGTGCTCGGCGATAATATTTTTTATGGACAGAGCTTTTCACGGGTACTGCAGACGGTGGCGGCGCGCGAGAGCGGAGCGACCATCTTCGGATATTATGTGCGCGACCCGCGTGCATACGGGGTAGTGGAGTTTGACGAGAATGGAAAAGCTCTTTCCATCGAGGAAAAGCCGGAGCATCCGAAGAGCAACTATGCGGTTCCGGGGCTGTATTTCTACGACAACGATGTGGTGGAGATTGCGAAGAATGTAAAGCCGAGCGCGCGTGGAGAAATCGAGATTACCAGCGTAAACAATGAATATCTCCGCCGCGGCATGCTGCAGGTGGAGACGCTTGGACGCGGTTTTGCGTGGCTGGATACCGGAAACCACGATTCTCTGCTGGACGCGGCGGATTTTGTCGCGGCTTTCCAGAAACGGCAGGGGCTTTACATTTCCTGCATTGAAGAAATTGCCTACAAGAGAGGCTTTATCACAAAAGAGCAGCTTCTGAAGCTGGCGGAGCCGCTTCTGAAGACCGCTTACGGGCAGTATCTGGTGGAAGTGGCTCAGGGGTTGTAGATACGATGCCGGGACCGTTTGCACCTGTGCAGATTCAGGGCAGCCTGGGATACCACATTCCGGGAACAGAACCTGCACAAACATGGATGAGCAGGACCGATATTATAAATCAGAAGAAGCATAAGATTGAAGGATGGAACAATGGGAAAGATAACAGTAGAAACATGTGAGATAGAGGGGCTGAAGGTTATCACGCCGGCGGTTTTCGGGGATGAACGCGGCTATTTTATGGAAACCTATAATTATAACGATTATAAGGCGGCGGGGATTGATATGGAATTTGTGCAGGATAATCAGTCCGCGTCGAAAAAGGGCGTTCTGCGCGGGCTCCATTTTCAGATTAATTTCCCGCAGGACAAGCTGGTGCGGGTAGTTTCCGGCGAGGTATTTGATGTGGCGGTAGATTTGCGTCCGGGTTCAGCCACCTACGGAAAATGGCACGGCGAGATTCTTTCAGCGGAAAACAAAAAGCAGTTTTTTATACCGAAAAATTTTGCGCACGGTTTTCTGGTGCTTTCCGATTATGCGGAATTTGCCTACAAATGTACAGACTTTTACCATCCGAATGATGAGGGAGGTCTGATGTGGAACGATCCCGATATCGGCGTCGCATGGCCGATACAGGAAGGCATGGAGCTGACTATTTCGGAAAAAGACCGGAAGTGGGGCGGCATCCGGGAATACAGTAAGGCGCGGGAGTGATATATTGAAGAAACAGGAATTACTGATTAAGGAAATTTATCAGAGCCGCAGGCTGATCGCTTCTCTTGCCAGAAATGACTTTAAGAAACGATACGCCGGTTCTTATCTTGGAACGATCTGGGCGTTTATCCAGCCGGTTGTCACGGTCTGCGTATACTGGTTTGTGTTCGGGCTGGCGCTGCGCGACGGCGCACAGCGCAGCGTGCCCTTTGTGCTCTGGCTGATGGCGGGGCTGGTGCCGTGGTTCTTCTTCCAGGAGGGTCTGACGGGCGGGACCAATGCGCTGCTGGAATATAATTATCTGGTAAAAAAAGTGGTGTTTAATATCCGCATACTGCCGCTTGTAAAGGTACTTTCGGCAGTTTTTGTGCATGTGTTTTTTGTGCTGGTGGTCATTCTCATTTATCTTCTTATGGGCTATCCGCCGACGCTGTACACCCTGCAGCTTGTTTACTATAGCTTCAGTCTTTTTATGCTGATGCTTGCGCTCTCATATTTTACCAGCGCGGTGGTGGTTTTTTTCCGCGACCTTGGGCAGATTATTAATATTGCGCTGCAGGTTGGCATCTGGGCGACGCCGATTATGTGGGCGTTTGAAGACCTGGGACTGACAGGCATCATTGTAAAAATATTTAAGCTGAATCCGGTTTTCTACATTGTGCAGGGCTTCCGGGATTCTCTGATTGACCATGTCGGATTCTGGCAGCACCCGCTGCTGACCGTTTATTTCTGGCTGCTCACACTGACGATATTTTTCTTCGGACTGAAGCTGTTCCGCAGGCTGCAGGTACATTTCGCGGATGTACTGTAAGGCGCTACGGAATGTGCCGGCGGGCGTCCGTTGGAAGCGTGGCTTCATGGGATGCACCTTGCGCAGAATCTGTGACAGGATGCGGGGAATACGGAAAGGAAAAGGCGAATGAGCGAATTTGCGATTCGGGTGAAGAACCTGACGAAAATTTATAAACTGTACAAAAAGCCTTCGGACCGTCTTAAAGAAGTGCTTGGCTTTAAGGTTGATGTGCAGGATCATTATGCGCTGAAGAATGTCAGCTTTGATGTAAAGCGCGGCGAGACGGTGGGAATTATCGGGACGAATGGTTCCGGAAAATCAACGATTCTGAAAATTATTACCGGGGTATTGAATCCCACGCAGGGCGAGGTGACGGTGGACGGAAGGGTTTCCGCGCTGCTGGAGCTGGGAGCGGGATTCAATATGGAGTATTCCGGTATGGAAAATATTTATCTGAACGGCACGATGATGGGCTTTTCAAAGGAAGAGATAGACGCGAAGCTGCAGGACATCCTGGAGTTTGCGGATATCGGCGATTTTGTCTATCAGCCGGTGAAATCCTATTCCAGCGGTATGTTTGTACGGCTGGCATTTGCCGTTGCCATTAATATTGATCCAGAAATTCTGGTTGTGGATGAGGCGCTTTCTGTGGGAGACGTGTTCTTTCAGGCAAAGTGCTACCGGAAATTTGAGGAATTTAAAGAGCAGGGGCGCACGATCCTTTTTGTCAGCCACGATTTGAGCAGCATCGGAAAATACTGCGACCGCGTTGTTCTGCTGAATAAAGGGAGCAAGCTTGCCGAGGGCGGCGCCAAGGAAATGGTGAATCTGTACCGGCGGGTGCTGGTGAACCAGGTGGAGGATTCCATGCAGGAGACCGGGGAGCAGAGCCGGGAGACAGGGAAAAAGGACCGGCAGACAGAGAAAAAGTGGCAGAAGGAATATCTTCATCTGAATCCGCAGGTGCTGGAGTACGGAAACGGCATTGCTTCCATTGCCGACTTCTGTATTTACGACCATGAGGGAAGAGCGGGCGGCACCATTGAAAAGGGCGAGGAATTCCAGGTGATGATGAAGGTGCGTTACCAGGGCGACGTTTCGGAGCCGGTCTACGCGTTTACCATCAAGGATCTGAAGGGGACGGAGATTGCCGGAACGAACACGATGTACGAGAAAGTACCGGTACAGCCGCAGAAAAGCGGGGATGAGCAGACGATCACCTTCACCCAGAGAATGCCGCTGGAGGCGGGGGAGTATATGCTCTGCCTGGGCTGCACGGGCTACTACAAAGGAGACTTTACGGTTTTTCACCGGCTGTATGACGTATGCAGCCTCACGGTGATTTCAGACAAAAAAGCGGTCGGCTATTTTGATTTGTTTTCGGATGTAACGGTAACATCCGGGCGCTGAGTCTGTTCCGGAAAATAATATCCGGGCGCTGAAACGCGGCGGTACACAGACATATTGTGCCAGGGAAAAGTTTTATTTCGGGGGATTTTTTATGGCAGAGTTTAATTTAACATATTATAAGGAAAAGGACCGGTATTCGGACGGAGCAATCGAGGAGGTCATGCTCGACATGGCAGAACGGGGAGTTTCCTATGAAGAGCTCCCGCACGAGGAGGTCAGCTTCCCGGTGATCTATCATTTTTCCGCGATGCGCGAAAATATTCTGAACTGGTATCCGTTTAAGAAGGACGCCGCGGTACTGGAAATCGGGGCGGGCTGCGGGGCGATTACCGGACTTTTGTGCCGCCGGGCGGCGAAGGTGGTGTCCGTCGAGCTGTCGAAGCGGCGGGCTTCCATTAATTATGCGCGCCATAAAGAATACGACAATCTCTGTATCATGGTGGGCAACTTAAATGATATGGAGTTTCCGGAGAAATTTGATTACATTATTTTAAACGGCGTTCTGGAATACGCCATAAGCTTTACGGAGGGAGAGACGCCGTACGAGACGTTCCTGCAGCATATGGGATGTTTCCTCAAAGAGGAAGGCCGCATTCTGATTGCAATCGAAAACAGGCTCGGTCTGAAATACTTTGCGGGGGCGCCGGAGGACCACACCGACCGTTATTTCCTCGGCCTGGAGAATTATCCGGGCGTCGATACGGTGCGCACCTTCAGCAAAAAAGAGCTGCGGGAGCTTCTGGAAAGAAGCGGCTTCCCCGGTATGCAGTTTTACTATCCGTATCCGGATTACAAATTTCCGAGGGAAATTTTTACCGATGAAACACTGAAGGCGAACGGCTACGGCAAGCCTTACCGCTCGCTGGACGGCAAGCGAATTTTGTTATTTAATGAGAGTGAGGCGGCGCATTCGCTGGCGGAGGAGGGGGTAGCCGATATTTTTTCCAATTCCTTCCTGGTGGATGCCGGACGGACGCCGCAGAAGCAGCCGGAGGAGATTCTGTATGTAAAGAGCAACAGCGAGCGCCGGAGGGAGTTTCAGATTCTGACGAAAATTATCCGCAGAGACGGGGAGCGGCTGGTACGCAAGGAGCCGCTTTGCGCGGAGGCGGAGCCGTTTGTGCGTCAGATTATCGCCAACGGGGCGGTGCGCTATGGCACGGACTATGAAAATCTGCCGGCGGCGGAGAAGGACGGCGCTCTGGAATATGCCTTTGTGGAGGGCGAGACCTTGTTTGACCGTATCCGGACGCTGGCGGACGCCGGGGATACGGAAGGAATTGTGCAGCTTCTGCAGAAATTTTATGAGACCTGCTTTGCCGGATGTCCCCGGAAGGAGGATTACGCCGGCGAAGCGTTTCAGAAGCTGTTCGGAAGCGCAAAAGGACAGGGCAGCCGCGCCTGCGTACGCCCGGCGAATCTGGACCTTATCTGCGATAATGTTTATATGGAAAAGCAGCGCCGTCTGGTGATTGACTACGAGTGGATCTTTGATATGGAAATCCCGGTGGATTTCATCATGTGGCGTCTGCTGAATGATTTATACACCAAGCTGCCGCAGCTTCGCGGGCTGTTCGTTAAGAAAACGCTGATGGATATTTTCGGCATCACGGGAGATGACGAGGAGCTGTACCGGAAGTGGTCGCAGCATTTTGTGTACCGCTATGTCGGGGCGGACCCGCTGGATAAGTATGCGCAGCCGGAAATCAATTTCCGTCTGGAGCAGGTTTACCAGTATTATCATAAAGCAGTCCAGACAGAGTGCAAGCTGTACTATGATACCGGAGGGGGCTTTAACGAGGAGGAGATTCTTCCGCAGCCGCTGACGCTGACGAACAACCGCTTCCGGATCTCTTTTGATTTAAGTGATATAAAGGGGATTAAAAAGCTCCGCTGGGACCCGATGGAGGAGAGCTGCTGGTGCATGATTGACCGTGTGAAGTGCAACTGCGGCGTCCGCCTGCAGCCGCTCGGCGATTTTAGGCGGGAGGGGAACTGTATTATTTTCACGCAGGATGACCCGAATTTTGCGGTGGAGACGTTTGACGCGGACGAAATCCGGACTCTGACGATTGAGGGAAGATGCGCCCGTCTGGCAGAGCAGCAGGGAACGGAAAGCATGCGCATGAGTCGGGAGGATATAGAAGCTTTGCGCGTGGGGAGGCAGAGTATAGAATCCGTGCGCGCGGGCAAATCTGTGCAGGCGGTTTCCGCGCGCGTGGACAAATCTGTGCAGGCGGCTTCCTCGCGCCTGAAGAAAATGCTGTCCGAAAAGCGCAGACCGGCAAGGGAAGGCGCGGTGCTGCAGGCGCCGAAGCTGCAGCCGGATACTGTGAAAAACCAGCTTAGGAAGGTAAAACGGGCGGCGAAAAAGATTCCCGGACTGGTAAAGGTGTCCGGGCATGTAGATACATTCACGGTAGACAGGCAGGTGCTCTCCATGAGCGGCTGGGTGTTTGACAACCGCTGCCGGATGCGCAATCCGCGTATCGTATATTACGACCGGCAGACGAAGGTGGCGGAGCGTCCTTTCCGCATGGTGTACCGCTACGATGTCGCTTCCGCCCTGCAGAATCCGGACGCCGCTCTGAGCGGCTTTGAGGTGAAAACCCGTATCTTTTCCCCGCGGGATATCCGTGTGGTGATGGAATACGATATGCCGGACGGCACGGGACGCTATCCGCTTGGCGTGGTAAAAGGCAGCCGTTCGCTGCCTGCGGACGCGAAGGTGGAGATCTCGGAGATTATGGAGGCGGAGCAGCTCGGAGATATCCAGTATCTGCGGGAAAAGAAGCTGACGGAAACCTTCACGATACCGAAAAAGGTAAAAGAGACGGCGGTGGATATTATCATCCCGGTCTACAATGGATATGAGTATCTGCAGGTTTTGTTTGACAGCCTGCGCAGAACAGAGATGCCGTACCGGCTGCTGATTGTAAACGACTGCAGCCCGGATGAGCGCGTGCTGCCGTATCTGGAAAATTATGTGAAGAATCATCCGGAGGCGGTGCTGCTCAATAACGAAAAGAACGTCGGCTTTGTGCGCTCGGTAAACCGTGCGCTGAAGCGGGCGGAGCATCATGTGGTGCTTCTGAATACCGATGTGGAGGTGCCCGCATACTGGCTGGAGCGGCTGATGCTGCCCATCATCTGCGACAAAAAGGTGGCGACGACGACGCCGTTTACCAACAGCGGCACCATCTGCAGCTTCCCGAAATTCTGCGAGAATAATGAGCTGTTTGAGGGAATGCCGCTCTGGCAGATAGACCAGGCGTTTTCGCAGATTGTCCCGTCCTACCCGGTTGTGCCGACAGGCGTGGGCTTCTGCATGGGCATGAATCTGAATGTGATTAAAAAAATCGGACTGCTGGACGCAAAGACCTTCGGAAAGGGCTACGGCGAGGAGAACGACTGGTGCCGGCGCGCGGTATCCGCCGGTTATCATAACGTACAGGCGGACAATCTGTTTGTGTACCATAAGCACGGCGGGAGCTTCCTGTCGGAGGAAAAGAAGGCGCTGCTGGAGACAAATTCAAAGGCGCTGCGCCTGAAGCATCCGGATTATGACCAGGTGGTATCCTCCTACTGCAGCAGGGACCCGATGGCGAAAACGCGCCGTCTCGCCATGCTGAAGCTGCTGAATCTGAATATTGATGCCAAAACCATTGTCGCCTTCGATCACAACCTCGGCGGCGGGGCGACCGCCTATCTGGACACAAAGCGCCGGGAGGCGCTGCGCGTGGGCTGCCGTTTTATTGTCGTGCGTTTTACCGGCATGTATCTGGTGGAATACAGCTACCGGCAGTACCGGATCCAGGTCGTCTCGGAAAATCTGGAGGATGTCTGGGCGGTGACCGGCAGGGTGGATGAAATCTGGATAAATGAGCTGGTGACGGTGCCGAAGCTGTATGACGTGATGGATGCGCTGGTGCGGGCAAAGGAGCAGAACGGCGCCAGGATGCTGATGCTGTTCCACGACTATTACGCCATCTGCCCGGCAATCAATCTGGTGGACGACAGAGGCTGTTACTGCGGGGCGGCGGCGCCGGAGCGCTGCAACGCCTGCCTGGCAAAGCACGAGCAGAATGCTTATCTGGCATATGAGAGCGCCGAAAAGTGGCGGGAAAGCTGGGAGCGCTTCCTGGCAGCCTGCGGGGAAGTGCGGGTATTTTCCGATGCCTCCCGCAAATTACTGGAAAAGGTATATCCGGCGCTGGACAATATCCGTCTGGTGCCGCACAAGCCGCATACCATGCTGCCGCTGCATAAAACAGGCAAAACCGGAAAGACACTGAATATCGGCTTTGTCGGAGCGCTGGATTATAAAAAAGGACTGCAGGTGGTACAGCAGCTGGCGGCGGAAATCAAAAAGCAGAAATGCGATATCCGTCTCTGCCTGCTGGGCTATACCGGCGACGAGGGCAAAAATAAAATCTTTAAGGAAACCGGGAAATACCGGCGGGAGGAGCTGCCGCGCCTGGTGCTGGAAAACGATATTGATTTGTTTTTCATCCCGGCGGTATGGCCGGAGACCTTCTCTTACACTACGGCGGAGATTATGGCGATGAATATGCCGCTGGCGGTATTTGATATCGGCGCGCCGGCGGAGCGTGTGAAGGATTATGCGCGCGGAGCGGTGCTTCCATTGGAAGCATCCCCGGCGGAAATACTGGAGCAGCTTCAGGCATTTGCAGAGCGCTGCGGCATTATGGAGCAGCCGGTGCGGCGCAAAAAGGTGCTGTTTCTCACCGGACCGGAGGCGGACGGCGCCGGCCGCCGTGCTGCACAGTTCCGGGAGCAGCTTGCGATTGCCGGATATGCCTCCGGCCATCTGGAATGGGAGAGAGATCTGCAGGTGAATCTGAAGGGCTACTGCAGCGTGGTGCTCTGCCGTCTGACGGATGCTGCGTTTGTGGAAGCGCTTGTCAGACAGGCGCACGGACTTTCCATCCCGGTATATTACGACCTGGATGAGCTGATCTTTGACGGAGATAGGCTTCCCGGACAGAAAACGCCGGGAGGCAGCGCATATCAGAGCAGGAAAAAAACGGCGCAGCGGATACACCGGTGCATGGCGTACTGCGATGGATTTATTGCCGCAACGGAGTCGCTGGCAGAAGAAATCCGGACGGAATTTCCGGAAAAGACAGTCGTGGTCCGCAGAAACGTATGCAGTATGGAGCAGCAGATTTTATCCATCGACGCCCGCGAAAACCGCGCAAAGAGCGGGGATGCGCTCTGCATCGGCTACTTTGGCGGCAGAGATACCGGCGATGCGGAATTTGCCGTTGTCGAAGAGCTGCTGACGGAGATTATGCAGAAATACCCGCAGGTGCATCTGGTGGTGAGCGGCGTGGCGGATACGGCGCGCTTCGATAACTGCCAAGAGCGCATGACAAAGCTGCCGCCTGCCGGATGGCAGAGAATGCCGGAGCTGCTGGCGGGCATTGACATCCTTCTGATGCCGCTGCCGGATGAGCGCTTTTATGCGTGCAGACCGCAGGAACGCTGGATGGAGGCGGCTCTGGTGGAAGTGCCGTGTATCGCCAGCGCAAATGAAGAAACGCGCCGCGTTATCCGGGACGGAGAGGACGGCATCCTCTGCGCGGATGAGCAGCAGTGGCGCGAGGGGCTTACCCGCCTGATAGAGGACGGGCAGCTTCGCGGAAAAATCGCAGAAAACGCGCACCGCGCGGTGCTGGAGCACGGTACGACGGACGGAACCGGCAGGGCGGCGCTGAAACTGGTGCTTGGCAAAATGGAACATTAAGCGCAGTGTCTCCGGAAGACCGGGACACTGGGATTACCGGACGTCTGCAGAAATAACGGAAGAAAGCAGAAGAGACGGCAGGAGAAACGATAACAGGAGCGGATTATGACAGAGGCGGGAGCAAAGAAAAAGACGATGGCGCTGCTGACGGCGGCGCTGCTGGTATCCTGTATATATATTTTCTATGATTTTCTGACCGGGGATTCGCTCCTCGCGTACATGGATGTGGGAACGGATACGTATGACCAGTATCTGATGCATTATCAGACTATCATCAATCATCTGCGGGAGGGCAGCTTCTCCCTCTGGGATTTTAACAATGGCTATGGCATAAATATGTATTCGCTGAACATGTTCGACCCGTTTCTGATGCTGCTCTATGCCTGCGGAGTGCTGTTTGGAGCGGAGAGCATATATAATTTGCTGGTCTACGTGCACATTCTTCGCATCGTGCTTGCGGGGCTGGCTGTTTATGGCTTTTTGTCCTGCTTCTTCCTGTCGGAGCGCAGCAAGCTGATTGCTTCTTATATCTATGCGCTCTGCGGATACATGGTGGTCTGGGGACAGCATTACCAGTTTGGAACGCTGCTGGTGCTGCTGCCGCTGCTTCTGATGATGGCGGAGAAGGCGCTGAAAAAGCCGCGCTGGTATCTGGGCGTGACGCTGATGTGCGGCGTGTGCGCGATAGACGCGCTGTATTTCAGCTATATGCAGTTTATCGTGCTGGGCGTTTATTTCCTGCTGCGGATTGCCTGGCGGGAACGGCTTTTCTGCAAAAAGGGACTTCTGACGCTTGCAAAAGCGTATGGCTCCATGCTGCTTGGCATCGGCATCGGGCTTATCAATCTGCTGCCCAGCGGCAATGCGATTCTGAATGTTTCCGGGCGCGTGACGGCAAAGCCTTTGACAGAAAAGCTGCTGGATGCCGTCGGCTTTTACGGAATGAATTTTTACAGGACCCTGTTCAAAAGATTTTTCTCCAGCAATTTTGAGGGGATTACAGACTACACCGGCTACTCAAATTATTATGAATCGCCGAATGTCTTTTTCTCCGCGCTGTTTATCATTGCGGCGGTCTGTTTTCTCTGGATGGTCCTGCGCGGGCAGTTGAAATCTGCCCTGGTATGTAAGGACGCCTCCGGAAGGGAAACTTACCGGGCGGGAGGCGGAGCGCCATTCAGCAGAAAACAGAGAGGCATCCTGTTGCTGGCGGCTGCTGCCTGCATGTTTGTTATCGCCATGCCGATGGGCGGTCTGATCTTTAACGGCTTCGCCTATCCGTTTTCCAGGCACACCTTTGTCTGTATGCCGTTTTTTGCCCTGCTGGTGGCGGCGTTTCTGCAGGAGGTTTTTGAGAACCGCCGGCTCTGCCTGTCGCTGTTCGCGGTGGTTTCTGCGGCGGTGCTTATCCAGTATCTGCGGGTGCATGTGCCGGGCGCGGAGTATCTGCCGCGCACGCTGACGCTGGGGGCAGCCGGTATTGCCATCTGCCTTTTTGCCGCCGTGCGTGTAAAAAACAAGAGGCTTCAGCAGGCAGCGGCAGGCGGGCTGCTGCTCTGTGTTGCGGTGACGCTGTGCGCGGACGCCTGGTATTCCTATAACGAGCGGGCAATTCTCAAAAAGGCGCCCAGTGAATATTTTGACGAGCTGTACGATGCGGATGTCTCCGATGCCCTCGCCTGGCTGGAAGAGACGGATGATTCATTCTACCGCGTGGAGAAGGATTACACGATTGGCAGTCGCACCTCCAGCCTGAACGCGCTGGCGCAGAATTATATGCCGGTCAGCACCTACAATTCCTCGCTGAATGTTAATCTGCGGGAATTTGTAAAGAAGCTGTGGCCCAATCTTAATATTGCCGATAATGCCCACTTTAACTATGCGAATGCGGTGTATGACAGCGCGCAGGCTTCTCTGAGCCATGTGAAATATATTCTCTCCCGCAACGCGGCGCTCGACGCGGAGGGCTATGAGCTGCTGAAGCAGTTCGGGGATATTTATGTTTATCGCAACAGCGGCACGGAGGCTTTTGGAAAATTCTACACGAAGGCGGTGACGAGTGCGGAATACGAGGAGAGCGCCGATGGCGTGGACCGGGAAAAGCTGCTGACGCAGGCGGTCATCTGCGATGCGGCGGGCGAACTGACAGAGACGGACGGCGCTCTGCTGCAGGAGTGCGCCGCGCAGGAGCTGCCGCTGGAGGCGGAAGTAAATAGCACGGAGCAGGGCATCACCATCACGCTTCCTAAGCGGGAAGGCAGCGTCCGGCTGGAGTTTGAGCTGTATTTTCCGGAGGATATGCCGTATGTGTACGTGGAATACGGCGAATATTACACGATGGTGCGCGCGGAAAAAGAGCATATGCATGTGGAGCTCCAGATTCCGGAGGGCATCAGCACGCTGGAGATTACCTGCCCGCTGGCATATGAGAAATTTGCAACTCTGGACGATATCCATATTTATGAGACGGAGGAGTACGACTTTTCCGCGCTCAGCGAGGGGATTTCTTTTAAAGCGTCCGATAAGGACAGCGTGGTAAGCGGTACGGCAGCAGTGACGGAAAAAGGGATACTGCTTCTGCCAATCGCCTATGAGGATGGCTGGACCGCCCTGGTGGACGGGGAGGAGCGCGAAGTTCTTCAGGTGGATTACGGTTTCTGCGGCGTCATGCTGGAGCCGGGAGAGCATGAGATACAGATGGTTTACAAATGTCCGGGATTTGCGGCGGGCGCGGCGGGAAGTATTTTCTTCCTGGCGCTGACGGCGGCGATTTACACGGTATGGGCAGTGCGCACAAAAAGGAAAGTAAAGAAAGATGGAATTGTTAAAAAAGCTGAAGTGGTATAATGTCAAAAAAGGACTGCACTATCTGAAGCATTTCGGGGTGAAGGAGTTTCTCATCCGTCTGCAGGAGCGCATGGAGCCGGAGGAGGTTCCATACGGTCCCTGGTACGAAGCGTACCGCCCAAAGGAAACGGACCTGGCGGCGCAGCGCAGAAAAAAGTTTAAACATTCCTGCAAATTCAGTATCGCGGTTCCGGCATACGAGACGCCGGAGACTTTTCTGCGGGAAATGATTGCCTCTGTGCAGAAGCAGACCTACGGGAACTGGGAGCTGTGTATTGTGAACGCCAGCCCGCAGAACGAGCGGATGAAGCAGGTGCTGGAGGAATATGCGGCGGCGGATGAGCGCATCCGCGTGAAAAACCTTGCGGAAAACAAAGGAATCGCCGGCAATACAAATGAGGCGCTCGCGATGGCGTCCGGTGATTTTGTATGTCTCCTGGACCACGATGATTTGCTGGCGCCGAACGCGCTTTTTGAGGCGGCGCGCTCTCTGGAGGCGGATTCGTCCATCGATGTGCTTTATACGGATGAGGATAAGGTGGAAACCGACGGACGCACGCATTTCAAGCCGAATCTGAAGCCGGATTTCAACCTCGATCTGCTGCGTTCCAACAATTATATCTGTCATTTTTTTATGGTAAGAAGAGCGCTCGCGGAGCGGGCGGGCGGCTTTGACGGCGCTTATGAGGGCGCGCAGGATTACGATTTTATTCTCCGCTGCACGGATATGGCAAAGAACATTCATCACATCCCGGAGATTTTATATCACTGGCGGACGCACGCGGCGTCGACCGCGGATAATCCCATCAGCAAAATGTACGCCTACGAGGCGGGAAAGCGCGCCATTGAGGCGCACCTGGAAAGGCGTGGGCAGGCGGCGGAGGTTTCGCTGAAGAAGGACCTGGGCTTTTACCGGGTGAAATATCCGGTGCAGGGAAAGCCGCTGGTGTCCATCATCATTCCCAACAAGGATGAGACGGAGGCTCTCAGACTCTGCATCGAATCTATCAAAAAAACGGTAGTTTATGAAAACTATGAAATCATTATTGTAGAGAATAACAGCAGCAGCCGGGAGATTTTCGCATACTATAAGGAGCTTTCAGAGGATGCGCGCATCCGGATTGTCCGCTGGAAGGATGCATTTAACTATTCCGCAATCAACAATTATGGTGTAAAATATGCAAAAGGAGAATTCCTTTTGTTTCTGAACAACGATATCGAAGCTCTGGAGACAGGCTGGTTTGAGGAGCTGCTCGGAAACTGTCAGCGCCCGGAGGTGGGCATCACCGGAGCGAAGCTGCTTTATCCGGACGGAACCATCCAGCACGCGGGTACCGTGATTGGAATCGGCGGGATTGCCGGACACATGTTTGTGGGGATGCCGGCGGAGCGCAGCGGCTACCTGCATAAGGCGTCACTGCAGATGGATTACAGCGCGGTGACGGCGGCGTGCATGATGATGAAGCGCAGCCTGTTTGAACGGCTTGGCGGCTTTGAGGAGCGGCTCTCTGTGGCGTTTAATGATGTGGATCTCTGTCTGCGGGCAAATGAGGCGGGTTTTCTGGTCGTTTATGACCCATACGCCTGCCTGCGCCACTACGAATCAAAGAGCCGCGGCGCGGAGGATTCGCCGGAAAAGGTGCGGCGGTTCCAGGAGGAAATTGAGTTTATGAGGACCCGCTGGGAGAAGCTTCTGAAGGCGGGCGACCCATATTATAATAAAAATCTGTCGCTGTCCAAATGGAATTATTCTCTGCGGGCGGACAGGAAAAAGGGGAGGAATACAAATGATTGATTTTAACAGGGCGCCGTTTACCGGAAAAGAGACGGAGTATATGGAACAGGCGATCAAAAGCGGCAAGATGTGCGGCGACGGTCCGTTTACGAAAAAGTGCGCGAAGTGGATCTGCGATACGTACCATGTAAATCACACGCTGCTGACCACCTCCTGCACGCATGCGCTGGAAATGTCGGCGTACCTGGCGGATATCCAGCCGGGCGACGAGGTAATTATGCCGTCGTACACCTTCTGCTCCACGGCGGACGCTTTTGTACTGCGCGGGGCGAAAATCGTGTTTGTCGATATCCGGCCGGACACTATGAACATCGACGAGCGCCTGATTGAGGAAGCCGTCACGGAGAAAACCAGGGCAATCGTTCCGGTACACTATGCGGGCGTTGCCTGCGCGATGGACGAGATCATGGCGATCGCAAAAAAGCATGATCTTAAGGTGGTGGAGGACGCCGCCCAGGGCATGAACGCGTATTATAAGGGGAAACCGCTAGGCACCATCGGGGATTTCGGCTGCTACAGCTTCCACGAGACAAAGAATTATACGATGGGAGAGGGCGGCGCGCTGCTTTTCCAGGATGAGAGATACCAGGAAAAGGCGGAGATTCTGCGCGAGAAGGGTACCGACCGCAGCAAATTTTTCCGCGGTCAGGTGGATAAGTACACTTGGGTGGACTTCGGTTCCTCCTATCTTCCGAGCGACCTGAATGCGGCGTATCTGTACGCGCAGCTTGAGATTGCCGATGAGATTAACCGCAAGCGCCTGCAGATTTACAATTATTACCATGAAGCGCTGGCGCCGTTGGAGGAAAAAGGGGTGCTTACGCGCCCGTTTGTCCCGGATTATGCCACCCATAATGCACATATGTATTATGTGAAGCTGAGGGACCTGGAGGCGAGAAGCCGCTTCATCAGTTATCTGCGCGAGCACGGTATCTGGGCGGTGTTCCACTATGTGCCGCTGCATTCGGCGGCTGCCGGGCAGAAATTCGGGCGTTTCCACGGCGAAGACATATACACCACGAAGGAGAGCGAGCGTCTCGTGCGTCTGCCGATGTATTATAATCTGGAGATGGAGCAGGTGGAATACATCGCGGATACGATTCTGAAATATCAGAACTGGTAGGGTTACGGTGAACGAAAGGTACGTGACCCGGTAGGAGAGAAAATGGATGTATCGGTCATAATTCCCAATTATAATGGGGAAAAATATATAAGGGCGTGTCTGGACAGTCTGCTTACGCAGAACATCGGGGATGTGCCTGTCATCGTGGTAGACAACGCCTCCGCTGACGGAAGCTGCGGAATTATCGAGGCGGAATATCCGTCCGTAAGGCTGATTCGCCTCGATAAAAATTACGGATTCTCCCGCGCGGTCAACGAGGGTATCCGGGCGGCGCGGACAGAATTTGTTATTCTGCTTAACAATGATACGCGCGCGGAGGCGGATTTCGTGTCGGAGCTGCTGCGCGCCATCCGGCGGGATGCGCGGATCTTTTCCTGTCAGGCGCAGATGCGGCAGATGGACGAACCGCAGCTTCTGGATAACGCCGGGGATTTTTACTGTGCGCTCGGCTGGGCGCTGACGCGCGGAAAGGGAAAAAGCTGCGCAGGTTATCTTAAGGAGGACGCTGTTTTTTCCGCGTGCGCCGGAGCAGCCATTTACCGGAAAAGTATTTTCGAAAAAATCGGTTATTTTGACGAGAAGCATTTTGCCTATCTGGAGGATGTGGACATCTGCTACCGCGCGAAAATCGCCGGGTATGAAAACCGTTATGCGCCGCGGGCTGTCGTGTATCACAAGGGCAGCGCCTCCACAGGCTCCCGCTACAACCGCTTTAAGGTGGGCAGCGCGGCGCGCAACAATCTGTACTTGATTTATAAAAATATGCCGTTCTGGCAGATTCTGATTAATCTGCCGTTTCTGCTTGCCGGGACGCTGATCAAGCTGCTCTTTTTTACGGCGAAGGGCATGGGTGGGACGTATCTGAAAGGGCTCTGGCAGGGCGTGCTTCTGGCGCGCAGCGGCGAAAAAGTGCCGTTTCTGCCGGAAAATTTTGATAATTGCTGGCGGATTCAGCTCGAACTGTGGAAAAACCTCGCGAGAATAGTAAAAAATTAGAAACAAAAAAGTAATATTTTTGCATTCGGCAGTTGCATTTTTGAAATTCACAGTGTATGATGATAAAGGTATGGAAAGCATAAGGGGTGAACCAGATTGATTAAAGACAATCAGAAGTATTTTAATCGGCTGCATGTTCTGATAGATGCCCTGATTGTGGTCGGCAGCTATCTGCTGGCGTGGTTTGTCCAGATAAAAATACTGACGGAGCCGGGAACCGGTGTGTACCCGGATTCGGTATATATGCTGGTGCTGCTTCCGCTGGTTCCGGGAATGCTGCTTCTGTATTCTGCGTTCAACCTGTATACGCCAAAAAGGGTGCAGGGAAGGCGCCTGGAATATGGCAATGTCATAAAAGCAAATCTGATGGGAATTCTGATTTTCCTCGCCATGACAATGGCGATCAAGAAAATCGACTTTTCCCGCGGCGTTGTTTTTACATTTTTTGCACTGAATGTTACGGCGGATATCATTGCCCGTATGCTGATACGCGGCGTACTGCGGGATATGCGCAGAAGGGGCATGAATCTGAAGCATGTCCTTCTGGTCGGATACGGACAGGCTGCCAGGGAATATATCGACCGCATCCTGGAAAATCCGCAGTGGGGCTATAAGGTGCTCGGTATCCTGGATGACAATACGGAACGGTCAACGGTTTACAGGGGTATTCATATCATCGGGCGGACGGAGGAGCTGATGGAGCTGCTGTCGGTAAACACGCTGGATGAAATCGCCATCACGCTGGGGCTCAGCGAGTATTATAAGCTGGAGCACATCGTCGCGCAGTGCGAGAAGTCGGGCGTGCATACGAAGTTTATTCCCGATTATGGCAATATTATTCCGACAAAGCCCTATACGGAAGACCTCATGGGGCTTCCGGTGATTAATATCCGTTATGTGCCGCTGTCCAACACCTTCAATGCAATCGTAAAACGGACGGTGGATATTGTCGGTTCGCTTATCTGTCTCGTGCTGTTTTCACCGGTCATGCTGGTGACAGCGGTTCTGATAAAGCTGACGTCTCCGGGGCCGCTTATTTTTAAGCAGGAACGCGTCGGACTGCACAATCAGCCGTTTATCATGTACAAGTTCCGCTCGATGGAAGTGCAGAAGGCAGGCGCGGAGCGCAGAGGATGGACGACACGTCACGACCCGCGGGTCACGGGAATCGGAAAGCTTATCCGGAAAACAAGCATCGACGAGCTTCCGCAGCTTGTAAATGTGCTGAAGGGCGAAATGAGTCTGATCGGACCGCGTCCGGAGCGCCCGCAGTTTGTGGAAAAATTCCGCGAGGAAATTCCCCGGTACATGATCAAGCATCAGGTGCGGCCGGGCATGACGGGCTGGGCACAGGTAAACGGGTATCGCGGGGATACCTCTATCAGAAAGAGAATCGAGTACGATTTATATTATATCGAAAACTGGACGCTGGGGCTGGACATTAAAATCCTGTTCCTGACGGTTTTTAAGGGATTTATTAATAAAAACGCGTATTAATAAGATGCGGAAGTGCGCAGCAGGCAGTCCTGGAGGACCAGCTGCGCGTCGCAGTCCGCGGGCATTATAGCAAAAGGGAGAAAAGGGGATTTATTATGGCACGAAACAAAGAGAAAAAAGACAAAAAGAATGCAAGGAGCGGCAGCGGGCAGGAGCAGCAATACTACCGGCAGGACCAGTACGGTCAGCAGCAGTATTACCAGCAGGATCCGTATGGCCGCCAGCAGTATTATCAGCAGGATCCGTATGGTCAGCAGCAGTCGTACCAGCAGGGACCGGACGGCCAGCAGCAGTATTACCAGCAGGGACCGGATGGCCAGCAGCAGTATTACCAGCAGGATCCATATGGTCAGCAGCAATATTACCAGCAGAATCCGTATGGCCAGCCGGGGTATGACCAGCGTCCTCCGTACGGACAGGGAGAGCGTGAGGCGGCTGCCGCGAAGAAGAAAAAGAAACGGAAAAAAAGGAAAATCATTCTCTTTGTATTTGAGGTGCTTTTGTTAGTGATACTGGCGGCGGCGCTCTTTGTTGCCGCGCAGGTTTCCAAAATCTCCAAGGTACAGACCTCCTTCGGTGAAGAGGAGCAGAGCGAGATGGTGCAGCAGATTCAGGCGCAGCTCGGCGACGAGGTGGAAGCTACGCTGAAGGGCTACTGGAATATCGCGCTGTATGGAGTTGACAGCCGTGATGAAAACACCAGCGGGCAGAGCGACGCCATTCTGATCGCCAGCATCAACCGTGACACGAACGATGTGAAGCTGGTATCGGTATACCGCGACACGTATCTTGACGATACCACCGGCGACTATGGAAAGGCGACCGATATCTATGCGGCGGGCGGACCGGCGCGTTCCATCAATATGCTGAATAAGAATTTTGATCTGGATATTACCGATTATGTCACCGTAAATATGAATGTGGTTGCTGACGTGGTGGATGCTATCGGCGGCATCGATATTGAGATAACGGACGATGAGGCGACCTGGATCAACAATTACCAGGATGAGACCTCCATGATTACAGACCGTGAGATTGAGCTGCTCAGCGGCGGCGGTCTGGTTCACCTGAACGGTCTGCAGGCGACGTCCTACTGCCGTATCCGTGCCATCGGCAACGACTACGAGCGTACCGAGCGCCAGCGGAAGGTGCTGTCTCTGATTCTGGATAAAGTGCAGAGCAATCCGACAGTTCTGGTCGGTCTGATTGACGACCTGATTGACGCGGTGGACACCAATCTTACGATGACGGAGCTGATGAATCTTGCCACCAATATTGCAAGCTATAATCTTGTCGATACGAAGGGCTTCCCGTTTGAGCAGCAGCCGATGGAGATCCACTACAGTATCGTAGTTCCTATCAATCTGGCGCAGAATGTATCGGAGCTGCACGAGTACCTCTTTGGTGTGACAGATTATACACCGTCCGCAACGGTGCAGGAAATCAGCAATTATATTGCAAATTATACCGGTGTTTATTAATGGATAACAGAACAGTAGAGGTTATCATACCGGCTTACCGGCCGGATGAGCGGTTTAACAGATTAATAGAGAGACTGACGCAGCAGACGCATCTTCCGCAGCGGATTCTTGTAATGAATACAGAGGAATCCCTGTGGAAGCAGGCGCCTGTCTGCCGGTCTGCTTTTGAGGCGGGGCACACAGCAGGCGGTGTGCCGCTCGCTCTTGTACACCTTCCGCAGGAGGAGTTTGACCACGGCGGGACAAGAGACCGGGCGGCGGCAATGTCGCAGGCGGATGTCCTGCTTTTTATGACGCAGGACGCCGTGCCGGCGGACGAATATCTGATTGAGCGGCTGCTTGCACAGCTTGGCGATAACACCGGCGGGGCGGTGGCTGCCGCTTACGCCAGACAGCTTCCGGATAAGAAATGCAGCCCTCTGGAGCGCTACACGAGAAGCTTTAATTATGGAGAAAAGAGCCGGATAAAGTCGGCCAGGGATCTGCCGGAGCTTGGCATTAAGACGTATTTCTGCTCGAATGTATGCGCCGCCTATGTGCGCAGCGTCTACGAGGCGATGGGCGGTTTTGAAAAGCAGACGATTTTTAACGAGGACATGATTTTTGCGGCGAAGCTTATAAAGGCGGGATACAAAATCGCCTATGCGGCGGATGCGCGCGTGGTGCATTCCCATAATTACACCGGAAAGCAGCAGTTTAAGCGCAACTTTGACCTTGCCGTTTCGCAGGCGGACCATCCGGAGATTTTTGCCGATGTCCGTTCGGAAAAGGAGGGGGTACGTCTGGTGAAGAGCACGGCGGCATATCTGTGCAGGCACGGCAGACCGTATCTGCTGCCGAAGCTTATCTGGCAGAGCGGCTGCAAGTATCTGGGGTATTTTCTGGGCAGTCGTTACCGGGCGCTGCCGAAGCGCGTTGTGACCGCCTGCTCCATGAACAGAAAATATTGGAAAAACAAAGTTTTTTAAAACTGTTGTCACAAATTGTACACAAATGGCTGATATGATATTTTCAACATAAAGAAACAGGAGGTCTTTAGATTATGAGTATGAAAAAGAAAATAGGTACCTGTGCAGCCGCGCTGGCAGCGGTCGGAGCACTTGGGGCGACAGTATATGGAATTGGAAATATGGAGAGCAATCAGCAGGAGGACCGCATAACACTGGACGCGCAGGCGGACCTGGCGGCGGACACCACGCTGGATTCCGCGACAGCAGAGGCGGCGGACATCGATGAGATTCCCACACAGGAGGAGAGCAATGCAGGCGGCGGACTGCCGGATGTACAGACAGTTGCATCCGATGCCATGCCGGCCATCGTGGCTATCACGAATGTGGGCATCGAGGAGGTAGACTTCTTTGGAAGAAGCTACCAGCAGGAGACCACCAGCGGCGGCTCCGGCATCATCGTCGGCAAGAATGACGACGAGCTTCTGATTGCCACAAACAATCACGTGGTAGAAGGAGCAGAGGAGCTGACGGTATGCTTCAGCGTGGATGTAGAGGATGATGAGGACGGCGAGAAAACACTCGCACCGGCGCTTGTGAAGGGCACCGATTCCTCGATGGACCTGGCGGTCATCGCAGTCAGTCTGGACGATATCGACGAAGAGGTGGCTGATAAGATCGGCATTATCCAGCTCGGCGATTCCGATGAGCTTCAGGTTGGCGAGTGGGTAGTTGCCATCGGTAATGCACTCGGCTACGGGCAGTCCGTTACCGCCGGCGTTGTCAGCGCACTGGACCGCGAGGTATCCGTTTCCACTGACAGCGGAACCGTTACCAACGATATGATCCAGACCGACGCGGCGATCAACTTCGGTAACAGCGGCGGCGCACTTCTGGATATGAACGGACGCCTGGTTGGCATCAACTCCGCAAAAGCGGCAGTGGAAGGCGTGGAAGGCATGGGTTATGCTATCCCGATCAACACTGCAAAGCCGATTATCGAAGATCTGATGAACCAGACCACCAGAACCAGAGTGGATGAGGAAAATGCAGGCGCACTTGGAATCACCGTGATGGATATTGATGACGACACCAAGGAGCTCTATCACGTTCCCTCCGGAGCCCTGGTATATGAGCTGACAGATAACAGCGCAGCTAAGGAAGCCGGCATTGAGACAGGCGATATCATTACGATGCTGGATGAGACAAAGATTTCCAGCAGAGCTGACCTGCTGAACCGTATGCAGTATTATGAGGCAGGGGAGACGGTAACCGTAACGCTGCAGAGATTTGAGGATAACGGCTATCAGGAAAAGCAGATTGAAGTTAAGCTCGGAAAGAAGTCAGACCTGCAGACCTCGACTTCCTCGGATAACAGCAAGTCCGACAACAGCGGCTCGGATGACAGCCAGGAAGACGACAGCTACTATTACGACAGCAATGACGGTAACTATGGAATGCAGGACTTTTTCAGAGGGTTTGGATTCTAAAAAGCCACTGGAATACCGGGAAACCCGGAGTGCGAAAACACTCCGGGTTTTTATCCGTTTTTATAAAAACTTTTCTTGTGAAAATGAGATTCCTGTGTTATGATTGCTTAAGATGGGCTAGTTGTGCAGATAAGCACGCAACAGAAGAAGGAGAGGATTTTGTGCCAGAAGAAAAAGATTCTTTACCGGAAGAAGTAAAGAAACCTGAAGAAGTGACGGAAGAAGTAAAAAAAGACGACGAATATGAAAAAATATGTTATATCTGCCACAGACCGGAGAGTAAGACCGGAAAAATGCTGGAGCTTATGAATCTTACGATTTGTCCGGACTGCCTGCAGAAGGCGTTTGGCAGCATGAGCCGCATGGATGCGGACAGCTATAAGGAGCTGATGGAGCTGACCAGACGGTTCCCGAACATGCAGATGATAAATCTGTCGGATATGCCGGAGGAGGTTCCGAAGCGTCAGAAGGTGAAAAAGAAAAAACCGCAGCCGCAGAAGGAATTTGATATAAAATCGATTCCGGCGCCCCACAAAATCAAGGCGAAGCTGGACGAGTATGTCATCGGGCAGGAATATGCGAAAAAGGTGATTTCCGTCGGCGTGTACAACCACTACAAGCGGGTGGCGACCGGTACGATGGATGAGATTGAAATTGAAAAGTCCAACATGCTGATGATTGGACCGACCGGGTGCGGAAAAACGTATCTGGTGAAGACGCTTGCCAGACTGCTGGATGTTCCGCTTGCCATTGCCGATGCCACCTCCCTGACGGAGGCGGGCTATATCGGGGATGATATCGAGAGCGTGGTATCCAAGCTTCTCGCGGCGGCGGGAAATGATGTGGAGAAGGCAGAGCGCGGTATTATTTTTATAGATGAAATCGATAAGATTGCCAAAAAACAGAATGCGACGCAGAGAGACGTGAGCGGCGAATCCGTCCAGCAGGGAATGTTAAAGCTGCTGGAGGGCAGCGATGTGGAGGTCCCGGTCGGGGCAAACAGCAAAAATGCAATGGTTCCTCTGGAGACGGTAAATACGCGCAATATACTCTTTATCTGCGGCGGAGCATTTCCGGGACTGGAGGACATTATTAAGGAACGTCTGAACAAACAGGCATCCATTGGCTTCCAGGCGGACCTGCGTGACAAATATGATAGCGACCCGCACATTTTGGAAAAGGTGACCAATGAGGACATTCGCAAATTTGGAATGATTCCGGAGTTTATCGGACGGCTGCCAATCGTATTTACCATGCAGGGACTGACGAAGGAAATGATGGTCCGGATTCTGAAGGAACCGAAAAACGCCATTATAAAGCAGTACCAGAAGCTGCTGGCGCTGGATGAGGTACAACTGGAGTTTGAAGACGATGCGCTGGAGGCGATTGCCGAGCGTGCGCTTGAGAAAAAGACGGGTGCAAGGGCACTCCGGGCGATTATTGAGGAAATTATGCTCGATATCATGTATGAAATTCCCAAAGATGACAATATTGGTAAGGTAACGATTACCAGGGCATACATCGAACATACCGGAGGTCCGCAGATTACCCTGAGAGGAGATTTAGTAGTTTATGGATGAAATGCATGAACAGTTTTTAAAAACACTGGAAGGTTTGGTTGCAGAGGCAAAAACAAAGAAAAACATGCTTACCTACAAAGAGGTAAACGATGCTTTCGGGTCGATGCAGATTTCGGAAGAAAAGATGGATTTTGTCTTTGAATATCTGGAAAAACATAATATTGACCTGGTTCATGAGGATAATGCGGACGATACGACGGAGCTTCTTCTGGATAACGACGATGATATTCTGCTCTCCGACGAGGAGGAAGTGGAGATTATCGATGATGCGGACGTTCTGGAGGGCGTCAGCACGGAAGATCCGGTGCGTATGTATCTGAAAGAGATCGGCAATGTGCCGCTGCTTACCACCGAAGAAGAGGTAGAACTCGCGAAAAGAGTGGAGGCGGGCGATGAGGAGGCGAAAAAGCGGCTTATTGAGGCGAACCTGCGTCTCGTTGTCAGCATCGCAAAAAAATATGTCGGCCGCGGTATGCCGTTTCTGGACCTTATCCAGGAGGGCAATATGGGACTTATGAAAGCGGTGGACAAGTTTGACTATGCCAAGGGCTTTAAATTCAGTACGTATGCCACCTGGTGGATCCGTCAGGCAATCACCAGAGGAATCGCGGATACCGGCAGGACGATCCGCGTGCCGGTGCATATGGTGGAGACGATCAACAAGACGCTTCGCATGACACGCACGCTGCTGCAGGAGCTGGGGCGCGAACCGACCCCGGAGGAGGTGGCGGAGCGTCTGAACGTTCCGGTTTCGCGTGTGCGCGAGGTGCTGAAGATCTCCAGAGACCCGGTGTCGCTTGATACGCCGATCGGTGAGGAGGACGACAGCCATCTCGGAGACTTTATCGAGGATGATTCCGCGCTCTCCCCGTCCGATTCCGCAGCCTTCTCCATGCTGCGCGAGGAGCTCGGCACTGCGCTGGAATCACTGACAGACCGGGAACGCCAGGTAGTCCAGCTTCGTTTCGGACTGATTGACGGCAGAGCGCGGACCCTGGAAGAGGTCGGCAAAGAATTCAACGTTACCCGTGAGCGCATCCGTCAGATAGAGGCGAAGGCGCTGCGCAAGCTGCGCCACCCATCCAGAAGCAAACGACTGAAAGACTTTTTGATCTAGAAAAAGTTTTCGGGATGGCGCTCGTGCTAACCAAAGCGAAGCGCAGATGCGACAGGGAAAGACGGCGCCTGCCGGTGCAGATGCGTCATAGGATAAGCCATCGCTTTCATATACTGTAAAAAAGCTTCGAGGTACAGTTATGAAAAACGTTGGACGAATGGAGCGTCTGCTGCAGCGTCACCGGGGCGGCGCTCTGATTCTTTTGTGCACCCTGCTGGCGATAGCGGGCGGCGTGCGCTTCGGCAATGCCACCGCGCAGACGAGCAGCCGCGCCGGGGATCGGGAACTGCCGGTTTACTGTGTCGAGACAGACAAAAAGCAGGTGGCGCTATCCTTCGATGCGGCGTGGGGAAATGAGGACACGCAGCAGATACTGGATATTCTCGCCAATCACAATGTCCATGTGACATTTTTTATGACGGGAGGCTGGGTCTCCGCCTATCCGGAGGATGTGAAAAAGATTCAGGCAGCCGGTCACGACCTTGGCAACCACAGCGAAAATCATAAGAATATGAGCCAGTTGTCGAAGGAGGAATGCATCAGCGAGCTGATGACGGTACATAATAAGGTGAAAGAGCTGACCGGCGTGGAAATGACGCTGTTCCGTCCGCCCTATGGGGATTACGATAACGAGGTGATTCTTACGGCGCAGGAGTGCGGTTATTATCCGATCCAGTGGTCGGTCGACAGCCTTGACTGGAAGGATTACGGCGTGCAGAGCATTCTGGATACGGTGCTGAAGCATAAAAATCTGGAGGAGGGCGCGATAATCCTCTGCCATAACGGGGCTAAATACACAGCGCAGGCGCTGGATGAGCTGCTTACCGGTCTGGCGGAGCAGGGATATGAGGTGGTGCCAATCTCTGAGCTGATTTATAAAGACAATTATCACATGGATCACACCGGCAGGCAGATTTCGGATGTGTCCTGATGTGTGAAGCGCCGGAGCTTATCCGGCGCTTTTGCAGTATTTCTGTTTTAAATTCCGCTTTGTGAACGGGAATTCCGGAGAGCTGTCTACCAGCCGTTATTGATATGATCCTGGTATTCCTCCTGCGTTACCCAGTTACCGCAGTAAGGGCATTGCACAAGATCCTGGTTTGCCATCTGTGCGGCATAGGCGGACTCGGCGGCCACATGGTCGGCATAGGGAGAATATCCGCTGGCATCGGCGGTATCGGAGAACCACTGGAAGCAATAAGGACACTGCGCGTAGAGATTTCCATCGGCGCCGGTCTGGTAGGATGAGGTATCCGGCGTAGTTGCAGAGGACTGGATGCTCTCAAGATAAGCCTCCTCGGCGGCTACGTGGCTGGAATATTCCGAGCTGCCGTCCGCCTGGAGCGTGGTGCCGAACCAGTTATAGCAGTAAGGACACTGCTGGGTGGCGGCTTCGGTGGTCTGGGCGGCTTCTGTCGTCTGCGCCTGCGTGGAGGTGGTCTGCGGAACCTGCGTGGACGGGGTGATGGTGGTTCTCTGTGTTGTCTGTTTCTGCGTTGTCTGCTTCTGTGTTTCCGTCTGTTTCTTTGTTGTCTGTGTTTCTGTTTCGCTTTCTGACTGTGTCTCTGAAACAGTCTCGGACTGTGTTTCCGTTTCGACTGGTTTCCGGCGGCAGCCGGAAAAACCGGCAAGACAGCACACCATAATCACCAGAAGTCTGTACCTACGTGCTTTCATCTCAGAATCTCCCCTTTAAAACTTCTAATAGTTCTGATATAACCTGGCTGGACTGCATCACCTTTTTAAGGTTTATGCAGATAAGTGCAAAGATATGGCTGAACTGCTTTTAGTATAGACCAGATTTTGCTGAAAATCAAGAAAAGTTCTTGCGAATTTCAGGTATTTGCCCTATAATTTAGGCAGGTTTTTGCATTTACTGCAAAGACCGCAAAAATGATACAGGAGTTCAAAAATCCCATCGCGAAGCGATTAAAGGAGGAAAGATGACAAAGCGGGAATTTCTGGATACCCTGCGCACGCAGCTTGAGGGCGAGCTGAGTCCGGCGCAGATAGAGGGACATCTGCATTATTATGATGAGTATATTTCGGGGGCGGTTGCGGCCGGGCGCAGAGAGAGCGATGTGCTGGAGGAGCTTGGCAGCCCTGTTTTTATTGCCAAAACGCTTCTGGAAGCGTCGGAGGCGGAAACAGAAAAGGAGAACGGCGGTTATTATGAAGAAACGCCGCGGCAGGAGGAATTTCACAGGCGGGTGCACACCTGGAACATCAATCCGCTGGTGGTAAAATGGGTGCTTCCCATTGCCGGCATTTTGATCGTGCTGCTGCTTTTGTGGCTGGTCGGCTCGGTCGCTGCGTTTGCCATAAGATATTTTGTGCCGATTCTTCTTATTATACTGGTAATTTCAATTTTCAGGAGACATGGCAGATAATGGAAAATCAACTGACAGATTACAAATTACTGCTGGATACGGCGGTGCTCGCCGGGCAGATTATGCTGAGCAGCGGCGCGGAAATCTACCGGGTGGAGGATACGATACACCGGATTCTTTCCGTGTCCGGGCTGAAATCGGCGGAGGCATATGTCACCGCCACCGGGCTGATCGTCACGCTGGATAATCCGGATATGGATTCCATGACGGTCGTGAAGCGTATCCGCAGCAGGGAAACAAATTTAAACAGAATAGCAAAAACAAATGAAATCTCCCGTAAGTTCTGTGCGGGAGAAATGTCGTTAAAAGAGGCGTTTTCGGGGCTGAAGCACATGGAGGAACACACCTGCGCGCTCTGGCAGAAAAATATCTGCATTGTCGTGGTGGCGGCCGCCTTTTCCATTCTGCTGGGCGGAACGATCGCCGACGGGATTGCGGCGGGTATCACCGGCGCTGTGCTGGCGGCGGTGCTTTTGCTGTGCGCAAAGCTGGAGCTTAATGCGTTTATAGAAAACATGCTGTGCGCGCTGATGATCGGAATTACGGCGCTGCTGCTGCAGGCGCTGTATCCGCCGCTGGACGCGGACATGGTGATTGTGGGCGGGATAATGCCGATCGTTCCCGGCGCGGCGCTGACGACCGCTGTGCGCGATACGCTGCAGGGAGATTATGTGGCGGGCGGCGCGAAAATCCTGGAAGCCGTTCTCAAGGCGGCGGCAATCGTGACAGGCGCCGGGGCGGCGACCTTACTGATGAGAGGAG
The DNA here is from genome assembly GCF_025148285.1 of Marvinbryantia formatexigens DSM 14469. Taxonomy (NCBI): domain Bacteria; kingdom Bacillati; phylum Bacillota; class Clostridia; order Lachnospirales; family Lachnospiraceae; genus Marvinbryantia; species Marvinbryantia formatexigens. Next base: position 745,054 of record NZ_CP102268.1, on the reverse strand, counting down.
TGGGCATATGCTGATACAGATCGTCGGGGCATTTATTGCCATTGTGGCGTTTTCCGTTGTAATCGAGACGCCGAAAAAATTTCTGGGATACTGCGGGCTGACAGGCGCCGCCGGGTGGGCGGTGTACCTCATCTGCAATGCGCACTTTGGACCTATCTGGGCGAACTTTATCAGCGCCCTTGTCATTTCGCTGGTGTCGCACCTGTTTGCGCGGGTGCTGAAAACGCCGGTAACCATTTTTCTGATTTCCGGCATCCTAACACTGGTGCCGGGCGCGGCGATGTATCATACGGGATATGAGCTGTTTATGGGAAATATGGAGGCGGCGGCTTCTTATCTTGCGCTTACTGCACAGATTGCGGGGGTGATAGCGCTCGCCATCTTTATTATGGATTCCGTGTTTCAGACCCTGAAGAAAATAAATAAGCCGGAGCACCCGGATAAACTTTAGATAAGCCGGGGCGGAAATATCCGGATGAACGGAAATAAGCCGGGCGGAAATGCCCGGATAAACTTTAGATAAGCCGGGGCGGAAATATCCGGATAACGTGAAACAGCAGGTAGGGGAGCTACCTGCTGTTTCGAGGGGAGTATAAATAATTAATAAGGGGTCGTAAGAGGTATTTCCTCTTACAAAGGGAATTATAATATATTATGGAAAAAATTGCAATACATAATTTAAAAAATATTAAGGAATAATAAGACCTGTAACTAAAAATTAACAAACCAGGAGGGTCAGAAGCATGGCAAAGAATAAGAATATGCACGAATCCAACACTACAAACTGCAATTATAACAGCACAAACACAACAGGCAGAGCTACAGACGGTATGAACAGCACCGGCGCACAGAACAGCACCGGCAGCCAGAATAAGGCGCAGAACAAAGCACAGAATAAAGCAGGCGCCGCCAGAAACGTACAGACGCAGAATCATACCACAGACTGCGATTATTAAGCGCGGCGGCATGACAGGTCCGGGCTGTTGCAATTAAGCAGCGGCATGGCAGGTCCGGGCTGCTGCAATTAAGCGGCGGCATGGCTGGTCCGGGCTGCTGTAATTAAACGGCGGCATGACAGGTCCGGGCTGTTGCAATTAAGCGGCGGCACAGGACGTATCCGGGCCGGAGGACGACGGATGGGCTGCCAATACAGAATTTAAGAGGCAAAAGCAAGATGCGCCGGGGAACCATCCCGGCGCATTTTCTATGCGTACAGGATTTTTTCACGCGTACAGGATTTTTTTGCGTGGGCGGGATTTTTTCGCGCAGGCAGTATTTTTCCGCGGATAGGATTTTTCCGCGCAGGCGTTTTTTGTGCGGATAGGATTTTTCCGCGCAGGCGTCTTTTTGTGCGGATGAGATTTTTCTGCGCAGGAACGGGAAGGCGCGCGCTGCATAGATTAAAATAGAACGGTAACAGGGAAGCCTGTCTGAACTGTTGCGCAGCATATACGGATTTAGGAGTGTTTGCCATGAAATTTGAAATGATTACACCGGTGCAGCTGGAGTGCTATGTGGGGAATCCGGATGCGCTCATCATAGATTTGCGCAATCCCGCGGAGTACCGGGAGCGTCACATCCGGGGCGCCATCAACATTCCCTACGAAAAGCTGCAGAGCTGCTGTATGTTTCCGATGGATATGTATCTGATTCTTTACTGTGAGCGCGGCTCCTCCAGCATGTCCGCGGCGAAGGAGCTGGCGGACAGGGGGTATCTTGTAAAGACGGTGGTCGGCGGCTTTCACGCGTACCGCGGCAAAATGACAGAGACGTATTGACAGATAAGAGAACGATTTGATACAATTCAGATAATGACTATTTAGTCCAGAGGATAATTAGCTCAGAGGATAACTATTTTGTTCAGAGGATAATTAGTCCGGGGGATGACGATGAGAAAGAGACAGTGCGGGAGCCGGCAAGCATGAATACAGTGGAATTAATTGCGCCGTGCCATTTTGGAATGGAAGCGGTTTTAAAAAGAGAGATTATAGACCTTGGCTACGAAATCAGCCAGGTGGAGGACGGAAAGGTAACGTTTGTGGGGGACATGGAAGCAATCTGCTATGCGAATATGTTCCTGCGCACGGCGGAACGCATCCTGCTGAAGGTGGGCAGGGTGCACGCCGAAACCTTTGACGAGCTGTTTGAAAAAACAAAGGCGCTGCCCTGGGAGGATTATATCCCGCGGGACGGCAGATTCTGGGTGGCAAAGGCGACGTCGGTCAAAAGTAGGCTGTTCAGTACCTCGGATATCCAGTCGATTATGAAAAAAGCGATGGTGGAGCGTCTGAAGACGGTCTACCACCAGGACTGGTTTGAGGAGAGCGGGGCGTCCTATCCGGTCCGGGTATTCTTTATGAAGGATGAGGCGGTGATTGGGCTTGACACGTCGGGCGATTCACTTCACAAGAGAGGCTACCGTCTGCTTACGGGAAAGGCGCCGATTACGGAAACACTGGCGGCGGCGATGATTCTAATGACGCCGTGGAACCGGGATCGCATTCTGGTAGATCCTTTCTGCGGCAGCGGGACGATTCCCATCGAGGCGGCGATGATTGCCGCGAACATAGCGCCGGGGATGCACCGCCATTTTCTGGCGGAGAAATGGGACAACCTCATTCCCGGAAAGCTCTGGAGCGGGGCTGCCGGTGAGGCGGAGGAGCTTGTGGATACGCAGATTTCCGTGGACATACAGGGATACGATATTGACGGCGGTATTGTAAAGGCGGCGAGGGAAAACGCCGGACGCGCCGGGGTAGAGCATCTGATTCATTTCCAGCAGCGCCCTGTCAGCGAGCTGAGCCATCCGAAAAAATACGGGTTTGTCATCACAAATCCGCCCTACGGCGAGCGTCTTTCCGCGAAGGACGAGCTTCCGCAGCTGTACCGCGAGATGGGCAGGAGCTTTGCAAGGCTGGACGGCTGGTCGGAGTATGTCATTACGGCTTATGAGGACGCGGAAAAGTATATTGGAAGAAAGGCGGATAAAAACCGGAAAATATATAATGGAATGATGAAGACCTATCTATATCAGTTCCTGGGCCCGAAGCCTCCGCGCAAAAAACAGGAGAGACAGATTGATTAAAAAAACAGAAACGTTTTTAAAAATTGTGCTGGTGTGCCTGGTGGCCTGGCTGGCATACGATCTGCTCCGCCAGGCGGAGCCGGAGACGGTGGCGGTCAGTCAGAGCGTATATGAGACGCAGAGCAGAGACACGGCGGAGGCGACGACGCTTTCGGCGCTCCCGGCGCGCTATGACGGACGGGAGGCGGGCAGGATGCCAACGGTCAGAAGCCAGGGCTCGCTTGGCACCTGCTGGGCGATTACGGCGTGCTCGGCAATGGAAGCGTATTTTCTGCCGCAGGAGAGTCTGGTGTTCTCGCCGGACCATCTGTCGCTGCAGAACAGCTTTTCGAAGGACCAGAACGACGGCGGGGCGTACACGATGGTGATGGCGTACCTTGCCGCCTGGCAGGGACCGGTGCTGGAGGAGGACGACCCCTACGGGGACGGCTATTCGCCCGAAGGGCTGACGGCGGTGAAGCATGTCCAGGAGATGCAGATGTTCCGGAATAAGGATCATGACGCCATAAAGCGCGCCGTTCTTCAGTACGGAGCGGTGCAGTCTGCAATATACATGGACCTGGATAATGCTTTCAGTTCTTCCGTCTACTATAACCAGATAGAGAACTCCTATTTTTACGACGGCGACCAGATTTCCAACCACGACGTTCTGATTATCGGATGGGACGACAATTACGAAGCGTCGCATTTTAACCGCAACACGCAGGAGGCGGGCGCCTTTATCTGCCAGAACAGCTGGGGAGAAAAATTCGGCGACGGCGGCGTGTTTTACGTATCCTATGCGGACGTGAACATCGGCAACCAGGCGGTCGCCTACACAGGAATTGAGGAAAACGATAACTACGACCATATTTACCAGACCGATTTGTGCGGCTGGGTGGGACAGCTCGGATACGGCGATGAAAGCTGCTTTGCTGCAAATGTCTATGTGGCGGGCGGTGCGGAAAATCTGCGGGCGGCAGGCTTTTACGCGACCGGGCAGAATACGGAATACGAAATCTTTGTGGTGGAGGATTTCCAGGACGATTCCTCCTTTTATAAGCGCAGGACCCTGAAGCGGGGGATTGTGCAGGAAACCGGCTATTATACGGCAGAGCTGGACGAGCCGGTGGCGCTTGAGAGCGGGCAGCGTTACGCTGTCGGCATAGAGATACATACACCGGGGACGCAGTATCCGGTGGCGACAGAATATGTGGCGGGAGAAGCGACAGAAACAGTTGATATTTCGGACGGAGAAGGGTATATTAGTCATAATGGCGTTATCTGGACGCGCACTGAGGAAAAGCATCAGGCGAATGTCTGCCTGAAAGCTTATACAGAAGACAGAGAGGATGCATAATGGAAGGGAAAATTATATTTGCCACGGGAAATGAAGGAAAGATGAAGGAAGTCCGGATGATTCTCGCGGATCTGGGCGTGCCGGTGCTTTCGCAGAAGGAAGCGGGCATTACGGCGGACGTGGAGGAAAACGGCGCCAGCTTTGCGGAGAACGCCATGATAAAGGCGTGCGCGGTGAAGAAGCTGACGGACGCCGTTGTGCTGGCGGATGATTCCGGTCTGGAAATCGATTATCTGGACGGCGCTCCGGGCATTTATTCCGCGCGTTATATGGGGGAACAGACGCCGTATGAGGTGAAGAACAGGCATATCCTGGAGCTTCTTGCGGATGTCCCGCCTAAGAAGCGGACGGCGCGCTTTGTCTGTGTGATTGCGGCGGCGCTTCCGGACGGCACTGTTCTGACGAGCGAAGGTGTGATGGAAGGGGAAATCGGCTATGCGTCCGCCGGAGAAAACGGCTTCGGCTACGACCCGGTATTTTACCTTCCGCAGTATGGCTGTACCTCCGCGGAAATATCTCCGGAGCAGAAAAACGAAATCAGCCACAGGGGAAAGGCGCTGCGGGCGATGAAGGAGAAGCTAAAAGCGTACTACGATAAGGAGAAGAATGTCCATGAAGATACTGATTGTCAGTGATACCCATCGCAGAAATGAAAATTTTGAAAAGGTCCTGCTGGCGGAGAAGCCGGTGGAGCGCGTGATACACCTTGGCGACGCAGAGGAGACGGAGAGCTGTATGAGCCGTATTGCCGGACAGCCGCTGGATATTGTGAGCGGAAACAATGACTTTTTCGGAGATATGCCGCGGGAGAAGGAGATTATGCTGGGCGATTACCGGGTGCTTCTGACGCACGGTCATTATTATTATGTCTCACTGGATACAAAGATGCTTGGCAGGGAGGCGCGCGCACGTGGCTTTGATATTGCGATGTATGGTCACACGCACCGCCCGAAAATCGAGAAAAAGGACGGTCTGGTCCTGCTGAATCCGGGAAGCCTGTCCTATCCGCGCCAGGAGGGCAGAAAGCCGAGCTATATCATCATGGAGCTGGATGAGAAGGGCAATGCGGACTATACGATTAAATATCTGGAGTAGCCGGTACAGCGAAAACAGCGTATCCGCCGGGCATCCTGCCGCAGAACGTAAAATGTGCAAAAAACCGTAAAAAAATGTGAAAAAAACAGTTGACTTTTTTTTAAGGCTATAATATAATCTTATTTGCGTTAATCGTGGGATGCGCAGGAGTACGAGAATCCGGGGTGTGGCTCAGTTTGGCTAGAGCGCCTGGTTTGGGACCAGGAGGTCGCAGGTTCGAATCCTGTCACCCCGACTTCAGCAGAACTGCTGGAGCGACGCGATTGCGCGGGTGTAGTTCAATGGTAGAACACCAGCCTTCCAAGCTGGATACGTGGGTTCGATTCCCATCACCCGCTCTGTGAGTCTGTAGCTCAGTTGGATAGAGCAACGGCCTTCTAAGCCGTGGGTCGGGGGTTCGAATCCCTTCAGGCTCGTTTCCTTGCAAAAGGAAGCCTTTTAAAGGATATGGTGGGTATAGCGCAGCTGGTTAGCGCGCCAGATTGTGGCTCTGGAGGCCAAGGGTTCGAATCCCTTTATCCACCCTGCCGTTACGGCGAATGATGGGCTATCGCCAAGCGGTAAGGCACAGCACTTTGACTGCTGCACTCGTTGGTTCGAATCCAACTAGCCCAGTTTCAGTAATATTTATGGAGCATTAGCTCAGTCGGTAGAGCACTTGACTTTTAATCAAGTTGTCCGGGGTTCGAATCCCCGATGCTTCATCCGGAAAGCATTGATTGTAAAGGTCGATGCTTTTTGTTATATAAAAAGGTATGACCGGCAGAGAAGACGGGACCGGCAGGCGCCGGGCGCAGTCCCTCCGGTTTTGATAAGCGGAATTGATGGAATTGGCAGACATGCAGGATTTAGGTTCCTGTGGTTTACACCGTGAGGGTTCAAATCCCTCATTCCGCATGAGAGGCGGCTTTCGGCGGAAAGTCGTTTTTTTTTCAAAAATGTTTGATAAATCCTTGACAAACAGCCGAAAAGTGAGTATACTGTTAGACGAAAGCAAAAGAAGTGCCTGAATATCATAAAGTAGAGTAGGTCTTATACGTAAAGTGTCATCGGATGGGGAGACTTCCGGTGAACGAAGGGTTACCGCGTTATATGACCGCTTCCGCTACTGCGTAAAAGCATAATGTTCTGATTGGGCCAGTCGGAATATTTTTGGTTTGCGCAGCATTTTTTTGCCCAAAATCAGCAGGCGGCAGGCTGTATCCGGAATAATCCGCATTCGCGGAAAAGGCAGGTGCGCTGTGCCGCGGCAGACAGAATGTAAAATTATGAATGGAGGAAAAATCATTATGGGATTCAAATCAGACATCGAAATTGCACAGGAGACAACGATGCAGCCGATTACCGAGATTGCAGCAAAGGCGGGAATCGACGAGAAATATCTGGAGCAGTATGGTAAATATAAAGCAAAAATTGATTATAACCTGTTAAAGGATACAGATGCCGAGAACGGCAAGCTGATCCTGGTGACGGCAATCAACCCGACACCGGCAGGAGAGGGAAAGACCACCACCTCCGTGGGTCTGGCAGACGGTCTTTCCAGAATCGGCAAGAAGGTCATGGTGGCGCTGCGTGAACCGTCCCTCGGACCGGTATTCGGCGTAAAGGGCGGCGCTGCAGGCGGCGGCTATGCACAGGTAGTCCCGATGGAGGATATCAACCTTCACTTCACGGGCGACTTCCACGCGATCGGCGCGGCAAACAACCTGCTGGCGGCGATGCTGGACAACCACATCTTCCAGGGCAACGAGCTGAACATCGACCCGCGCAAGATTACCTGGAGACGCTGCGTGGACATGAACGACCGTCAGCTTCGTAACGTGGTGGACGGTCTTGGCGGAAAGACAAACGGAATGCCGAGAGAGGACGGCTACGATATCACAGTAGCATCTGAAATCATGGCGGTGCTCTGCCTGGCAAGCGACATCACAGACCTTAAGAAGAGACTTGCAAGAATCATTGTGGGCTATACATACGGAAAAGCTTCCGAACAGAAGCCGGTAACGGCGGGCGACCTGCACGCAGAGGGTGCAATGACTGCACTTCTGAAGGATGCCCTGAAGCCGAATCTGGTACAGACACTGGAGCACACCCCGGCGATCGTGCACGGCGGCCCGTTCGCAAACATCGCACACGGATGCAACTCCGTAACCGCAACCAAGCTGGCATTAAAGCTGGCTGACTATACGGTAACAGAGGCAGGCTTCGGCGCAGACCTCGGAGCTGAGAAATTCCTGGATATCAAGTGCCGTATGGCGGGACTGAAGCCGAACGCGGTTGTCATCGTGGCAACAGTGCGCGCGCTGAAATACAACGGCGGCGTGGCAAAGGCGGATCTCAACAATGAGAACCTGGAGGCGCTGGAGAAAGGCCTTCCGAACCTTCTGAAACATGTAAGCAACATCACAAACGTATACAAGCTTCCGTGCGTGGTTGCCATCAACGCATTCCCGACCGACACGAAGGCAGAGCTTGACCTTGTTGAGGCAAAATGCAAAGAGCTTGGCGTAAATGTTGTGCTCTCCGAAGTATGGGCAAAAGGCGGCGAGGGCGGTATCGCACTTGCGGAAGAGGTTGTAAGACTTTGCGAACAGCCGAATGACTTCACCTTCGCGTATGAGCTGGACGGCACCATCGAGGACAAGCTGAACGCAATCGTGCAGAAGATCTACGGCGGAAGCAGGGTAGTTCTGACAGCAAACGCACAGAAGCAGGCGAAAGAGCTGACCGCCCTTGGTTACGAGCACTGCCCGATCTGCATGGCAAAGACACAGTACAGCTTGACCGACGACCAGACGAAACTCGGCGCACCGACCGGCTTTGAGGTAACGGTACGCAACCTGAAGATCTCCGCAGGCGCAGGCTTCATCGTGGCGCTGACAGGCGAGATCATGACGATGCCGGGTCTGCCGAAGGTACCGGCTGCAGAGCGCATCGACGTGGACGAGAACGGAAAGATTTCCGGATTGTTCTAACCCTTCGGGCCAGAGCACTCCGTGCAGGATGCGCACGGACGCAAGCGGAAAAGCGTCCGGCGCGCAGAAAATGCAAGCGTTTTCTGAACCCTTCGGGTCAGAGCACTCTGTGCAGGATGCGCACGGACGCAAGCGGAAAAGCGTCCGGCGCACAGAAAACGCAGGCGTTTTCTGAACCCTTCGGGTCAGAGCACTCCGTGCGGATGTTTTCTGAAATTTAAAAGGACAGGCAGCCTGTATCCATGTTTTCACTGGTTTTCTATAATGAAAGCTGCTTATGACATGTGATATCGGGGTGCCTGTCTGTATCTGTGGTTTTACAGAACGATTGCGTATTTTATCTGGGAGGTACATAGCATGTTTCAGGAGGATTATAAAGCGGCGTCGAATACGGCGCTTGCAAAAAGTAACTTTTTGAAAAAGAACCCGGCGGGATATTTTATTTCTTCCATGATGGCGGGACTGTATATCGCTTTCGGAAGTATCCTCATGGGAATCGTCGGCGGCTATATGACCGGTCAGCCGGCGCAGAAGCTGGTATGCGGCATCATTTTCTCGGTCGGACTCTGTTTTGTGACAGTAGCCGGTGCGGAGCTGTTTACCGGCAACAATTTCGTGATGTCAGTCGGCGCGCTGAAAAAGACGGTGACCTGGGCGCAGACGGCGAAGGTATGGGTCGTATGTTATCTCGGCAATCTGGTCGGTTCCGTGGTGGCGGCGGGTATTTTTACCATGACGGGAATACCGGGCAGCGGCGATGTCGGAGCATTTTTTGAAAACACGGCGGTGGCAAAGGCAACGGGCACGCCGGCAAACCTGTTTGCAAAGGCAATTCTCTGCAACATTCTGGTGTGTGTGGCAATCTGGTGCGGAACCAGGCTGAAATCGGAGGGAGCGAAAATCGTGATGAATTTCTGCTGCGTGGGAACCTTCGTGACCTGCGGTTTTGAGCACAGCATTGCGAACATGACGTTTCTGTCCGTCGGTATGATGAATGGAGCGGCAGTTGGTCTGGGCGGCTTTTTGTACAATCTTCTGATTGTTACGCTCGGAAACATGGTGGGCGGTATCGTCTTTGTGGCGCTTCCCTACTACTTCATTTCGAAGGAGAAGGCATAAAAGACCGGACAGACACGTATCCGGCGCTCTCCGGGAAGAGCTGCGGCTGCTTTTTCGGGGTTATGGTAGCCGGAAGGTGAAAAAATTACAAAAATGTGTCATAGATATTGTGAATATTGCAAAAAAATGTCTCAATCTTTAAATAAAGGTTGAGATATTTTTTTCCCTGTGTTATACTGATAACGTATTTGGGAGTTATTGGGAGGTATTATGAAGAAAATCAGATTTATTCTCATGATGGCATGTCTGCTTCTTACGCTTGGTCTTGGGACAACCATTACCGGTACAAAGGTGGAAGCGGCGAAACTCACAAACGTTATGAAAGCGCCGAAGGCAAAAGCCGGAAAGTGGGTCATCGCAGCGAAGGGATACCGTTATCGCTATAACAGCGGAAAATACGCGAAAAGCGCATGGCTGAAGATAGACGGAGAGATTTATTATTTTATGTCGAACGGCTATCTGAAGACCGGGCTTGCAAAGTACAACGGAAAGCGTTACTTCTTTGAGAGCGACGGCAGTCTCGCGACCGGCTGGCAGAAAATCGGCACAAAGAGATATTACTTCTCGCCGAAGACAGGGGCGGCTGCTACAGGGAAGGTAAAGATTGCTTCGAAATACTACTATTTTTCCACGACCGGTGAGATGCAGACTGGCTGGAAAAAGATTGGAAAGTATTATTATTACTTCCAGTCCAACGGAAGTATGGCGGTAAATAAGACGGTCGGAAAATATTATGTCAATGCACAGGGCATCCGTACGACGGCTGTTGCCGGCACAACGAATATCCCCGCAGATAAGACACAGACGTCTGGTAAGAAAACCGGCAGCGTAGATATTTTTGTGGGTGATTCCAGAACGGTCGGTCTTGGAAGCGCCGTTGGCATCAGCAGCAAATGCATCGCCAAGGTGGGCGAGGGCTATAGCTGGTTTGTAAGCACCGGGGAATCAAAGCTGAAAAAAATGCTGAAGGCGAACCCGACGGCAACGGTTGTGTTTAATCTCGGCGTCAATGATGTTGCAAACTACAACCTCTATATTACGCGCTACAAGGAGCTGATGAAGAGCTATCCGAAAGCAGAGTTTTATTTTATGTCGATCAATCCAATCGACAAAAAATATGACTGGGGCTGGTTTACCTGTTCCACTCTGCAGTCGTATATCAAGAAGTTTAATACCGCGGTAAAGAGCGCGTTTCCGGACCGCTACATAGACTGCTACAGCTATCTTCAGAAAAATAAATTCGAGACGGTGGACGGGCTTCACTACACGACCGCTACCTACAAAAAAATATACAGTTATGTTTTGACGCAGGTCTGAAAAAGAGAGTTCCAGAGACTGCAGGGCAGTGTGAATTTCATACAGCTCTGCAGTTTTTATATTGGTAACTGCCTGGTCATAATGTCACAGCCTGCATAAAAAGGTTGAAAAGGTTACTGTAACCTGTGGGTCTGCCGCGTGTTGACAGAGCCCTGTTTGTGCCCTATAATAAAATGAAGGAAAACGGCAGCGGTCTGCCGGTTACGGTAAGAGGTACGCGATATGAGAAAAATACCTGTTTTATATATTGTGATTCCGTGCTACAACGAGGAAGAGGTCCTGCCGGTGACAGCGCCGATGTTTCTGGATAAGATTCATGCGCTGGCGCAGAAGGGCGCCGTCAGCGGCGAGAGCAGGATTCTGTTTGTGGACGACGGAAGCCGGGATAATACCTGGAAGATTATCTGCAGTCTGGCAGAGCAGGATGAGCATTTCATGGGGATTTCGCAGAGCAGGAACCGCGGCCATCAGAACGCGGTGCTGGCGGGGCTGATGGAAGCGCGCAGCCGCTGCGACATCACCATTTCCATCGACTGTGACGGGCAGGATGATATCAACGCGATGGACGAGATGGTTGCCAGATATATGGAAGGATTTGAGGTGGTATACGGTGTGCGCAGCAGGCGCGATACGGATACCTTTTTTAAGAAATATACGGCGCAGCTTTTTTACCGCCTGCTGAACTGGATGGGCGCGGAGGTGGTCTACAATCATGCCGATTACCGTCTGATTTCCAGTCTGGTGCTGGACGAGCTGGCGGAGTTTAAAGAGGTAAATATTTTTCTGCGGGGACTGGTGCCGCTGGTGGGCTTTAAGAGTACCCAGGTGTATTATGAGCGCAGTGAGCGTATGGCGGGGAAAAGCCATTATCCGCTCTCAAAGATGCTGTCCCTTGCGGCAGACGGCATTACCAGTCTGAGCGTGAAGCCGATCCGGATGATTTCCATGCTGGGCTTTGCAGTCTCTCTGCTCAGCTTTCTGATGATTGTGTGGATCATTGTGCAGTTTTTTACCGGAAAAACGGTGCAGGGCTGGGCGAGCACCTGCGCGATCGTCTGCTTCGTGTGCGGGATACAGCTTATCTGCACCGGCGTCATCGGGGAGTACATCGGGAAAATTTATCTGGAGACAAAGGCGAGACCGCGCTATATTATCAGCGACCGGACGTATGAGACCGGGGAGACGGCGCGGGAGGAAAAGAGCGGCGGTCCGGACGGCAGGACGGCTGCCAGATAGCGGATTCTGGGGGAGAAGATGAAAAAACAGACAGTATGGATACAGAAGCATTGCGGGAAGCCCTGGTTTGCCATCATGGTAAATCTGGTTCTGCTTGCAGTGCTTCTGGCGCTTTTTTCGCCGGCGTATGAGACGAACGACGATATGGGGCTGTGCGCGATTGTAAACGGCGCAAAGGGCAGCTATGATGCACATATGATTTATGTAAACTATCTTGCGGGGCTGCTGCTGAGTGCGCTTTACCGGCTGACGGATGCTGTTGCATGGTATGCACTGCTGCAGTATGCGGTGCTTTTCTGCGCTTTTTCCGCGGTAACGTATGTGGGTCTGCGACGGCTGCGCACCTCTTTGCCGTGGTGGGTCTTTTGCGGGATACTGCTTTATTTTGCTTTTGAAGGTTATATCCGGCTCCAGTATACAAAAACAGCCGGAATTGCGGCAGCGGCGGGAATGCTTCTGCTGCTGGATGCCGTGACGGAGGAGCGTGTAAGATGGCGCAGTGCCGTGTGCGGGCTTCTGCTTGCCTGCGCCGGAGCTGTGTACCGGCTGCCGCAGTTTTTTGCGGAGGCCGCGTTGTTGTCTGGAATTGTAATTTATGAGCTGCTGCGTCTGCGGCAGTATACGAAGCAGGAGGCAAAGAGACGCTTTCTGCGCTATGTCCGGACAGCGGCGGCACTTCTTTTTGCGGTTGCTGTGCTCTATGGCGCCGACCGTCTGGCTTACCGTTCGGAGGACTGGCAGAGGTATGAGGCGTACAACGCCGCCAGGACGGAGCTTTTTGATTATAGGTTCCCCGATTATAAGAAAAACCGGGAAGCGTATGAGGCGCTTGGAATCGACGAAAATGCTTATCAGCTTCTGCGCGGCTGGAATCATATGGACACGGAAAAATTTTCGCAGGAGGTTCTGGAGGAGCTGATTGCGCTGAAAACGCCGAAAAGCGTGGATTTGGATTTTCTGAAGGGATTTGTGAGAAAGGTGCTGCTGAAGCTGTACACCGTGCGAAGCTTCTGGTGTTTTCTGCTGACGCTGCTCGTCTGGCTTTTGTCCGCCAGACATCGCGGACGGGATATCGCCGCGCTTCTGGGAGAGCTTGCCGCTGTGGTCGTGCTGTATTTCTTTTTATACTATCAGGGGCGCTATCTGCGCAACCGGGTGGATGTGGGCATCTGGCTGGCGGCGTCGCTGGCGGTGTTGTGGATTTCGGCGCCGGGAAAGCGCAGGGAGAGCGTAAAGTGCACGGTTGCCGGCGCGGATCCGGCAGCGCAGGCGGATATTAGGGGAAATCTGGCAATGCAGGCAGACATCGGGGAAAATCCGGCAGCGCAGGCGGATGTAAGGGGAAATTTGGCAGCGCGTGCGGACGTCAGAGTAACCCCGGAGACGCAGGCGGATGGCAGATGCCGCCGGGAATGGAAAAGGAGTCTGCGCGTGCTGCAGAGGGCGGCAGGTCCGGCGCTGTTTGTGTTTCTTGTACTGGCAACTTACGGAACATGGGAGAAGCGCCTGCGGATAAACAATGCTTCGGAGGAGCAGAAGCAGAGCAGCTACCGGGAGGTGCTGGAATACATTTCCGCGGATAAGGAGCACCTTTATATCACGAAGTCGGGGGCGGTATCCTTTGCAAAAAGCTATGGCGTTTTCGATGCTATTCCGGCGGGAATCACGGAGAATACGCTTGCGCTGGGCGGCTGGCCGGCAAATACGCCCGGCTATGTGGAAAAAATGCGGGAATACGGAATTACGAATCCTTTCCGGGATATGATTGGAAATGAGCAGATTTATCTTGTGGACGACGAGATAGACGTCACAATGGAATACCTGCGCACCTATTATGATGCCCAGGCGCAGGCGGTGCTGACTGCGTCGCCGGGAAAGGCGAAAATTTACCGGATAGAGTGAAAGCCGGAAGCGCGCAGAAAGACGTGAGCCGGCTGAGAAAGGAGATAAGCCAGATGCTAAGAAGAAAGTTGCCGGTTGGAATAGAGGATTTTGAAGAAATACGGAAGGAAGAGTTTTACTATATTGATAAAACCGGGCTTATCCGGGAACTGCTGAACAACTGGGGAAAGGTCAATCTCTTTACTCGCCCGCGTCGTTTCGGAAAGACGTTGAACATGAGTATGCTGAAATGTTTTTTCGAAACCGGAGCGGATGAAACATTGTTTGAGGGACTTTCAATCTCACGGGAGAAAGCGCTTTGTGAAAAGTATATGGGAAAGTTTCCTGTGATATTTCTCTCTTTGAAGGGCGTGGACGGACTGGATTTTGAAAATGCACGGGATATGCTGTGGGAGGTCATCCAGAAAGAATTCCGGCGTCTGCAGTACCTGCTGCAGGACGAACGCCTGTCGAAGCCGGACCGGGAAAATTTTTCCAGCCTCATGACTGCAAGGGTGAGTGATTCCGTGATACAGAAATCACTTTCATTATTAACGGAAATTCTGTACAGATACCACGGGCAGAAGGTAATCCTGCTGATCGATGAGTACGATGTGCCGCTGGACAAAGCATTCCAGCATGGCTATTATGAAGAAATGGCAGCGCTGATACGCGGGCTGTTCGGACAGGCGTTAAAGACAAATGAATTTCTGCAGTTTGCGGTTCTGACAGGCTGCCTGCGGGTGTCAAAGGAGAGTATTTTCACAGGTCTGAATAATTTTGATGTTAATTCAATCGTAGATGTGGAGCATGACGAGCAGTTCGGATTTACAGATTCGGAAGTACAGAAGCTCCTGGCAGATTACGGGCTGGAAGAAAAGGCGGATGTTATAAAAGACTGGTATGATGGTTATCGTTTTGGCGATGCGAGTATTTACTGTCCGTGGGACGTTATTAAGTATGCCAAAAAGCTGCTGGCAGACCCCTGCGCGGAGCCGGAAGCCTTCTGGATTAATACCAGTGGAAATGAACTGGTGAAGCGCTTTATTGACAAGGCGGACAAGACCACACAGGATGAGATTGAGTGTCTGATTGCGGGAGAGGTGATTGAAAAGGCGGTACGGCTGGATCTGACCTATAATGAGCTGGATACCAGCATTGAAAACCTCTGGAGTGTTCTTTTTACTACCGGCTATCTGACGCAGACAGACCGGGCGGCAGGCGGCATCTATAAGCTGGTGATACCCAACCGGGAGGTCCGGGAGGTTTTTGTCTTACAGATAAAGGAATGGTTTCGGAAGATTACACTTGCGGATACTGCAAGGATTCAGCGCTTCTGTGCAGCTTTTCCTGCCGGAGACGCAGCGACCATCCAGGATATGCTGCATGATTATCTGTGGGATTCCATCAGTGTGAGAGATACGGCCGTCCGGTCGGACAGGAAAGAAAATTTCTATCACGGGATGTTGGTGGGGCTGCTGCAAAGTCGGGAAAACTGGCTGATCCAGTCCAATACGGAGAATGGAGAAGGTTACAGCGACATAACCGTCTGCACGCCGGAGAGGACGGGAATTGTGATAGAGCTGAAGTATGCAGATGACGGAAATCTTGAAAAGGAATGTCTGCAGGCGCTGGAACAGATTGAGAAAAAAAAGTACGCCGCCGGTCTGCAGCACCGGGGAATGAAGAAGGTCATCCGGTATGGGATGGCGTTCTGGAAGAAAGAATGTATGGTGGTTATGGCACAGGCTCCGGACCAGCCGTAAGGAAGCAATGCGGGAGCAAAAAGGTAAAAAACAGAGTGATTTTTCGGGGATTTTTTGAAAAAAAGAGTTGACATTAAATTTGCAGTATAATATAATTTTTCAGTGTGAGTAAGTGCGTAAACGTCCAAGCCAAAGCCCCGGTAGTGGCGTTTTGCTATATAACAAGCGGCGTAACTTTCCAGCGCCGCCAGGCAGTTTATTATTCAAGGAGGAAGACCAATGAAAAGTTTTATGGCGAGTCCGTCAACAATCGAGAGAAAATGGTATGTAGTTGATGCTACCGGATATACATTAGGACGTCTGTCATCAGAAGTAGCTAAGATTTTAAGAGGAAAGCATAAGCCGATTTTTACGCCGCATATTGACACAGGCGATTATGTAATTATTGTAAACGCACAGAATATAAAGGTTACCGGAAAGAAGCTGGACCAGAAGGTTTACTACCGTCACTCTGAGTACGTAGGCGGTATGAAGGAAACCACCCTGCGTGAAATGTTGAACAAGAAACCGGAACGTGTGATTGAACTGGCTGTTAAGGGTATGCTCCCGAAGGGACCGCTCGGCAGACAGATGATGACAAAGCTTCACGTTTACACCGGTGCAGAGCACAAGCATGAGGCTCAGAAACCGGAAACGCTGACATTTTAAACAGGAGGTAAAGAACAGTGGCTAATTCAAGATATTATGGAACCGGAAGAAGAAAAAAATCCATCGCAAGAGTTTATCTTGTACCGGGAACCGGAAAAATTACAATCAATAAGAGAGATATCGACAACTACCTTGGTCTGGAAACACTGAAAGTAATCGTTCGCCAGCCGCTGGTAGCTACAGAGACAGCAGATAAATTTGATGTTCTGGTAAATGTCCGCGGCGGCGGTACAAGCGGACAGGCAGGTGCCATCAGACATGGTATCTCCAGAGCACTGCTTCAGGCAGACCCGGACTACAGACCGGTGCTCAAGAAAGCAGGATTCCTTACACGCGACCCGCGTATGAAAGAGCGTAAGAAATACGGTCTCAAAGCCGCACGTCGTGCTCCGCAGTTCAGCAAACGTTAACGAACAAGAAAAATCGAATCAAAACAGTACAAGAACCCTGGAAACTATATTTTCCGGGGTTTCTTTTTTGGCAAAGGAGCAGCATTATATATTGCTAACCGGCTGTTTTCAGAATATCCGTTTTCGATGTAAATGCCGGACTTTCAGACAAAAGGCCGGGATTGTATGTTGCATGGAGACCCCGGACGGAAGTATGATATGCATTATAAACAGGCAGGATAAAATACGAAAGGAAGGGTTATTTATGATTATTTGCATCGGAAGAGAGTTTGGCAGCGGGGGACATGAAATCGGAAAATGTCTTTCGGAAGGTCTTGGAATTCCTTTTTATGACCACGAGCTGGTTGAAAAGGCAATGGAGAGAAGCGAAATGACACTGGAGCTGGCAAAGGATGACTGCGTTTTTGTGGGAAGATGCGCGGATTTTGTGCTGAAGCAGCAGGGCGTCCGCTGTGTGAGCCTGTTTATTACGGCACCGTTTGAGGACCGTGTAAAGAGGAAAGCAGAATTGCTGGATATGAAGGAAAAGCAGGCGGTTTCGCTTGTGCGCAAGATGGATAAACAGAGAAAAGCGTACTATGATTACTATACCGGAGGAAGCTGGGGACGTCCCCACAATTATGATTTTTGCATCAATTCCTCCAGCCTGGGAATAAAAGAAACGGCAGATACGATAGAAACACTGATAAAAAGCAGGAAGTAATGAAAAACGGAACGGGCGGACGGGAATATAACCAAAAGTCGTTTCTCCGTCCGCCGCCGGTCATGCGGCAGAAAACAGTTTGCCCCGTCTCGGCCGGCAATGCAGCAGAAAGCAGTTTAGCCTGACCCGACCGATGTGTGACAGAAAACAGCTTATCCATTCACCGACCGGCAGTGCAGCAGAAAACAGTCTATCCCTCTTCCAACGGCAGTGTGACTGTGAAGGCGGCGCCGCTGCCCGGCGCGCTTTTCACGGAAACGGTGCCCTGGCACAGGTCGACGATCCGTTTGACCAGTGCGAGACCGAGACCGTTTCCGTCGGCTTTGCGCGAGGAATCGCCCTGGTAGAATTTTTCAAAGATATGCCGCTGCACTTCGGGCGCGATTCCGGCGCCCTGGTCGGCAATGGTCACGGCAAGGTGCGTCCGGGTTTTTGCCAGACTGACGCGGATGACGCCGTTGTCCGGGGAATGCTTGATGGCGTTGTCGATGATATTGCTCCAGACCTGCTCCATCAGCTGTTCATTTCCGCAGAATAGCTGCCGGGGCAGACTGATATCAAATTCGATATTTTTCTGCGTCCACCGGGCTTCAAAGAGCAGAATACACCGGCGGATCTGCTCATCCAGGCGGTACGGTTTTTTATGCATCACGGTCTCCTGGTTTTCCAGCCGGGACAGCATCAGAATGCTGCTGCAGAGAACGGAAAGCTTCCCGGAATTATCAAGGATTTTTTCGATATAGTGATCCCGTTTTTCCGCGGAAAGACTGTGATTCTGAAGCAGCGTGGCGTATCCGGCAATAGAGGAAATCGGGGTCTTAAATTCATGCGAAACATTCACCACAAAATCATTCTGGAGCGTCTCTATGCGGGAGAGGTCGCAGACCATCAGATTAAAATGCTCTGCCATTTCGCGCATTTCCTCGATTCTATGATTTTCCGGTATCCGGACGGAAAAATTGCCTTTCGATAGCTCGTCGAATGCAGCGCCCATTTTCTGCAGCGGGCGGATAATCTGCCTGCCGACGGAAAAGGCAATCGTGCAGCCAATCAGCATACTGAAGGCAAGAAAAGCCAGAAGCGGTATATGGCGGATGCGCGGGTCGATGGAAATAATATGGAGTTTAAACAGTGCCAGGAAAAAAAGCGTAATCAGAAGAAAGGCGGCCGTTACTGTCGCAAAGATGATCCCGGTAAAATAAAGCCATAGCTTCGAGTGTGGTTTTTTATTCAACATTTTTCACCGCCTTATACCCAAGTCCGCGCACCGTCACGATTTCAAAATCGCTGCAGTCAGAAAATTTATCGCGCAGCCGGTTGATATGCGTATTCACCGTGCGCTCGTCCGTTTCGGAAAACATTCCCCATATTTCATCCATCAGCTGCTGCCGGGTAAAAATCTTATTCGGATAGGAGAGCAGCTTGTAGAGCAGATAAAATTCTTTCTGCGGGAGCAGCGTCTCCTTTCCGTGAATCGTGACGGTGAGCGCATCGTAATCCAGAACCGTGGAGCCGATGGTGATTTTTTTCTCGGACGATATCCGGGCGCGCCGCAAAAGAGCCTCCACACGGAGCACCAGCTCGTTTACATTGACGGGCTTTATCATATAATCGTCCGCGCCGGTACGGAAGCCCTGCTGCAGATCGATAAACTGGTCCTTTGCCGTCACCATGAGGACGGGAAGCGTGTAATTGGCGTCCCGCAATGCCTTTGTAAGCTGATATCCATCCATATTCGGCATCATAATATCGGCAACAATCAAATCAATATACTGTCTGTCCATGATATCCAGCGCCTCTGCCCCGTCCGCCGCCGGAATGCTGTTGTAGCCGTGGTCCGCCAGAACAGTACAGAACAATTCGCGCATATCCGCATTATCTTCCACAACTAGAATATTAAACATATCTGCCTCACCTCGTTTTTTATTTTCTATTGTATCACGGAAAAGACAAGTCAGTGTAAACAGAACGTGTGATTTCATATTTTTTTAAGACTTATCCCGCCGCCAGTTTACCGGGAGTTGTTCTTTTTGTATTAAGATATCTGCTGAAATAACAAACAAATTTTTTTGAGGAGGATTATCATGAGCAAAGAGAAAACAGGAAAACCGGGGAAGAAAAAACGGCTGATTATAGCGGCGGTCGTGATACTGATTCTGGCAGCCGCGGCGTTGATACTTCTGGGCAGAGGCGGAAGGACAAAGAAGGATACAACGGCAAATGTAACCACGGAAGCGGCGTTTACCGGCAGCATTGCCGTGACGACAGAGGGAAGCGGTTACGTGGAAGCGGCGTCCACAAAGGCGCTTGCATTGGAATATGACGGAAAGCTGGAAAAAATCTATGTGGAAACCGGAGACCAGGTGACCGCCGGGGAGACGCTTGCCGTTTACGATACGGATGCGCTGGATACGGTGATCGAGCAGAAAGAGACGGAATTAGAAGAAATCAACAGCACGATTGCGGCGACGGATGACAGCGGCTCCACCACCATTACGGCTCCGGTGAGCGGAAGGGTAAAACGCATCTATGCGTCGGCGGACGATATGGTCTCCAGTGTCGTGGAGAATAACGGCGGACTGGCGGAGATTTCCGCGGACGGCAGGCTGAAGGTAGAATTTACCTGCACGGATACAGCGCTCACGGAGGGCGACTCCGTAACCGTGGAATTTGATTCTTATTCGGTGGAGGGCACTGTCGCAGAGGTGGACGGAGAGCAGGTATGCGTCACGATTCAGGACGATACAGAATATAAGGTGGACACCACAGCCGTTATCAGAGGCAAATCCGGTGCGAAGCTGGGAGAGGGGACGCTTTTGTCCAACCATCCTTATCTGGTGACAGCGGAATACGGCATCATTGATTCTGTAAATGTGACAAGAGAAACCTATGTAAATGCCGGCGATACCATGTTTGAGCGCCGGGAGGCAGAATATAACCAGACTTATCTCGACCTGCTTTCGCAGCGGGAGGAGCTGGTGGAAGAGCTGCAGGAGCTGAAAGCGTACCAGAAAAATCCGGTGGTCACCTCAGACTATGACGGGTATATCGTCACACTGGATGTGCTGGAGGGGATGACCTATGAAAAAGACCAGCAGTTCTGCACGATTGCGGATGCCGAAACGCTGAATCTGAAGGTAGAGATCGATGAGCTGGATATTGACGGCGTGGAGGTCGGACAGAAGGCGTCTGTTGTTTTTGATGCATTTGAGGAGGAGACCTATGAGGGAACCGTGGAAAAGATTTCCGGCGTCGGAACGAACACAGGCGGTGTGACGACCTATACGGTAACGATTTCTATGGAAGGGGATACCCATCTGAAAAACGCTATGAGCGCAACGGCGTCCATCACGCTGGAGAGTAAGGATAACGCGCTGCTGGTGCCGGTGGATGCGATAGAGAGCATTGACGGACAGAAATACGTGCAGGTAGCGGACGGGGCGGAAATCGTGCAGACGCCGGTCACGGTAGGTCTGATAAACGACGAATACGCGGAGGTGACAGAAGGGCTGTCAGCCGGTGACCAGGTGGTTGTGACGACCACAGGCAGCACGGACGCGTTCGGCTCGCTGATGGAGCAGCGCCAGTCTGTCATGGAAAATATACGGGGATAGGAGACGCGGCGGATGATTGAGTTGGAAAACATTAAAAAGATTTACAGTCTCGGCGGCGAGAAGGTCCATGCGCTGGACGGAGTTTCCCTGACGGTTGTGGAGCACGAATTTGTGGCAATCGTCGGGGCGTCCGGCAGCGGAAAATCCACGCTGATGAACATCATCGGCTGTCTGGACACGCCGGACGAGGGAAACTATTACATAGACGGACAGGATGTGACGACGCTCGGCGAGCGGGAGCTTGCCACCATGAGAAACCGCAAAATCGGTTTTATTTTTCAGCAGTTCAATCTGCTTCCCAAGCTGACAGCGTATGAGAATGTGGAGCTGCCGCTGATTTACCAGGGACTGGGAGCAGCAGAGCGCAAAGAGCGCGCGCTGGGAGCACTGGAGCGGGTCGGTCTGGCGGGACGGATCCATCACCGCCCGAACCAGCTATCCGGAGGACAGCAGCAGCGCGTCGCGGTGGCGCGGGCGCTGGCGACGCACCCCACGCTGATTCTTGCGGATGAGCCGACCGGAAATCTGGACTCCAAGTCCAGCCGGGATATCATGGGGCTTATTCACGAGCTGCATGAGCAGGGAAATACGATTATACTGATTACCCACGACGATGGGATTGCCGCCCAGGCGGAGCGCCAGGTGCGGATCCTGGACGGAAAAATCGTTTCAGACAGCGGGAAGGAGAGGTGGATTCAGTCATGAAGATGAAACAGTCTGTAAAGATGGCGATTTCCGCTGTCTGCTCAAACAAAATGCGTTCCTTTCTTACCATGCTGGGTATTATCATCGGCGTGCTGTCCGTTACTCTGCTGATTTCCATTGTGCAGGGCGGAACCGGGAGCATTACCGATTCGATGGAGGAGCTGGGCGGAAACCAGATTATTGTTACGGTGACAGACAGCCATAAAAAGCTCAGTTATAACGAACTGAATACGCTGAAGGGCACCGGCGGCATCAAGAATGTGTCTCCCTATCTGTCCGGAAAAACTGTGGCGAAGGCGGGCGGAAAATCTGACGATGTGACCGTATGCGGCATCACGCCCGCTTACCAGGAGGTGCAGGGACTGGATATTGCCTCCGGCAGAAATATAAGGGAGCTGGACCAGGAGGAAGGGCTGCAGGTCTGCATTGTCGGTGCGGGTACGGCGAAGGAGCTGTACGGTACAACGGAGGTGCTCGGCAGCAGCATCCGGATTGACGGATATGACTACCGCATCGTGGGCGTGCTGGAGGAAGAGGACAGCTCGGTGATGGGCAGCACCAATAACAGTGTCTATATCCCGCTTGTGAACGCCCAGCGTATGCTGAAGCAGACCGCCATAACAAATTTTTATGTGACGGCGGAGGATGAGACTTCCCTTACGCAGGCGCAGGATACCATCGACGCATATCTTCTGAAAAAATTTGGCTCGGAGGACAGCTATTCTGTCCTGAACATGTCAAATGTGATAGATATGATGAATACTGTACTGGATACGCTCTCTGTCATGCTGGGCGGCATTGCGGCGATTTCCCTGCTGGTGGGCGGCATTGGCATTATGAATATTATGCTGGTATCCGTTACCGAAAGAACAAAAGAAATCGGCATCCGCAAGGCGATTGGCGCGCAGCGCAGCGATATTATTGTACAGTTTCTGATTGAATCGGTATTTATCTCGCTGCTTGGGGGCATCATAGGAATGCTGCTCAGTCAGGGGATTCTGTCTGTGCTGAATCTTATTTTTACGGACTACTACTTTGCGATTTCTCTTCCGGTGGGAATGCTCGCGCTGGGCTTTTCCATAGGCGTAGGGGTGGTCTTCGGCATCTATCCGGCAAACAAGGCGGCGGGGCTGAAGCCGATAAACGCGCTGCGGTTTGAGTAGCGGCGGACTGACAGGAAAGATATTTGCAGCTACTCAGCCATCAAGCCACAGACCGCCTGCTGCGCAGGCTATCCGCTGTTTGCACAGCTCCTGTCTGTGGCTTATGGCTAAACGCCATATGCCAAATATCAGAAACATCTGCTTACATGCAAGCATGACGCATTTGTTTCTGATATTTGTCGCATGGCTGAGTAGTAAAAAAAAATCCACCCTTGCACACCACCATATATTGTGCTATGATATACAGGCAGCGACAAAATATGGAGGTTTTTGGGAATGGTTATAGAGGAATGGCTGGGGAAGGACAACCAGCTTGGCATGGATATCTGGGAGCGGAAATACCGCAGCGAAGGCGAGGATTTTGAAGCATGGATTTCGCGCATCAGCGGCGGAAATGAGGAGATTGCCCGGTATATAAAGGAGAAGAAATTCCTGTTTGGCGGAAGGATTCTGTCCAATCGCGGACTGGACCAGAAGGACCGCAAGGTGACGTATTCAAACTGTTATGTCATCACACCGCCGAAGGATGAGATTGAAGATATTTTTGAATGTGCAAAGAAGCTTGCGCGCACCTACAGCTACGGCGGCGGCTGCGGAATCGATATTTCCGGGCTGGCGCCGCGCGGTGCGCGCATTCATAATGCGGCGAAGGAGACAAGCGGTGCGGTTTCCTTTATGGAGCTGTATTCTATGGTGACGGCGCTGATCGGGCAGAACGGCAGGCGCGGCGCGCTGATGATTTCCATCGACAGCTCGCACCCCGATGTGGAAGAATTTATCAATCTGAAAACAGATCTGGAAAAGGTGACAAAGGCCAATATTTCCGTCCGCATCCATGAGGACTTTATGAAGGCGGTAAAGGAAAACGGGGAATATCTCCTGAGCTTTACGCGGGAGGTGACCGGGGAGCGGATTGAAAAGACTGTGCAGGCAAAGGAGCTGTTTCATAAGATTGCGCTGACGAACTGGGATTATGCAGAGCCGGGCGCACTTTTCTGGGACCGCATCACGGGCTGGAATCTGCTCAGCAATACGAAGGAATTTTCCTATGCGGGTGTCAATCCCTGTGCAGAGGAGCCGCTCCCGGCGGGCGGAAGCTGTCTGCTGGGCAGTATCAACCTTTCGGAATTTGTGCAGTATCCCTTTACGGAGGCGGCGACCTTTGACATGGAGGGCTTCCGCAAATGTGTGCAGGCGTCCGTGCGCGCGCTGAACGAGGTGCTGGAGGAAGGGCTTCCGCTTCACCCGCTTCAGGAGCAGCGGGAGAGCGTGGCGAAATGGCGTCAGATTGGTCTTGGCATTATGGGTCTGGCGGACGCGCTCTTAAAGCTGGGTCTGACCTACGGCGAGCAGGACGCAGTAGCAATGTGTGACAAAATCGGCTTTGCGATGGCGGACGCGGCAATCGCCACCTCGGCGGAGCTGGCAAAGGAGCAGGGTGCGTTCCCGGCGTGCAATGCAGAGGAAATCATGGAAACACCGTACTTTCTTGCCAATACGTCGGAGAAAACCAGAGAGCTGGTGCGCAAATACGGGCTGCGCAATTCGCAGCTTCTGACGATTGCCCCGACAGGCACCTTGTCCACCATGCTGGGCATTTCCGGCGGCATCGAGCCGGTTTATGCGAACTCTTATCAGAGAAAGACAGAGTCCCTGCACGGAACGGATGTTTATTATAAGGTCTACACGAAAATCGTGGATGAATATATGAAGCAGCACGGCATCACGGAGGAAAACGCTCTTCCGGGCTATTTTGTGACGGCAATGATGCTGGATTATCACCAGCGGATTGACATGCAGTCCATCTGGCAGACGCACATTGACGCTTCTATCAGCTCGACGGTGAACGTGCCGAACAGTTTTACGGTGGAGGAGACGGAGAGTCTGTATCTCTATGCCTGGGAGCGCGGGCTGAAGGGCATCACGATTTACCGCGACGGCTGCAAGCGCACCGGCGTGCTGACGACAAACGACAAAAAGAAGGTGGTTGCCGGCGAAGGACTGGGACGCGGAGAAATTATCCTGGTGACGGATGATGTGGTCGGAAAGAAGCGCAAGCTGATCACCGGCTGCGGAAGCCTGCACTGTATCGCGCTGTTTGACCCGCACACGGGAGCGCTGCTGGAGACTTATCTCAGCAAGGGCTCTACGGGCGGCTGCAACAATTTCATGGTGGGTCTGTCCCGCATGATTTCTATCAGCGCGCGCGGCGGCATCGATATCGAAACGATTGTGGACCAGCTCAATTCCAGCGGCTCCTGCCCGTCCTACACGGCGCGCCGCGTAACGCGCAAGGATACCAGCAAGGGCGCCTGCTGTCCGATGGCGGTCGGCAACGCGCTGATGGATATGTATAAGGAAATGCAGGCGGAGCTTGCGCAGAAGCAGGATGTATGTCCGAAAAAGAAGCCGGAAAAACCGGCAAAGCCGCAGGTCGTTGATATAAATGAGGCGGACAGGCATATGTACTGCCCGGAGTGCGGGGAAAAGCTGGTGTTTGAAGAGGGCTGCAATATCTGTAAGAGCTGCGGCTGGAGCAAATGTCTGTAAAAGCTGCTGTGAACAGTAATGCGGCAGCAGACAGCCGGATAATTTTGTCGGGAGGAAATATTATGGGTGAGACATTAACCAGGAGCGATGTCCGCAAAATTGAAGAGGAGATTGAATACCGGAAGCTGGTTGTGCGGAAAGAAGCAATCGCCGCGGTGAAGGAAGCGCGGGCGCAGGGCGACCTAAGTGAAAATTTCGAGTATTATGCGGCAAAGCGTGATAAGAATAAAAATGAAAGCCGTATCCGCTATCTGGAGCGGATGCTGAAGACGGCGCGTGTCGTATCGGACGTCTCCAGGGACGGAGAGGTCGGGCTGAACAACACGGTGGAGGTTTATTTTGAGGACGATGATGAAACAGAGACTTATAAAATCGTCACCTCTATCCGCGGAAATTCCATGAGCGGAAAGATCAGCATCGAATCGCCGATGGGCAGGGCGCTCCTTGGGAAAAAGGCGGGCGACCGCGTCTATGTAAAGGTAAACGAAAACGCGGGCTATTATGTAGTGATAAAATCCGTGCAGAACACCACGGAGGATGCGGACGATAAAATAAGAGGCTTTTAAAGGCCTCTTATTTTTGCATATGATAATAATGCGCCGGATGATGCGCGGGGCAGAACGGCTATATCCAGCCGCCGTCCAGCGTGATAATCTGCCCGGTAAGGTAACTATGTCCACCGCAGAGCGAAACGGCAAGGTCGGCGACCTCTTCCGGGGAGGCAAAGCGTCCGGCGGGAATCTCGTCCATCAGCGCGGCGCGCTCCTCTGTATCCAGAAAGCCGTTCATTTCCGTATCGATGACGCCGCAGGCGATGGCGTTTACCTGGATATTGCTGGGAGCAAGCTCTTTTGCCAGCGCTTTTGTGAAGGCGTTGACCCCGCCCTTGGAGGCGGAATACGCCACCTCGCAGGAAGCGCCCGCCAGTCCCCAGACAGAGGAAATATTCAGAATCTTTCCGGCATGGCGGTGCAGCATCAGCGGAACCGCCAGGCGGCTGGCATAAAATACGGAGCTTAGATTTGTCCGGAGAAGGTCGTCCCACTCCTGCGGCGTCATATCCGTGAGCAGACCGTGCCAGGAAATGCCGGCGTTGTTCACCAGTACATGCAGATGGTCAGTCTGATTGCTGATTTCTGCAAAGACATGCTCCATCTGCGCGGCGCTTCCGGCGTCGGCGGCAAAGGTGCGGCAGCGGATGCCGCAGGTCTGCTCCAGCTCCTGCTTCAGCGAAAGCAGCAGCGCTTCGTTTTTCCGGCAGGTGAGAAATAAATCGTAGCCCTGCGCGGCAAAGGCGGCGGCAAGCGCGCGCCCGATGCCGCGGGAGGCGCCGGTGATGCAGGCTGTTTTCCGTTCCATGAGGCGCTCCTTAAAGGGTACTGATAAACTTCAGGAAGGCTGCGCGTCCTTCTTCGGTACATTTGTAGACGCCGGCGTGCTCCAGAACCTGCATAAAGACATTTCCGATTTCTGCGTGGAGAATATCCATCACATTTTCTTCTGTAATCTTTTCATACTTCGGAAGGAAGCCGTCCACCCAGTCGGCGTGCTTTTCCAGGTCGGCGTGCGAGCGGATATCCTGACCGGACAGAAGATATTCTGCGAGCAGCTCCATTTCCGCCTTCAGTCTTGCGGGCAGAACAGCCAGTCCCATAACCTCGATCAGTCCGATATTTTCTTTTTTGATATGATGCAGCTCTGCGTGCGGATGGTAGACGCCGAGCGGATGCTCCTCGGTGGTAATATTGTTGCGCAGAACGAGGTCCAGCTCAAAGTCGTCGCCGCGGCGGCGCGCAATCGGCGTGATGGTATTGTGCGGTTCGCCGTCTGTCTCAGCAAAAATGAAGGCGTCCTCATCGGTGTAGCCGCGCCATGCCAGCAGAATATGGTCGGCGAGCGCGATCAGACGGTCTTTGTCGGCGCAGCGCAGACGGATGACGGACATCGGCCATGCCACAATGCCAGCTTTTACATCGCTGTAGCCTTCGATGGAAATCTCACGCTCAATAGGAGCCTTTGCCATAGCGAATTCATAGTGTCCGCCCTGGAAGTGGTCATGGCTTAAAATGGAGCCGCCCACGATTGGAAGGTCCGCGTTGGAGCCCACGAAGTAATGCGGGAACTGCTCCACGAAATCCAGCAGTTTGCCGAAGGTGGCGCGCTCGATTTTCATCGGGACGTGCTGCGAATTAAACACGATGCAGTGCTCGTTGTAATAAACATAGGGGGAATACTGGAAACCCCACTGGCTGCCGTTGATCGTCACCGGAATGACGCGGTGATTCTGCCTTGCGGGATGATTGATTCTTCCGGCATAGCCGACATTTTCCATGCACAGCAGACATTTCGGGTAGCCGCTCTGCTTTGCGAGCTTTGCCGCGGCGATTGCCTTGGGGTCCTTTTCCGGCTTGGAAAGATTGATGGTGATGTCCAGCGTGCCGTATTTTGTATCCGTGGTCCATTTCACATCTTTGCAGATGCGGTAGCGGCGGATGTAGTCGGTATCCTGACTCAGTTTATAGAAATAGTCGGTAGCGGCAACCGGGGATTCCTCATAGAGGTTCCGGAATTTTTCCACTACCTCGTGCGGCCGCGGCGTCAGAAGTCCCATTATTTTCGTGTCGAACAAATCGCGGTAAACGACGCTGTTCTCCTGCAGGATGCCGTTTTCGTATGCATAATCCAGCAGATTTGCCAGTGTTTTTTCAAGGCAGACGCTGTGCGGCGCCTCTTCGGGCGCCTCATATTCGTCCAGATGAAACAGCTCCAGCAGCTCGTTGATGGTATAATTCCGGTCTGTTTCTGTAATCAGACCGCTCTGGATGCCGTATTGAACTAAATCAGAAATATCATTATAAATCATGACAGTGAACCTCCCTCTCTGTGATAAAGAAAGTATAGCACATTTTGGCAGGGATGGAAACAGAAATGTTCCCGTCTTTTTGTGCCTTTTGTACAGATGCCGCGAACGAAATAAAAATTTTACAAAAAAAGACGAAATTTCTCTTTTATTTTTGGTGAAATTAGTGTATGATTGTAACATGACAAACGTATTGGGGTGAAGAACATGATTTCAAATCAAATTTTGCAAAATACGGTGGAGGGAATTAAACAAATCAGCAGAGTGGACGTCGGCATTATCGACACAGACGGAAATGTGCTCGCATCTACGTTTGAAGAGGTGGGACAATATGTGGATTCTGCGATGCTGTTTGTGAACTCTCCGGCAGACAGCCAGGAGCTGCAGGGATATCAGTTTTTTAAGGTGTACGACGATGCGCAGCTCGAATATATTCTGCTGGCAAGCGGAAGCAGCGACGACACCTACATGGTGGGAAAGATGGCTGCTTTCCAGGTGCAGAACCTGCTGATTGCCTACAAAGAGCGGTTCGATAAAGATAATTTTATCAAGAACCTCCTGCTGGACAACCTGCTCTTGATCGATATTTACAATCGTGCGAAAAAGCTTCATATCGATACCGAGGCGCGCAGGGTGGTCTTTATTCTGGAGACTGACCACGAGAAGGACAATGCGTCGCTGGAGAATGTGCGCATGTGTCTTGGCAATAAGGCGAAGGACTTTATTACGGCGGTCGATGAAAAGAGTGTGATTGTTGTAAAGGAGCTGGCGCCTTCAGACGATTATGCGGAGATGGAAAAGGTGGCGTCGCTGATTATCAATAGTCTGGAGGGGACGAAGCGGGAGCACGCCCATGTCGCTTACGGTACGATCGTGGGAGAGATCCAAGAGGTATCCCGCTCCTACAAGGAGGCGCGGATGGCGCTGGATGTCGGAAAAATCTTTTTTGACGAGCGCGATATTATTGCATACAGCTCGCTTGGAATCGGGCGCTTGATCTATCAGCTTCCGATGCCGCTGTGCAAGATGTTCATAAAAGAAATTTTCGACGGAAAATCGCCGGATGATTTTGATGAGGAAACGCTGACCACCATCAATAAGTTTTTTGAAAACAGTCTGAATGTTTCCGAGACATCCAGGCAGCTTTACATTCACCGGAATACGCTTGTGTACCGTCTGGATAAGCTGCAGAAGAGCACCGGGCTGGATCTGCGGGTGTTTGAGGATGCGATAACCTTCAAAATCGCCCTGATGGTCGTAAAGTACATGAAGTATATGGAAACGATGGAGTATTAATGGCGGCTGTGAGGGAGAAAACAGCGGTCTGGAATGGGCAGCATGAAGAAGAGGGCTGCCGCATAAAATAAGAATGAAGGAGAATTCATGTGGGGGATTTGAGCGGCTCAGATTCCCCTTTTTTCGGAGATTAATTATGGAAAAAAAGAATCTGGATGAAGAAATGAGACGGCAGGACGGGGTAACGGAAGAGACGGGGTATCTGCCGGAGAAGACAGAAGATTTTGCGGAGACGGGGGAAGAAAGAGAAGCCGGGCAGTGGATGAAAAATGACCAGGAAGAGGAGCGCGGGGCGCAGAAAAAAGACCGGGACTTTATGTTTATCCACGGACTTCTCTGCGGCGTTGTGCTCACATTAATATGCATCGCACTCTCGCTGGGGCTGGTACGTTTAAGGCTGGCGAGGCAGCTGCAGACGCAGACAGAGACGCTCACGCAGGGAGAAGAGGAACAACTGGAGCTTGATACCGGGGCGATTAGCAGTAAGATGCTGGAAATACAGGAAATCATCAACCAGTATTTTATGGGAGAGATAGATGAGAAACTGGTGGAGGATGATATTTACAGCGGTCTTCTGGAGGGGCTGCAGGATTCGTATGCCGCATATTATTCCGCGGAGGCGCTGAAAACACTGGAGGAATCAACGAGCGGGGAATATTCCGGAATCGGGGCGCTGCTTGCGCAGGACCCGGAGACGGGGGAGATTACGGTCGTCACCTGCTTTACGGATACGCCTGCCGCAGAGGCGGGGCTGCTTCCGGGCGACGTGATTCTTGCCATCAATGAGGAGGCTGCGGACGGGATGGATTTAACAGAGCTGGTTTCCCGCATAAAGACAGAGGCGGGTGATGCGGTGCTGCTGAAAATCCGTCGCGGAGAGGAAGAGCAGGAGCTGTCGGTGGAACGGCGGGAAATCCAGATTCCGACGGTTTCTTCGGAAATGCTGGAGAACGGAATCGGTTATCTGCAGATTTCGGAATTTGACGAGGTTACGGTGGAGCAGTTTACCGCAGCTCTGGAGGAGCTGGAAGAACAGGGAATGGAAAAGCTGGTGATTGACCTGCGCAACAATCCGGGCGGACTGCTGCAGTCAGTCTGTGATATTCTGGAGGAGCTGCTCCCGGAGGGGCTGATTGTTTACACGGAGGATAAGTACGGACAGCGCACCGAATATTACTGCGACGGGGAAAATGCTTTCGATAAGCCGCTGGCGGTGCTGATTAATGAAAACAGCGCCAGCGCTTCAGAGATTTTTGCCGGGGCGGTGAAGGATTACGGAATTGGCACGCTGGTGGGAACGACGACGTTTGGCAAGGGAATCGTGCAGCAGATTTTCGCATTGTCCGACGGTACCGGCATGAAGCTGACGGTGGCAAAATATTATACGCCGTCCGGAGCGGATATCCACGAAAAAGGCATTGAGCCGGATGTGGAGGTGGAGCTTCCGGAGGACATAGAGAATGAACTGGTTATCGAAAAAGAAGACGATAATCAGCTTCAGGAGGCAATCCGTATTTTAGAGGAAGCGTCCGGCGGAAAGTAGGCGCCGGCCGACGCGCATGTGGCTACGGTGTTTTCTGCGGAAGCTCTCTGACGGGAAACTCCGGACAGAGCTGATGAAAGCTGGCGATTTCCTCCGGGGAAAGCGTATCCAGAAAGGCGCCGGCAAATTCTGCATCATCCAGGGAGACGAAACGGCGGAGCCGCTCTGCGGTTATTTCCGGATGAACGATCATGTATCCGATTTTCATAAAATCGTGACCTCCTTTATTTTCGGTATATTTTCATTTTAGTCGAAATAAGTCTAAAAGTAAATAGCTGGCAGACTGTATATAAGAAGCAGGGAATGTGTAAATAAAATATTCCCTGCTTTTCTGCTTTTATAGGTTTTACTATGGTAAAAATATGGAATATTTGTAGTAAAAGAACCAGAGATAAGTGTCAATATGTAGGGGAAAACAGAAAAATAATTATCATTTTTGTGGATTAACACCAAAAATGAAAAAGGCTAATATGATATTATCTAAATAACTTTGGATAATAGTGCGGAAGAATCTGACACTGTGATCAATATTACAAGGAGGTATAAGATATGGCATTAACAAGAAAATCAAAAATGAAGGAAATTTTTGAAAATGAGGCGGCTTATGAGATTTTAAAGAAACATGTGCCAACCTGCACAAAGGATGCTCCGGGTATGGGACCGGCAATGGGAATGTCAGTACAGGCGCTTCTCTCATTTCCACAGACGAAATGTCCCAAGAATATAAGGGAAGCATTTTTTAAGGAACTGGAGGAAGCTAACATCGGGTAAAGGGCATTCAGGTTTATAAGGAGAAATGGAGGGAGGTCAGATATGTCAAGTATACAGATGGAAGCGGTAAGAATGGCTACGGCAGCAATGACAAATGAGGGACTGCCGTCTTTTGATGAAGATATTAATCCGGAGAAGCTGCGGGCAGCGGTGGAAACGGCGCAGGCAGCCATGCCCTTACAGGAAGGGGTGACTTATGAGGAGACAACACTGGGAGGCATGGAAGCGGAGTTGAGTATGCCATCCTATGCGCGGGAAGATGCATTGATTTTATATATTCACGGCGGCGGGCTGGTTTGCGGAAATGCCAGAACCTCACGGGGGTATGCAGGTATGCTTGCCGGGGAGTCGAGAATCCCCGTCTATGCTTTTTCTTATGGGCTGGCACCGGAAAATCCGTATCCGGCAGCCGTGGAAGAGTGTTTTAAAGCGTATTGTGAAGCGCTGGAAAAACATCCGGATATTCCGGTGTTTTTAATCGGTGAGAGTGGCGGCGCACTTCTTAGTATTGCAACGGCTTTGAAGATCAGGGACGAGAAAATCCGGATGCCTGCCGGGGTCATTGCATATTCTCCGGTTATAGATATGAGTGGTACTCTGGATCACAGTAATTATGGATGGGATGAGAATACGGTTACAGCTGCTGGTCTGAAGAGCCTGGCAAAGCTGTATTGTCCGGATGAGAGCAGGAGAAAGGAGCCATACGCATCCCCGCTTTTTGCGGATTATAAGGATTATTGTCCGCTTTATGTAGTTTGGGATAGAGGGGAGACTCTGGCAGTTGATGGAGAGGAATTGGTAAGGCTTGCTATGGAGGCGCGTGTTCCTGTGGAATATGATCGTTACGAGGGCTGCTTCCATGCGTTTGCGCCGGTAGGACGGAATACGCCGGAAAGCTCTAAGCTTCTGGATGATACAATTGCATTTATTTATCGTCATATCCATGATCAGAAGCTGGACTTTGAGGAATAGCACAATAAGGCTGAGAGAGGTATACAGATGGGGAAAAGAATAACAACCGTGTGCGGTGATATTGCACCGGAACAGCTTGGATTTACTTCTATGCATGATCATACTTTTGTGGATCTGCGTGTAACAGGAAAATATATGGAAGCAATGTTTCCGCAGGTCACCCATGAAATGGTGGAGTTTAAACCGGAAAATTACAGCTTTTTGAAAACAGGGACCTACCTGATGTGCCCGGAACTGCAGGTAGTGGACGATCTGGAGGGCATGGTAAAAGAGTACGGATATTTTAAGGCGCTGGGTGGTCAGTCAGTCTGTGATCCCGTTCCATCTACCGGACGTGGAGATGTGAGAAAGACGAAAGCACTGTCCGAGCGAACCGGAATTAATTTTATAACCGCAACGGGAATCTACCATGAAACAGCGATTCCGCAGGAGTTCAGAGGGCAGGATGTCAAATTCTATTACGATTATTGCAAGGGACAGATTGAAGATGGAATTGACGGAACCGACATTTATCCAGGCGTACTGAAAGCGGCATTGGCGACAGGTACGGATACGGAAAATAATGCAGTGGAGGCGTGCATACGTCTGACAGCGGAAACAGGATTGTCCACTCATATTCATACAGAACCGATGATGGACGGTGATGAAATTGTAGCGCTGCTTGACAGGCTGTGCGAAAAATACAGTGTAGATCACGATCGGATACTGATCTGTCACATGGATAATCGCATTGCGGGCAGTGTGATGGTAACAGATTATCTGGAGGAACCGGAGACAGACCGTACCCTGGATCTTAATCTGCAGAAGACTTTGTTGGAGAAGGGCTATAATATTGGTCTGGATACCTGGGGAATGCCGGTGGAAAATTCAAATTTCTTTATGCCGGATGATTTTGAGCGGCTGAAAGCTTTAATTACCCTGATTGATCTGGGCTATGGAGACCATATTACACTTGGAAATGATTTTTCATCAAAACTGATGTGGCGTGCCTATGGCGGGCATGGCTGTACCCGGTTTATTACATTTGGTCTGCAGATGATGGAAATGCTTGGAAGAGAAGAACAGATCCATAAACTGGTATATGATAATCCGGCCAGAATTCTGGCTTACTGATATGTCAAAATGTAGGATTCTGAGCGGCAGATCATTCGACAAACTGCGGATGGAGATTTTTATAACCGGGATGAGAATATTTCTTATGGAGAGATAAAAGAAAAAAATACGTGAGAGCAGGGAATGTGCAGATAAAACATTCCCTGCTTTTCCTTTTTTATAGGTTTTGTTATAATAAAGCGGCTGTATTTTTGGAATGATTTTAAATGAAACCGGCGATGCGTGCGATTGGAAATTATCACTGAATGAAGAACAGAACATATGTTCAAAATGGTGTTGATTTATAGAGCACTTTATGGTAGCATAATACCGTAAACACGTCATAGTAAGGAGCGATTTTGCTATGGAAAGATTTGAATTAGTATCAGAATACAAGCCCACCGGCGACCAGCCGCAGGCGATAGAAAAATTGGTGAAAGGCTTCAAAGAAGGCAACCAGTGCGAGACGCTTCTCGGTGTCACCGGTTCCGGCAAGACCTTCACGATGGCGAATGTCATCCAGCAATTAAATAAACCGACGCTCATTATCGCGCATAACAAGACCCTGGCGGCACAGTTGTACGGCGAGTTTAAGGAGTTTTTCCCGAACAATGCGGTGGAATACTTTGTGAGCTACTACGATTATTACCAGCCGGAGGCATATGTGCCCTCGTCTGACACGTATATCGCGAAGGATTCGGCGGTAAATGATGAGATTGATAAGCTGCGTCTGTCTGCCACGGCTTCGCTGGTGGAGCGGCGGGATGTGGTGATCATTTCCAGCGTATCCTGCATTTATGGTCTGGGAGAACCGGAGAATTTTGAAAAGATGATGGTATCGCTGCGTCCGGGCATGGAGAAGGACCGCGACGAGGTGATCCGGCAGCTGATCGACATCCAGTATGACCGCAGTGAGATGGATTTCCACCGCGGTACCTTCCGGGTGCATGGCGATGTACTGGAGATTTTTCCGGCGAGCGCCGGAGATTACGCTTTTCGTGTGGAGTTTTTCGGGGATGAGATTGACCGGATTACACAGATTGATGTGCTGACGGGCGAGATAAAGAGCAGAATGGAACATATTGCCGTTTTCCCGGCGTCGCATTATGTGGTGCCGCCGGATCGGATACGACAGGCAGCGGCGGATATCGAGGAAGAACTGGCGGAGCGCGTGGCGTATTTTAAGAGCGAGGACAAGCTGCTTGAGGCGCAGCGCATTGCAGAGAGGACCAACTTTGATATTGAAATGATGAAGGAAACGGGCTTCTGCTCCGGCATAGAGAATTATTCGCGGCATCTGGCGGGACTGAAGCCGGGAGCGCCGCCGCATACGCTGATAGATTACTTTCCGGATGATTTTCTGATGATCATTGACGAGTCGCATAAAACGATTCCGCAGATACGGGCGATGTATTCCGGGGACCAGTCGCGAAAGACGACGCTGGTGGATTACGGCTTCCGGCTGCCGTCCGCAAAGGATAACCGCCCCTTGAATTTTGAAGAATTTGAAAGTAAAATAGACCAGATCATGTTTGTCTCGGCGACGCCGGGCGAATATGAGGAAGCACACGAGCAGCTGCGCGCCGAGCAGATCATCCGCCCGACCGGTCTGCTGGACCCGAAGGTGGATGTGCGACCGGTGGAGGGGCAGATTGACGACCTTGTCGGCGAAGTAAATAAAGAAGTTGCAAAGAAAAACAAAGTGCTGATTACCACGCTTACCAAGCGGATGGCGGAGGATCTCACGGAATATATGCGGGAAATCGGTATCCGCGTGCGGTATCTGCACTCGGACATTGACACGCTGGAGCGCACGGAGATTATCCGTGATATGCGTCTGGACGTCTTTGATGTGCTGGTCGGCATCAACCTGCTCCGGGAAGGTCTGGACATTCCGGAAATCACACTGGTAGCGATTCTGGATGCTGATAAGGAGGGTTTCCTTCGTTCCGCAACTTCTCTGATACAGACCATCGGACGCGCCGCACGAAACGCGGAAGGACATGTGATCATGTACGCCGATGTGATGACGGATTCCATGAAAATTGCGATTGAAGAGACGGAGCGCCGCCGCCGGGTGCAGGACGCTTACAATCAGGAGCACGGCATTACGCCGCAGACAATTCAGAAGTCTGTGCGCGACCTCATCAGCATTTCGAAGGAAGTGGCGAAGGAGGAGAAGAAACTGGCGGTCGATCCGGAATCTATGAGCAAAAAGGAGCTGGAGAAGCTGATCGCAGAGGTGCAGAAGAAGATGAAGAAGGCAGCCGCGGAGCTGAATTTCGAGGCGGCGGCAGAGCTGCGTGACCAGATGATAAATCTGAAGCAGCACCTGCAGGAAGCGTAACCGGCAATATAGAAAACAGGAGAAAAATCATGGCAGTTAATTCAAATAAAATGCAGTATATCCGCATACGCGGAGCAAATGAACACAATCTGAAAAATCTGGATCTCGATATCCCGCGCAATCAGCTTGTGGTTTTGACAGGTCTGAGTGGCTCAGGAAAGTCGTCGCTGGCGTTTGACACCATCTATGCGGAAGGACAGAGACGGTACATGGAATCGCTGTCCTCCTATGCGCGTCAGTTCCTGGGACAGATGGAAAAACCGGACGTGGAGAGCATTGAGGGGCTTCCGCCCGCTATCTCCATTGACCAGAAATCGACGAACCGCAACCCGCGCTCGACGGTCGGCACGGTGACGGAGATTTACGACTATTTCCGCCTTCTCTATGCCCGCATCGGCACCCCGCACTGTCCGAAATGCGGACAGGAAATCAGGAAGCAGACGGTGGACCAGATGGTGGATCAGCTTATGGAGCTGCCGGAGCGCACAAAAATCCAGTTGCTTGCCCCGACAGTACGCGGCAGGAAGGGCGAGCATGTCAAGCTGTTTGAAAAGGCAAAGCGCAGCGGCTACGTGCGCGTGATTGTGGACGGTAATATGTACGACCTGTCCGAGGAGATAAAGCTGGACAAAAATAAAAAACACAATATCGAAATCGTGGTAGACCGTCTGGTGGTCAAACCGGGGATTGAAAAGCGTCTGACAGATTCGATTGAAAATGTGCTGGAGCTGTCGGAAGGGCTTCTGATTGTGGATGTGGACGGAAAGGAGCAGCTGCGCTTCAGCCAGAGTTTTTCCTGCCCGGACTGCGGCATCAGCGTGGACGAGATTGAGCCGCGCAGCTTTTCCTTCAACAATCCCTTCGGCGCCTGCCCGGACTGCTTCGGGCTGGGCTACAAAATGGAGTTTGATGAGGAGCTGATGATTCCCGATAAATCCCTAAGTATCGCGGAGGGCGCCATTACAGTGCTCGGATGGCAGTCGTGCACGACAAAGGGGAGCTTTACCAGAGCGATTCTGGATGCATTGGCGGAGGAATACCATTTCAGTCTGGATACGCCGTATGAGCAGCTTCCGGAAAATATCCGGCATATGCTGATTCACGGAACGGACGGGAAAAAGGTGAAGGTGCATTATACCGGGATGCGGGGAACCGGCGTGTATGATGTGGCGTTTGAGGGACTGATACGCAATGTGGAGCGGCGCTACCGCGAGACAGGCTCAGATGCCTCGAAGCAGGAATATGAGACATTTATGCGGATTACCCCCTGTAAGACCTGTAAGGGACAGCGTCTGAAAAAGGAGGCGCTTGCGGTAACCATCCAGGGGAAAAATATCTATGAGATAACCTCCATGCCGATTGATAAGCTGCAGGTATTTCTGCAGGAGCTGCAGCTCACGAAGCAGCAGGAGCTGATCGGACATCAGATTTTAAAGGAGATCCGCGCGCGGGTACAGTTCCTGGTGGATGTCGGCTTGCACTATCTGACGCTTGCGCGGGCGACCGGAAGCCTTTCGGGCGGGGAGGCGCAGCGTATCCGGCTTGCCACCCAGATTGGCTCCGGTCTTGTCGGCGTGGCGTATATTCTGGACGAGCCGAGCATCGGTTTGCATCAGAGCGATAACGACAAGCTGCTGAATACCCTAAATCATTTGCGGGATCTTGGAAACACGCTGATTGTTGTTGAGCATGATGAGGATACCATGCGGGCGGCGGACTTTGTGGTGGATATCGGACCAGGCGCGGGGGAACACGGCGGAAAGGTAGTTGCTGCGGGCACCGTGGAGGACATTATAAACTGTAAGGAATCCATCACGGGAGATTATCTGAGCGGAAGGAAGAAAATTCCGGTGCCGGAAGTGCGCAGAAAGCCGACCGGATTTTTGCGGGTAATCGGCGCGAAACAGAACAATTTAAAGAATATTGACGTGGATATTCCGCTTGGTGTCATGACGTGTGTGACGGGCGTGTCCGGCTCCGGAAAAAGCTCCCTTGTCAACGAGATTCTCTACAAGAGCCTTGCGAAGAAGCTGAACCGTGCCCACACCATTGCCGGAGCGCATGACCGCATTGAGGGGACGGAGCAGCTCGATAAGATTATTAATATTGACCAGTCGCCGATCGGAAGGACGCCGCGCTCCAATCCGGCAACTTATACGGGGGTATTCGACCAGATTCGAGATTTGTTTGCCTCTACGGCGGACGCCAAAGCGCGCGGCTATAAGAAGGGGCGTTTCAGTTTTAATGTGAAGGGCGGGCGCTGCGAGGCGTGCAGCGGTGACGGTATTCTGAAAATTGAAATGAATTTCCTGCCGGATGTCTATGTGCCCTGCGAGGTCTGCCAGGGAAAGCGCTACAACCGGGAAACGCTGGAGGTCCGGTATAAAGGAAAGAATATTTACGATGTGCTGAATATGACGGTCGAGGAGGCGCTGGAATTTTTTGAGCATCTTCCGTCTATCCGCAGAAAAATCGAGACGCTTTATGATGTCGGGCTTTCCTACGTCCGTCTCGGACAGCCCTCCACAATGCTCTCAGGCGGGGAAGCACAGCGTATCAAGCTTGCCACTGAGCTCAGCAAGCGCAGCACTGGAAAGACAATCTATATTCTTGATGAGCCGACCACCGGGCTTCATTTTGCCGACGTGCATAAGCTGATCGAGATTCTGCAGCGCCTGGCGGAGGGCGGTAATACCGTAGTTGTGATAGAGCACAATCTCGATGTCATCAAAACTGCCGATTATATCATCGACATGGGACCGGAGGGCGGCGACGGCGGCGGCACCGTGATCGCGCGCGGCACGCCGGAGGAAGTGGCGCAGGTCGAAAAATCCTATACCGGTCAGTATATAAAGAAATATTTGTAACCAACAGTTCAGCCATCTGGCGCGGGCTGAACTGTTATATTTTGTAGAACGCGCCATCCGGCATTTTATGCCGGATGTGTGCATATGAGACCATGTAATGGTCTGGACATGTGAAAAGGCTGTGCCTCTCGGCACAGCCTTTTCAGGAAAGAGAAAAAATTAAATATTTTGAGGGAGTACTTCGCAGCGTGTGGGGGCTGCGAAGTGTGAGTTATGAAATATATTAGCTGTTTGCTAATATGCTGTTAGTATATCCAACAAATGTGTTCAAAATATGTTTTCAATCTAAAGAAAATGTGAAATTCCTAAAAAGGGCTTTAAAAAATGATAAGGGTGTTTTATACTTACTTCAGACAGGACAGAAAGGGGAAGACAGATGAATATTTCTGATATCGGAATAGACCTTGGAACAGCCAGTATACTGGTTTATGTAAGAGGAAAAGGCGTTGTTCTGAAGGAGCCGTCTGTGGTGGCTTTCGACAGGGACGCCAATAAAATAAAGGCAATCGGCGAGGAAGCGCGCATGATGCTGAGCAGAAGTACGGGCAATATTGTCGCTATCCGTCCGCTGAAAAACGGTATTATTTCGGATTATGCAGTTACGGAACAGGTGCTGAAATATTTTATCCAGAAGGCAAGCGGAAAGCTGTCCTTTAAGAAGCCGCGCATCAGTATTAACCTGCCGGGAACGGTCACGGAGGTTGAGCAGAAGGCGATTGAGGACGCTACCTATCAGGCAGGGGCGCGCGAGGTGATGCTGGTGCCGGAACCGATTGCGGCGGCCATCGGTGCGGAGATCGATATCTCGAAGCCCTGCGGAAAAATGATTGTGGACATCGGCGCCGGTACCTGTGACGCGGCGATTCTTTCGCTGGATGGCATCGTGGTGGATACCACGCTGAAGGTGGCGGGAGACGATTTTGACAATGCGATTATGCATTATGTGCGGACGGCGCACAATCTGATTATCGGAGAACGGCTTGCGGAGGATATCAAGATCCATGTCGGCACAGCCGTGGAGCGCGCGCAGCAGAAACTGATGGAGGTGAAGGGCCGGGATTTGACGACCGGGCTGCCCAAGACGGTGCGCGTCAGCTCTGAGGATATCCGGCAGGCGCTGCAGGAGCCGCTTTCCCAGATTACGGAAGCGGTGCATGGCGTGCTGGAAAAAACACCGCCGGAGCTGGCGGCGGATATCGTGGAGCGCGGCATCGTGCTGACAGGCGGGGGCTGTCTGCTGGACGGCATGGAGGAGCTGATAGAAGAAAAAACCGGCATCAATACGGTGACGGCAGAGGACCCGGTTTCCGCGGTGGCAATCGGCGTCGGACGTTATCCGGAGGTCATTTCCGGGCGTGCGCGCCAGGACGACTGAGCCGTACGGGGAAGAACGGATACGTGCGCCGGAACATGGACTTGAGAAACTGAGCAGTGCGCCGGGACATGGACCGGAGAGACTGGGCTGTGTGCCGGGACATAAGCCGGACAGACTGAGCCGTGTGGATACGGCGGCCGGCAACTATATTTAAGGATGTGAAGAAGACAGAGGATGGAAAAGGTTTCTGGATATGTGGAGCATATCATATACCGCAATGAGGAAAACGGTTATACAGTGATGGTGCTGGTCTGCGACGGCGAGGAGGTGACATGCGTCGGAACGCTGCAGTCCGCCGCGGAAGGAGAGCTGATCGAGGCGGAGGGCGGCTATACGGAGCACAGTACCTACGGAAGGCAGTTTCAGATTTCTTCTTATGAATATAAGACGCCGGAGGACGAGCTTTCCATAGAACGCTATCTCG
This sequence comes from Marvinbryantia formatexigens DSM 14469, assembly GCF_025148285.1. Classification (NCBI taxonomy): domain Bacteria; kingdom Bacillati; phylum Bacillota; class Clostridia; order Lachnospirales; family Lachnospiraceae; genus Marvinbryantia; species Marvinbryantia formatexigens. The sequence goes on along the minus strand of NZ_CP102268.1, from coordinate 703,901 downwards.
GCTCCGGGGCGGTGAAAGGCGTTGGCATGGCGCTTGCTGCGCGGATCGTGCGGCGCTTTAAGGGCGACACCTTCCGCATCATCGAGGAAGAACCGGAGAGACTGGCGGAGGTGAAGGGTATCAGTGAGCGCAAGGCGCGGGAAATTGCGCAGCAGATGGAGGAAAAGCGCGACATGCGAAAGGCAATGCTTTTTCTGCAGCAGTACGGGATCTCCACCGCGCTTGCAATGAAAATTTACAACCAGTATGGGGCGTCTCTCTACCAGATCGTGCGGGAAAATCCGTACAAACTGGCAGATGATATCGCCGGCGTCGGCTTTAAGGCTGCCGATGAAATTGCATCCAGAGTGGGTATTCATACCGACTCTGATTTTCGTATAAAAAGCGGACTTCTGTATGTGCTGGCGCAGGCGATGACGGAGGGGCATGTGTACCTGCCGCAGCCGGAGCTGATGCGGCGTGCATCGGAGCTGCTTGGCGTTTCCCTGGAGGCGATGGAGGCACTGCTGCCGGATCTGGCAATTGAGCGGAAAATTGTCATAAAGGACGTGCCGGGCGCAGGGCAGGGAAGCGACGGGGAGGAAGTGCGGGTTCCCGGCGTTTACAGCGCTTCCAATTATTATCTGGAGCTGAACACGGCGAAAATGCTGCATGACCTGAATATTTCAGCGGAAATATCAGAGGAAGCCGTGCAGCGTCGTCTGGAGCAGATCGAGCAGGAGACCGGGACAAAGCTGGAAGAGCTGCAGAAGGAGGCGGCGGCAGCGGCGGTGAGCCACGGACTGCTGGTGATTACGGGAGGTCCTGGCACCGGAAAAACAACGACCATCAACGCGCTGATTCATTATTTTGCTTCCGAAGGGCTGGAGATTCTGCTGGCGGCGCCGACCGGGAGAGCGGCGAAGCGCATGACGGAAGCTACGGGCTATGGGGCGCAGACGATTCACCGGCTGCTGGAGGTATCCGGCGCGGTGGAGGAATCCTCGGCGCACACCCATTTTGAGCGTAATATGCAGAATCCCCTGGAGGCGGACGTCATTATTATTGATGAAATGTCGATGGTGGACATTTTTCTGATGCACGCGCTGCTGAGCGCGGTCACGCCGGGCACGCGGCTGATTATGGTGGGCGATGTCAATCAGCTTCCGTCCGTGGGACCGGGATGCGTCCTGAAAGATATCATTGAATCGGAGCGCTTTCCGGTTGTGCGTCTGACGAAAATCTTTCGTCAGGCGAGCGAGAGCGACATTGTGGTGAATGCGCACAAAATCAACAGCGGGGAGCATGTTGTGCTGGATAACAAAAGCCGTGACTTTTTCTTCTTAAAGCGCGATGAGGCGAATATTATTATCCGTGTGGTGCTGGCGCTCGTCCAGCAGAAGCTTCCCAAATACGTGGACGCAAAGCCATATGATATCCAGGTGCTGACGCCGATGCGAAAGGGACTGCTCGGCGTGGAGAGGCTGAATACGATTCTGCAGCAGTATCTGAATCCGCCCGCTCCCGATAAGCGGGAGAGGGAGCACGCCGGCGGGGTATTCCGGGAGGGCGACAAGGTCATGCAGATAAAAAACAACTATCAGGCGGAGTGGGAGATACGCGGAAAATACGGCATTGCCGTGGAAAAAGGCGTCGGTATCTTTAACGGGGACATGGGCATCGTCCGCGAGATCAATACATATGCGGAAATGCTGACGGTGGAGTTCGACGAGGGGCGTTTTGTAGACTATTCCTTTAAGCAGCTTGAAGAGCTGGAGCTTGCGTATGCGGTGACGATTCATAAATCGCAGGGAAGCGAATATCCCGCCGTCGTGATTCCGCTGCTTGCCGGGCCGCGGATGCTGATGAACCGCAACCTGCTGTACACGGCGGTGACAAGGGCGCGCAAATGCGTGACGCTGGTCGGCTCCGCAGAGGTTTTTTATCAGATGATTGACAACCGCTTCGAGCAGAAGCGCTATTCTACGCTGAAGGAGCGGATCTGCGAGTGGAATGTATAAGCCCGTTTGTGCGGCAGATTCCCAGGCGACAGCGGGTGGAATGTATAAGCCCGTTTGTGCGGCAGATTCCCAGGCGACAGCGGGTGGAATGTGTAAGCCCGTTTGTGCGGCAGATTCCCAGGCGATTGCGGGTGGAATGCGTAAGCCCGATTGCGGATGGAACAGCCGCTGACGATTTTCCTGCCGGGAGAGAATCGGTAAACGGTACGGCTTATGAGGTCTGAAAAGGGAAAGAATGGATTCTGGAAGCAGGCGGCGCGGGACGCTGGAATGGCGGCGCTGGATCTGGTGCTGCCGCGCAGGTGCCCTCTGTGCGGGAAGCTGTCAGAGGGAATCTGTGAAAAATGCAGAGAGGAGCTTCCATATATCAGAGGGGCGGTCTGCTTTCGCTGCGGGCGGCCGCTGGCGGATGATACGGAGGAATATTGTCCCTCCTGCAGCAGCGGGAGACTTGCTTATACGCAGGGACGCGCGCTGTATCTGTACAGGAGTCCGCTGAAGGAATCGCTGTATGCAGTGAAATATCAGAACAAGAGGGAATATCTGGAATATTATGCGCAGGAGATTGCGGAGCATCTGGGAGAGTATCTGCAGAAATGGCGGCCGCAGGTGCTGATTCCGGTTCCGATGCATTCTTCTGCCAGAAGAAGGCGGGGCTATAACCAGGCGGAGCTTCTGGCAAGGGAGCTGGGCGGTCTGCTGTCGCTTCCGGTGCGGTGCGATGTGCTGGAAAAAGTGAGAAAAACGGCGAATCAGAAGGAGCTGGATTACCGTGCCCGCAGAAGCAATTTAAAAGGCGCCTTCGCCGTTTCGGAAAAATATGCGGCAGCCGGAGCCGGAAGCAAGCTGGCGGAAATGGAGGATGCCAGAGCCAGGAGCGGTCTGGTGGAAATGGAGGATGCCGGAGCCGGGAGCAAGCTGGCGGAAATGGAGGATGCCAGAGCCAGGAGCAGTCTGCCGGAAACAGCGGGCAGCGGGGAGCGCCGCCTGCCGTGGGAGCGCATCCTCCTGGTGGACGATGTTTACACGACGGGAAGCACCATCCACGAGGCGGCGTCGGTATTAAGAAGCGCCGGTGTAAAATATGTATATTTTGTAACCATATGTATGGCGGGATAGCCGGGCTTAACCAGCTGGTTACGTTACTGTGAACGGAGTGAAAATAGTGACCTGGTTACAAAAAATACATAAATCAGGGGAACTTAGGGTGTTTGCAAAGACGGTTTTTCATGTTATACTGGAAGCACACACAGAAAAATGAGGAGCTGGTATGACATGCCGGATGAAAAACGGATTTATTTGATGACACAGCTTGCTCTTTTCGAGGAGCAGCACAAAGAACAGCTGGAGGGCGTGCAGGGATATTTTCGGGGAGATTATATCGGACGCCATATGATAAAGAACGGTCTGCGGATTACCCTGGCATTTCTGCTCGGACTGGCAGGATGGGCGCTGTATCACGCGGAGACGCTGATCGTGGATATTACCCAGATAGATGTGATGGCGCTCGGCGCGCGTATCTTATTCCTGTATGCCGTGGTGCTCTGCTTTTTTCTGGTTCTAACCTACGCGATACAGGCTCTGCGCTATGCGCGGGCAAAACAGGACCTTTACCGGTACCGGGAGCTCCTGAAGCAGCTGGAGGCGGCATACCGCGAAGAGGACAGCGCAAAAGATGACACCCGCAGGAGGAGAACAGTATGAGATTTTTGCTTACCGTCCGGGATAAGCTGAGCAGATTTTACGGAAAATATGATACGGCAATCCGCCTGCTGTTTAAGTTCGCGGCAGCTTTCCTGATATTTCTGTCGATCCGCGCGGCATTCGGACAGACAACCGCGATTGACCATCCGGCGCTGCTGCTCGTTTTAGCGGCAGTCTGCATGCTTCTGCCATCGAATGCAATTATTCTGGTGGCGTCGGGGCTGGTTCTGGTGCATTTTTACGGGATTTCCCTGGAGGCGGCTCTGGTCGGGGGAGGCATCCTGGTAATAGAGCTGCTTGTGTATTTCAGTCTGGCGCCGCAGTCGGCGTGGCCGCTTCTTCTGACGGCGCTGGCTCTTGGAGGGAATATGGGCTGTGTACCCGCAGTGCTTTTTGGTCTGCTGGGCGGACCGCTCGGAGCGGTCGGGGTCGCTTTCGGGACGCTTGGCGGCTATCTGATACGGATCGTGGAAGAGAACGGCGCCAATCTGCATTCGACCGCGGCGGAGGCTGCGGAAGCAATGGTGCAGAAAGCGGCGCAGCTTATACAGGCGGTGATTACCAACCGGGAAATGCTGGTAATGACGGCGGCGCTGGCGGCGGTTCTGCTGACAGTATATTTTATCCGCATCCAGGCTATAAAATATGCGTGGATGATTGCTGCGGCGGCAGGCTGCGCGGTCTATCTGGCTGTGCGCATTGCGGGGGCGGCTGTATTCGGGGTGCCGGCCGGTGCGCTGCAGATTGCCGGGGAGATTCTGGTATCGCTGCTGGTGGGATGGATAGCGCAGACGATGCTGTTTCATCTGGATTATAAAAAAACACAGACAGTCCGGTTTGAGGACGACGAATATTATTACTATGTAAAAGCTGTGCCGAAAAAGAAGCTTCACAGAAAGAAGAGAAGGCGCAGGGCAGAGGGGAGATAAACGTGGATACTATCAGAATGTGGTTTGGCAGTCATTTTCCGTGGCTGAAGGTGCCTGCTATAACAATAGGGGTTATCGATATTATCGAGATTATCATTCTTTCCTTTCTGGTATACAGCGTGCTGGTATGGATCAAACGGAGCAGGGCGTGGACACTTCTGAAAGGAATGCTTTTGGTTGGTTGCTTTATTGCTCTGGCATATCTGTTTAATATGGACACACTCACCTTTATCATTGAAAAAGGACTGAATATCATCATTATGGGTGCGCTTGTCATTTTCCAGCCGGAGCTGCGCAAGGTGCTGGAGCAGCTGGGAGAAAAGGAACTGCTTTCCAGTATTATTCCGGCGGGCACGGTAAAAGAGGTCGTGCAGCGCTGCAGTGACCGTACGATTAACGAGATCGTTCGGGCGTCGCTGGAAATGGCAAAGGTGAAGACCGGCGCGCTGATGGTAATCGAGGAGAATGAGACGCTTGCGGAGTACGAGCGCACGGGGATCGCAATCGACGCCGTGGTATCCAGCCAGCTTCTGATCAACATTTTTGAACATAACACGCCCCTGCACGACGGTGCGGTCATCATCAGAGGAGACAAAATCGTTTCCGCAACCTGCTATCTGCCGCTGTCGGACAGCCAGAATCTCAGCAAGGAGCTTGGAACGCGGCACCGCGCCGGTGTTGGCGTCAGCGAGGTGACGGATTCTCTCACGATTATTGTTTCGGAGGAGACCGGAAAGATATCGATTGCGAAGAAGGGGGTTCTCACCAGAAATGTTACGGAAGAAATTCTGCGCGCGCAGCTTGTCACGCTTCAGAATAAATCGGTAAATTCCATAAAGCTGATTAGCAGGAAAGGATTTCCGTTCGGGCGAAAGGGAAAAAGGGACGCGGAGAAAGGAAGCAAATAGCATGAAATATAAACTGACACGTAATATTGGGCTGAAGCTGCTTTCTGTTCTGACTGCCTGTCTCATCTGGCTGGTCGTTATGGACAGCAACGACCCGGAAAAGCAGCAGGTGTACCGGAATATCCCGGTAACGATAAAAAACCAGGATACGATTACCAATGCAAATAAAACATACACGGTGGTTGACGGAACGGATAAGGTGAGCGTTTATGTGACGGCGCGCCGGTCAGTGCGCTCCAGACTGAGCACAGCAAGCTTTACCGTGCGCGCGGATCTGGAAAATTATAATGAAGCAATCGGGTCGGTTCCGCTGGAGGTGACCTGCTCGGACCCGTCGGTGGCACAGGAGGATATGCGCATCCAGCCGGCTTCCATGAAGATTGAGCTGGAGGATAAGGTGGAACAGACCTTCGGCATCGCCGCCACTGTTTCCGGAAACACGGCGAAGGGTTTTGAGGTGGGTAAAACGACAGTGCTTACCGGAGATACCATCAAGATTGCCGGACCGGAGTCCCTGATTGATATTATCGGAAAGGTGACGGTTCCGGTGGATGTGACTTATATGTCGGAGGACAGCATCCAGCAGCTTCCGGTGCGCATCGAGGATAAAAACGGTGCGGAGCTGACGAACAGTCAGTGGAGTAATCTGGAGCTGAAAAATATGGACGGGGTCGTTCTGAAGGATAATCTGGCGGAGGTAGGCATTGAAGTCTGGCGGATTTACGGCGAGATTGAGCTGCAGGCGGAGCTGACGGGAGCGCCTGCGGACGGCTATGAGGTGACGGATGTATCTATTTCACCGTCCACAGTCAACCTGACGGCATCGGCGTCGGCGATTGAGAAAATCGGCACCACGCTGAAGCTGACGGATACCCTCGATATTTCCGGTGCGTCGGAGAACAAGGAGTTTACCGTGGATCTGAGCAATACTCTGAGCCAGTACGATGAGGTGCGGCTGGAGGCGGATGTCTCTTCTGCGGTGGTAGTTACGGTGACGATTGACGAGGTGGGAAGTAAGACCATTGAATTCCCGGTGTCGGAGCTGACACTGCGCAATGCGCCGTCCGGCAAGCGGCTGATTTTCTCACCGACCGATCAGCTTGCCATCAATATCCGTTCTACGGATGAGCTGCTGGACGGTATTGGCGTGGAGGATATCCGGGCGGAAATCGACCTGGAAAAGTGCCAGTCGAATGGAAGCTATACATTGCCTGTGACGGTTACGCTGCCGGAGGGCTGCGAGCTGGGTGCCGAGGTGACAATCGTGGTAAATGTAGAAGACGAAGAACGGGAAGCGGAAGGAGAGCTTCAGACGGAGGAATAGCTTATGGTGAGCCAGACGTTTGTAATCAGAAACCAGGCGGGACTGCATCTGAAACCGGCGGCGATGCTGTGTACGGAGGCGATAAAGTATAAGTCGTCTGTCACGCTGTTTTCTGCGGATACGGAGACAAATGCAAAGAGCGTTCTCAGCGTGCTGAGCGCGTGCGTGAAGTGTAATGACAGCATTACGCTGTCCTGCGACGGACCGGACGAAGAGGAGGCACTGGAAAACCTTGGAAAGCTGATTATGAGCGGACTGGGGGAATAAGCGGCAAAGATATCCGGTACTGGCGCGGGGGTTTTGCGCTTTCGATGGATTTTTGCGGCAGAATCATCCTGAAGCAGGATGACTGCGCTTTCGATGGATTTTTGCTGTGGAATCATCCTGAAACAGGATAATATGGTTTGATATAAAAATGCAGCCCTGCGTGGGCTGCATTTTTGATGATTTTTAGCCTGGGATTTCTTTAACTCCAGATATCGGTCGGGTCCTTTCCGACAGTACCGGCTTTCATCTTTACAACTGCCGGTTTTCCAAGCGGGGTCGCTTCCTTGTCGGAAATAACGACCTTTGTGCCGATTGGACAATTATAGTAGATCCACCTTGCATCGGCAACGCAGAGACGGACGCATCCGTGGGAAGCTGCCTGACCGAGCTTGTTGTAGTCGCTGGCGGCTACATTGTATGGATTATGGTCTGTTCCGCTCATCGGTACAGAGTGGAACAGGTACGAGGAAAGAAAATGGCTGCAATACTGTCCTGTCGTCGGACCGTCGAGTGTCCACCAGCGGTAGTGGCTCTGTATGTAGAAGGTGCCGACCGGTGTGGCGTTATTCAGACCAACGGAGCAGGCCATTGCTTTTACCGGCGTGTTGCCGTCATAAATCGTAACGACATTCTTTGCGCGGTTTACGCGGATGGTCATGTTTCCGCTCGGCGTGTAGGTGACATAGCCCTTGGTGCCGAAGTTGTAGGTGGTTCCGTTTATGGTCTTCTTGCCGTAAACCTGTGCGCCGCCATCCTTCGGGTCGAAATAGTAGCGCTTTGTTCCCAGCACGATCCAGCCGGTCTGGCGTGCGCCGAGATTGTTGAAGTAGTAACGCTTGCCGCTGATCTTATAGATACCGTTTGTGCAGGCGCGCCCCTTCATTTTTGAATTATTGGCGAAATAGTAGGTCTGACCATTGTACTTTCTCCAGCCGTATACCATTTTTCCGGTTTTAATATGGAAGCAGTAGTAATAGTCGCCAACCTTCTGGACGCCGGTGACACGGTGGGCGTCTTTATCAAAGTAATATTTGTCGCCGTTGATGGTGTACACTGCGCCGTGATAGGCTCTTCCTTTTCCGTTAAAATAGTAGTAGTATTTTCCGACCTTCTTCCAGGCGCGCTTTACCGCCTGTCCGTTGGAGGAATTAAAGTAGTAATACTTGCCGCCGTATTTCTGAAGCCCGGTGCGCAGATAGCCCTTGCTGGTGCCGTAGTAGGTCTGCCCCTTCCAGGTGCCGAAGCCGGTGAGCAGATGTCCGTCCGACAGGCTTAAATACAGCTTTTTGCTGCTCTTCACATAGGTGAGCTGATTCTTTACCAGGCGTCCTTTGGAATCAAACAGGTACAGATAGGTCTTGCCGTTCTTTTTGATTGCTTTCGGACCGCCGGTGTACATTTTTCCGTTGCTGCCGTAGTAATAGGTAGAACCGTTTGTGGTCACCCATTGGTTTTTGTATGCGGAGGCCGCCACGGACATGGCGAACAGCATACAAACCAGCAGAAACAAAGATGCAAAGAACTGTTTCTTCTTCATGCCTTTTACACTCCCTCATAAAAATATAGTGATGCCGGGATTTTGTCCCGGTTATGATGCCTTCGGATTTTTCCGCGCTGCGCGCTTTCAAAATCCGACCCGCTATTCGCATATCGTGGGATATACATCCCACTTTTATGCTCATATCGGGGCGGGATTCAGGATCCAGCCCCCGCTTATGAGCAAGCTCATGCGGGGACAGGACCCTTTCCCCCTGGCATCATATAATTGTAACATTTCTGTTAACCAAATTGTAACATATTTGCCGGCCATCCGCAAGGAGAAAGACAGGAACAATTCTTAAAAAAATCTTTAGATTAACTTCAGAAACTTCAGAATTATTCTTTTGCTTGATAAAATGAGACATCTCCTGTACAATGAGACAGAGACACAGAAAAAATGTATTGATAAATGAGAAAAACGGAGAGAAACAATGGTTGTGGTTTTAAAATGTCTGGCGGCAGTGTTCTGGCTTGTGATCGTGCCGTTTCTGATTGGAAATCTGCTGCAGAGGGCAGCCGGACGGCGGATGGGTATCGCGTGGAGCTTTATAGCCGGATATCTGGCGATGTTCGCATTGCTGGAAGTGATCTTTGTCCCGCTGATATTGCTCAGAGCGCCGTTTCATACGGCGGTGTATCTGATGGCGGGCGCGCTGCTTCTGCTGAGTCTGCTGTCTGTTTTCCTGTGCGGGAAGGCTGCTGCGGCAGAAATCCGCGGCAGCGTGGGAGCGCTGCGGCATCAGCCGGCGATATGGTATGCGGCGGCGGTACTTGTCCTGCTGCAGGCGGCAATGTATGCGGTATTTATGGTGACGGACCTTGACGATGCTTATTTTGTCGCCACGGCGGCGACCTCCCTGGAGTGCGATACGATGTATCAGCACAGTCCCTATACCGGGGAGCTGATGACGACGCTGGAAATGCGCTATGTGCTCTCACCGATGCCGATGTTCATTGCCTTTATCGCAAGATGCACGGGCTTTCATGCGGCGGTGGTGGCGCATACGGTTCTGCCGGTATTTCTGGTAGTGCTCGCTTATCTCGTTTACGGTTTTATCGGAAAAACGTTTTTTCCGGAAAACCGGAAGGATATCGGGCTGTTTCTGGTGTTTCTCTCTCTGATTCATATAAGCTCCTATTATTCAGCCTACACCCAGGGGACTTTTCTGCTTATCCGTATCTGGCAGGGAAAAGCAGTTTTAGCAGCCATTTTGCTGCCGCTGCTTTTCTGCCTGTGCTGCCGGGTGCTGTCGCCGCAGCATGGAAAGGGAGACTGGCAGATGATGATTCTCACGGTGCTTTCCTGCTGCATGGTATCGTCTATGGGTATTGCACTGGTTCCGGTGATGCTGGGAATGTTCGCGGTTCTGTCCGTAATTTCGCGCAGGTCCTGGAAAACGGCGGGGCAGCTTCTGCTGTGCGGCGCGCCGTGCGCCGTGCTTGGCGTTCTTTATCTGGTGCTGCTGAAGATACAATAGAAAGGGAGTGACCTTTTATGATGGAACAGTTCGAAATAGCGGCAGGATGGCTGAAGCTGTACGTGGGAGACGGAATGCATATGGTTCTTCTTGCCGCCGCGCTGCTATATATTATTCTGTATGAAAAAGAAAAAATAAGACGCATTCTCTTCGCAGGCTATGCGGTGCTGTTTGTGCTGCTGTATTTCTGCCCGCTGGTGATATTCGGGATGGGAAAGCTTATCGGCTCGCTGGTATACTGGAGAATGCTGTGGCTGCTTCCGACACCGGTGATTATTGCATATGCTATGGTAATGGCATGGAAAAGGATGGCTCCGGGGTGGAAGCGGACAGGACTGGCGGTACTTTTTTCGCTGGCGATCTGCCTGACGGGGCAGAATGTATACCTTCAGAACACGCCCTTTACGGAGGCGGCAAACCTGCAGAAGGTACCGGCGCAGGCGGCGTCGGTCTGCACGATTATACGGGAAAACTGCAGGGAGGATGAGAGCGTGCTGGTCGCGGCTCCGGAGGAGCTTACCTGGTATATCAGACAGTACGATGCGGGGATCGGGCAGGTATACGGCAGGCGCGGCGGCGCAAGGACAGGAGGAAAAAGAATCCGCAGACAGCTTCTGAAGGATAAAATTTATCCGGATATCCTCTGTCAGGACGCGCGGGAAATCGGCTGCAATTTTATTGTGCTGACAGATAAAGGAAAGCGCGTGAAGCTGATGGAGGACAGGGGCTTCGCGGTGGTCGGAAGAGTGGACAATTACGTAATCTATAAGGATACGACGGCGTAATCTGCCGGTCACTGCCCGGACGCCATTGTTATGCGGATTGACATCTTTTCTGATTGCGATTATAATACGCCTGTGATTGCCAGTTCTTTGAAGTTGTTTTTTGCAGAAAAATGTTGTAGAATGAGCCAGGGAACCAGGAGATACAAAAAGATGTTTTTTATGCCGGCGGGGTTCATTTGCTGCATGGCGGAATAGATACAAAAACAGAGGGATGCGATATGGGAAAAAGAGAACATTATAAAAGAGTCATCATGTTTCTGGCGTCCGTGCTGATACTTGCACTGGAAACAGCGATTTTTGCGGCTGTCTGGTTTAAATGCTTTGCGAAAACAGACGTGATAGGCAGGGGGTTCGTGCGTGGCAACTATGTCATCATCGGACAGTATGCCCTTATGCTTTACCTGTTTTTCCGCATTTACGGAGGCTTTAAGGTGGGATATCTGCGGGTGTTTGAAGTATTATTCTCGCAGATCCTGTCTGTTATCTGCGTCAATATCATTACCTACCTGCAGATGGCGCTGATCGGGCGCTGGAAATTCGGCACAAACGCCGTCCCGTTTATCTATATGACGGCAATCGACCTGGTAATCGTCGTAATCTGGGTAGTGGGAATGCGTTGGGTATACGCGCGGATCTATCCGCCGCGCAAGATGCTGCTGATATACGGAGACAAAAATCCGCACGACCTCATCCGGAAAATTTCCTCCCGTGAGGATAAGTACAACATCTGTGAGAAGGTGCACCTGTCACGGGGAGAAGATTATATCCAGAAGAAAATTGATGAGTACCCGGCGGTCATTCTGGCGGACATTCCGGCACATGAGCGCAATGTTTATCTGAAATACTGCTTCGAGAAGGACATCCGCTGCTACAGCATTCCGAAAATTTCCGATATTCTTCTGCGGAATGCAGACGATATCCATTTGTTTGATACGACGCTGCTGCTGTCCCGCAACCGCAGGCTGACGGCGGAGCAGCTTTTCGTAAAGCGCGCGATGGATATTGTATTTTCGCTGCTCGGTCTTGTGCTGGCGTCGCCGTTTATGCTGATTATCGCGGTGCTGATCAAGGCGTATGACGGGGGGCCGGTGTTTTATAAGCAGCCGCGTCTGACGAAGGATGGAAAGGTGTTTTATATTCTGAAATTCCGCAGCATGAAGGTGGAATCGGAGACGCAGGGCGCGCGGCTTGCCTGCAAGGAGGACGACCGTATCACCCCGGTGGGGAGAGTTATCCGCAATATCCACTTTGATGAGCTTCCGCAGATTTTCAACATCTTAAAGGGAGATATGTCGCTGGTGGGACCGCGCCCGGAGCGCCCGGAGATTGCAGCGCAGTACCGCCGGGAAATCCCCGAATTTGATTATCGTCTGAAGGTCAAGGCGGGACTTACCGGCTATGCGCAGGTTTATGGAAAATACAACACGACGCCGTATGATAAGCTGAAGCTGGATCTGACTTATATCGAGACGTACTCGGTCATACTGGATATCAAGCTTCTGATGCTTACCTTTAAAATTCTCTTCCAGAAGGAGAATACGGAGGGCGTGGAGCCGTGGCAGGTGACCGCGGCGACAAAAGAGAACGGCAGGGAGAGTCCGGAAGAAAAGGAAAATTCCGCCGCAAAGTGACTTGGAAGGATTGTTGTCTGCAGCAGGACGGTCTGCCCGGAATGCTGCAAATACACAGGATAATGGAGGCGTATTATGAAGGAACCGCTCGTTTCTGTCGTGATACCGGCATATAACTGTGCCGGTACCATCCGGCAGGCAGTGGAATCGGCGCTGGCACAGGACGTTGATCTGGAAATCATAGTAATCGATGATTGTTCAAAGGACCAATTAGCGCGCGTGATGGAGGAGTACGCGTCGAATCCTGTGGTTTTTTATGTCCGCAATGAGAGAAACTGCGGGGCGGCGGCGAGCAGAAATTACGGGGTTTCGCTTGCGCGCGGAAAATACACGGCGTTTCTGGACGCAGACGACTGGTGGGAGAAGGGCAAGCTGAAAAAACAGCTTGCCAGGCTGCAGGAGAGCGGCTGTGTGCTCTGCGGGACGGCGCGGGAGCTGGTGCGCCCGGACGGCACGCGCACCGGAAAGGTGATTCCGGTGAAGGAGCGCATTACCTATCGGCAGCTTCTGCGGCACAACTGTATCAACTGCTCCTCCGTGCTGATACATACGGAGGTCTGCCGTCAGTTTCCGATGGAGCATGAGGAGGCGCACGAGGACTATCTGACCTGGCTGCGGATCCTGCAGAAATATAAGACGGCGTGCGCGGTGAACGAGCCGCTGCTGAAATATCGTCTGAGCAGCACCGGAAAATCCGGCAGCAAGCTGAAATCGGCGAAGATGACCTTCCGGGTGTACCGCTGTATGGGCTTCGGCTGCGGGAAGTCGGCGCTCTGTTTTCTCAGCTACACCGTTCATGGGATTTTCAAATATCTGGGTTTCTGGGTAGATTCTTTGCGGCGGGTGTGTTAAAATAAACCAATACAGGAGAATATTGGATGAAGGATTTTTTGAAAATAGTATATTCTTACGCGCTGATGGTCCTTCTTTTTCCGCTGCGGCTGTTTCCGGTGCGGTCAGACAGGCTCGTTTTTGCGGGGCTGACCGGCGGGGATGCCTACGAATACGCCGGTAATCCGAAATACCTCTGCGATTATATCCGCCGGGAATATCCGGGCAGGTTTCAGATTTACTGGGCGGTATCCGGGCCGGAGCGTTACCGAGAGAGCGAGGGCAGGGACATTACGTTTGTAAAGCATTACAGCCTGCAGTCCTTTTATTATCTGATGACGGCAAAGGTGATCGTGACGAGCGGCTCCTATGCGCCGTGGTTTCCGTTCCGGAAAAAGCAGTATCTGATCAACACCTGGCACGGCGGCGGCGCCTACAAACGCCTGAAGGACAATTATGAGGACGCGGACAGATTGCAGCGCAGGAAGCTGAAATTCTGCGCGGAAAATATCAGCCTGTTTTTATCAACCTGCAGGCGGGCAACGGTCTGCCTGTTCCGCGGGGCGTTTCATTATCAGGGAGAGATTATGGAGATTGGAATGCCGCGCAACGACTGCCTGGTAAACGGGCAGACGGAGCGCGCGGCGGATAAGGTGCGGGCATATTACCGCATTCCGCAGGGGGAGCGCCTGGTGCTCTATGCGCCCACCTACCGCACGCCGTCGCAGCGGATCGTGCTGGACGGGGAGGCTCTTTTAAAGACGCTTCAGAGGGACGGCACGAAATGGCATATCCTGTTCCGTGCGCACCGCTATCAGGATAAGACAGCGTCCATCAGCGTGACGGGATGTGAGGTCCTGCAGGCGGGGGATTATCCGGATATGCAGGAGCTTTTATGTGCGGCGGACATGCTGATTACAGATTATTCCTCGGCGGTATGGGATTATTCCTTTCTATATCGTCCGTGCTTTTTATTTGTGCCGGACCTGGCGGAATATCTGGAAAAGACCGGGTTTTACACGGATATCGATCAGTGGCCGTTTGCGATGGCACAGGATATGGCAGAGCTCGAAAAAAGAATTGTCAGTTACGATGAAAATGCGGCGCGGGAGAGCATCCGGCGGCACCACCGTGAAATGGGAAACTGTGAGAGCGGACGTGCATGCGAGCTTGTGACGGCGCGCATACTGGAGGTATGCGGGCAGGAATAAAGACCGGTCATGCACCGGGCAGAGACAGAACAGAATGGCTGCGCCGGAGACGCTGTATCCGGAGCGCCCGAATGGAAGGAGACAAAAAGCAGACAATGGGTACAAATGTATATGGCGTAGTGCTTGCGGGCGGAATCGGCAGCCGCATGGGAAATATTGAAAAGCCGAAGCAGTTTATGGAAATCGGCGGAAAGCCGATTATTGTTCATACCATTGAAAAATTTGTGGTAAATCCCGCGTTTGAGCGGATTATCGTGCTTTCTCCAAGACAGTGGATAAATTATACGCAGGATGTTATACGCAGATACATTCCCGCAAACGGACGAATCGACGTCATCCAGGGCGGGGAGACGCGCAATGAGACGATTATGAATTCCATCCGCTATATTGAGAAAACCTATGGAATGGATGAGGAGACGGTGATTGTCACACACGATTCCGTGCGTCCGTTTGTCACGCACCGGATTCTGGAGGATAACATCCGCTACGCAAAAGAGGCAGGCGCCTGCGATACAGTGATTCCGGCGACGGATACGATCGTGGAAAGTGCGGATAATAAACGGATAACCAGTATTCCGGACCGCTCGAAAATGTACCAGGGGCAGACGCCGCAGAGCTTTAAGGCGCAGAAGCTGCGCGATGTTTATATGGCGCTTACGGAGGAGGAAAAGGCGATTCTCACAGATGCCTGCAAGATTCTTGTCCTGAAGGGAGAACCGGTGTATCTGGTAGAAGGAGAGGTTTTCAATATCAAGATCACGTATCCTCACGACCTGCGTGTGGCGGAGGCTTTGTTAGGAGGAAAATAAGATGCTAAATACTGTTTATCAGTTAAAGTCTGCCAGACAGTTTGAAGCGGTGTTTAAAAATATCGAGCTGGACGATATGCATGTACTGGTGCGTCCGACGCATCTGTCCATCTGTCACGCGGACCAGCGCTACTATCAGGGCACACGCCCGGAGGCGGTTCTGCGCGCAAAACTGCCGATGGCGCTGATCCATGAGGGAATCGGCAGGGTGGTTTACGACCCGACCGGCACCTTTCAGGTTGGCGATGAGGTGGTCATGATACCGAACCACCCGTCAGAGACGGACAATGTAATCGCGGAAAACTATCTGCGCTCCACAAAATTCTGCGGAAGCAGCAAGGACGGGTTTATGCAGGAATACGTTTCGCTGCTGCCGGACCGCGTCGTCCTGCTGCCGGAGGGACTCGATAAAATTACGGCGGCGTTTACGGAAATTGTGACGGTCAGCTATCATGCTATCACGCGGTTCCTGCGCTTCTCGCACGAAAGACGCGCGGCAGTCGGCGTCTGGGGAGACGGAAATCTCGGCTATATCACCTCGCTGCTGCTGAAAAAGATGCTGCCGGAAACCAGGGTATATGTTTTTGGCGTAAACCGCAGCAAGCTGAGTGATTTTTCCTTCGCGGACGATACCTTCCTTGTTTCGCAGGTGCCGGAGGGGCTGCAGGTGGATCACGCCTTTGAGTGTGTGGGCAGCGGCGCGGCCGCAAAAGCGATTGACCAGATCATCGACTGTATTCATCCGGAGGGAACCATCAGTCTGATGGGCGTCAGCGAAGACCCGGTGCCGGTCAACACCCGCATGGTACTGGAGAAGGGGCTGCGTATTTTTGGCAGCAGCCGCAGCGGCAGGGCGGATTACGAGGGACTTATGGAGCTGTATAAGGAAAATCCGGACATTCCGTCCTATCTGGAAAATATCGTCGGCACCCGGCTGAAGGTAAGCAATATAGGTGATATTGTAAAAGCGTTTGAGACCGATATCCACAAAATGATTGGAAAAACGGTCATGATCTGGAACGAATAAAGGAGTGTCCATGAAAAAGATACTGATCCGGGCGCACATGTCGCCCTTTGATAACCTGGATGCCGCCAGCGTGCTGCAGCATGACAGAATCGGCACAAACGCCGGCAACATGATTTTTATCAACAGCATCATGCGCGCGCTGATGACGGAGGATGTGCAGATTGATACTTTCAATACAAGGCGTGATCTGACGGCGGAGATGGTGGAGCGCATCAATGCGGAGTACAGCTTTGTGGTGCTGCCGTTTGCCAATGCTTTCCGCCCGTCGTTCCAGCGGGAGCTTCAGAAGATTACGGGATTTGTAAAAAAGCTGAAGGTACCGTGCGTCGTTATCGGCACGGGCATTTCCGCCACCTATACCAGTCCGCTGAAGGAAGAGAATTCCTTTGACGGGACCGTCCGGGAATTTGTCAGAACGATTCTTGACAAATCTGCTATAATCGGTACCCGCGGGGAGGAAACCTCCGCGTATCTGACCCGTCTGGGCTTCAAAGAAGGAACGCACCACCGGGTGATCGGCTGCCCGTCGATGTTCTGGTACGGGGAGAAGCTGCCGCAAATCGAAAAAAAAGAGCTTACGAAGGATTCTCCGGTAAGCATTAACTGGAAAATTGACCTGCCGGAGCCGATACACGCCTTTATGCGCAGCAATGTCTGCCGGTTTGAAAACTTCCAGTATGTGCCGCAGATTACGGATGAAATCCGGCTGATGTATTACGGAACGCCTTTTCCGCAGGGGAAATATAAGAAAATTACCGACCAGTACCCGGCGCAGGCGTGCCATCCCTGGTATCTGCAGGACAGGGCGCGGGCGTTTATCAATGTTCCGTCCTGGTTTGATTATCTGAGCCAGAAGGAGCTGTCCTTTGGCAGCCGCATTCACGGAAATATTGCAGCGCTGCTTGCCGGAACGCCGGCTTATGTCATTGTGTCGGACTACCGGATTTCAGAGCTGGTGCGCTATCACAATATTCCGCATATCAATTACCAGGATCTAAAAGAGGACGATACGATTTTCTCCCTTTACGACAGGGCGGATTATACGCGCCTGCAGGAGGGACACCGGGAACGTTTTGAGAATTACAAAAGCTTTCTGGAGGAAAACGGGCTTGCGCATACCTTTGATATGGAGCCCTCCGCGCCGCGCCCATACGACCGGAAAATGCAGGAGCTGTCCCTGCAGCCGGCGCTGACGCCGTTCTTTTCCGCCTCCTCTGAAGAGCAGGCGAGACGGCTGGCAGAATTACAGAGAGACCAGGAGGCGCTGCGGCAGAAGTATGACGAACTGAAATCGATGGAGATGCTGCTGAAGCTGAAGCGTATGTATAAATCGGCAAACAGGATTCTGGAAAAGCTTGTCAAAAAGAAGTAGAGGAACTGGCATGGGAATGATAAAAAAAGTAATTCACGGAGTTTCGTGGAGAGTGGCAAAATACGGAAGGCGGAAGCTGGCAAAGTATTATAAAATCCTGACGCAGAAAAAAATTTACCCGTCCGTTTACCGGAAATACAGTAAAAAGCCGGTGCAGGAGCAGAAGATTGTTTTTCTGGAAATCCGCATGATGGAGCTGACGGACAATTTTCAGCGCATATACGACGCTCTGAAAAAGCGCGGCGGCTATCAGCTTGTCACCTGCCATATCGGCAGCGAGCTTGTTTCCCGCCGGGAGCAGTATAAAAACAGCGTTGCGGCGCTCAAAGAAATCGCCACGGCGAAGTACGTGTTCATCAACGATTCCTCGGCGCTGATAAGCTGCATCCCGCTGCGTCCGGAGACGAAGGTCATCCAGACCTGGCATGCCTGCGGCGCTTTCAAAAAATTCGGCTTTAGTACCGTGGACAAACAGTTTGGCGGAAACTATGAGCAGCTGACGAAATACCCGCTGCATAAAAACTTTTCCCTGGTAACGGTCAGCAGCCCGGAGGTAATCTGGGCATACGCGGAGGCGTTCCACATGGAGGACCGCCTGGAGGATATCGTGGCGACCGGCATCAGCCGCACCGATGTCTTTTACGATAAAGCGGCAATCGCGGCGGCATACGAAAAAATCCACCGCCTGTTCCCGGAAAGCAGGGAGAAAAAAGTGATTCTCTACGCGCCGACCTACCGCGGACGTGTGGCAAAGGCGTACTCGCCGGAGAAGATGGATCTGGAGCAGATGCAGGAGGCGCTTGGTGCGGAATATGTGCTGGTATTCAAGCACCATCCGTTCGTGAAAAACCGTCCGGTCGTGCCGGAGGCGTTAAAGGATTTTGTTATGGATCTGACGGCGGATATGACAATTGAGGAGCTGCTGATGGTGAGTGATATCTGCATTTCCGATTACTCCTCACTGGTGTTTGAATATTCGCTGTTTGAGCGGCCGATGCTGTTTTTTGCATACGATCTGGAGGAATATTTTGACTGGCGTGGCTTCTACTATGACTTCGGGGAAATGACGCCCGGTCCGACTTGCAAAACGACGGAAGAAATGATAGACTATATCCAAAATCTGGATACCAGATTTGACAGGCAGAGGGTAATAGATTTTAAAAACAAATTTATGAGCGCCTGCGACGGGCACGCTACAGAGCGGATTCTGGAAACCGTTATGGGAAAAGAAAACCACTGGAGCGGAAAGGGAAAGAAAAAATGAGCTATGACAGGAAGGTGTCTGTCATTATTCCGGTATATAATGCGGAAAAATATCTGCGCGATACGTTGGACGACGCGACAGGACAGACGCTGCGGGAGATTGAAATCATCTGCGTGGACGACGGCTCCACGGACAGCTCGGCAGAGATCGTGGAGGAATATGCCCGGCGGGATGCGCGGGTGCGCCTTATCCGGCAGAAAAACCAGTATGCCGGGGTGGCGAGAAATCACGGGATGTCCCATGCGACGGGAGAATATCTGGTGTTCTGGGATGCTGACGACTGCTTCGAACCGGCGATGCTGGAGAAAATGTACGCAAGAATCACGCAGGCACAGGCGGATATCTGCGTCTGCAATGTAAATGTGCTGGACGAGACCACAAAAGACCTGATACGGTCGGAATCCTATCTGGTGCCCGCCTATCTGCAGGGGGCGCAGGAATATGCAAAAACGACACACCCGGAGTATTTATTTAACATTGCGACAAATGTCCCGTGGAATAAGATGTTCCGCGCGGAATTTGTCCGGGAGCACGGGCTGCAGTTTGAGAACCGGTCGCGCGCCAACGATGTATATTTTGTGATGATGGCATTTTATCTGGCGGAAAAAATTGCTGTTCTGGATGAACGGCTGGTGACATACCGCGCCAATAACGAAAGCAGTCTGACGGGAACGCTCTCGCAGACGCCGCTTTGCGCAATCAAGGCATTCGATGCTGTAAGGAAGGAGCTTTTGCGGCTCGGTGCAATGGAGAACCCGCAGATCAGGCAGAGCTTTGACAACCGCGTTCTGCAGAGCCTGCTGTTCGGACTGCATAAATGCGTGCAGGGAGAGGCTTTTGCGCAGATGTATCAGTATCTGAAAAAAGAGGGCTTTGCCAGACTGGGGATATGCCCGCAGGAGCAGTATTATTACTCGGAGGAGGCATACCGGCGTTTTTTAAGGCTGCTTGACGAGGAGCCCCTGGATTACGTGCTGCAGTATGCGCTGGAGGAAAAGACGAAAAAGCAGAAGCGCATCCATGAACTGAAAGAAAAGGTTCAGAATCTGCGCGGCAGGGTGGCGGAGCTGAAAGACGAAAAAAAAGCGATGAAGGAAGAAAACAGGCAGATGCGTGCTGTTCTCGGCTCATGCGGCGGACGTCTTGTACAGAAAATATACGCACTCCGGAAAAATCCGAAAGAAGAAAGCGGAAAGGTGAATTGATACTATGAAAAAACTGATAGAAGGATTTTTTCACTACTTTTTCCTGCTGAAGGAACTGGTAAAAAGAGGAATTGTCCTAAAATACCGGCGGTCCTATCTGGGGATTATCTGGTCGCTTTTAGAACCGCTGCTCACCATGATTGTTCTCACCATTATTTTCGGGACACTTCTCGGAAGAGGCGGGAAGGATTATCCGGTCTATATACTGTCCGGCAGACTGCTGTACAGCTTTTTCTCGCAGGGAACCACCAATGCTCTGAAATCTATCCGGGCAAATTCCGGTATGATAAAGAAGGTGTATATCCCGAAATATCTGTACCCGCTTTCGGGAGTATTATTCAATTACGTTATTTTTCTGATTTCGCTGATTGTACTGGTAGTGGTAGGTCTTGTGCTCGGCGTAAGACCGACGGTATATATTTTCCAGGTGTTTGTGCCGCTGATTATATTGTTTTTGCTGACTTTTGGAATCGGTATGATTCTTTCTACCATTGGGGTGTTTTTCCGCGACATGGAGTATCTTTGGAGCGTCGCTACCATGCTTATTATGTATGCGAGCGCGATATTTTATTATCCGGAAACGATTCTGGAGTCAAATACCGGCTGGATACTGCGGTTTAATCCGCTGTTTGCGGTAATTTCCAATTTCCGGAGCGCTATTTTTGGCGAGCCGATGGATCTGAACTATACTTTTTATTCGCTGGGGTTTGCCATTGTATCGCTGATTATCGGTATTGTACTGTTTTATAAGAAACAGGATAAATTTATCCTGCATATTTAAGTGGAGCTGCTATGGGAAAAGAAATGTTACGGGTAGAGCATGTGGGGATGAAATTTAACCTCAGCAGAGAGCGTGTGGACACTCTCAAGGAATATGTTCTCAAAAAAATAAAAGGTGAAATCAAATACAATGAATTCTGGGCGCTGAAGGACGTGGATTTCTCTGTCCAGAAGGGCGACCGTGTAGGCATTCTCGGACTGAACGGCGCCGGAAAGAGTACGCTTCTGAAGGTGGTAGCCGGTGTGTTCAAGCCCACCGAGGGGCAGGTCATCAAACATGGAAAGATAGTTCCGCTGCTGGAGCTGGGCGCCGGCTTTGAAAAGCAGTACACCGGCGCTGAAAACATTTATCTTTACGGCTCCATGCTGGGCTATTCCAAATCCTTTATCGAAGAAAAATACGATGAAATCGTGGAATTTTCAGAGCTGAAGGATTTTATTGACGTACCTGTAAAAAACTATTCTTCCGGCATGAAAAGCCGACTCGGTTTTGCAATCGCCACAACGGTAAAGCCGCAGATTCTGATCCTCGATGAGGTGCTTTCCGTGGGCGATGCCAGATTCCGTAAAAAGAGCGAGAAGCGCATCACCGATATGTTTGAAAGCAAGGTGACAGTTCTGTTCGTCTCTCACAATCTTGACCAGGTACTGCGGGTATGCAATAAAGCGATCCTGCTCGACCACGGACGGCTCATTGCCAAAGGTGATGTGGAAGAGGTGGCGGCAGTTTACCGGGAAATGATAGGAGAAAACGGACAGACAGCTGGACGGCAGGAGAGTATCGTAAAGCCGGCTGTCGCTGAAAAGGGAAAAAAGGGGAAGGACGACGCGCAGAAGGTCGCCGGACTTCTGGAAGAGCAGAAAAAGCTGCTGCAGGAGCAGAAAAAAATGCTCTGGGATCTTCACAGAGAGCATGCAGACGGCATGAAGGCAATCCAGGAAATCAAGACGCATGTGAACCGGGAGCTGTACCGACGGGATGACTGGGGTGCGCGCGCAGAGGAGACTGCGGTAAAAGCAGCGGGGCGTCCCATCTGGGTAATCAAATGCCCGGCACCGGATAATGCATCCAAAATCCGCTGGGGCGATTATGCCTATGCGGTGTCACTGAAGAAGAATCTGGAAAAGCAGGGCGTATACGTCGTATTGGATATGAGGGAAGACTGGGGATGCGAGACACAGGCGGACGTGGTAGTGGTGCTGCGCGGCTGCGAGTTTTACCGGCCGGACCGCAGAAACAAAAAATGCATTTATCTGATGTGGAACATCAGTCATCCGAATGATGTCACGGCATCGGAATATGAATTGTATGATGGCGTGTGCGTGGCTTCCATGCATTATGCAAAGCGGCTGCAGGAAAGCCTGAGTGTACCGGTGTTTGCGCTGCTGCAGTGCACCGATACAGATTTGTTTTATCCGGCAGAGAAAACGCCGCAGGAATATGCGTATGATTATATTTTCGTGGGCAACTCGCGGGGCGTTGCGAGGGACAGCGTTATGTGGGCAGTGGAAAATAAGCTGCCGCTTACGATCTGGGGCGGAAACTGGCAGAATATTCTGAAGGACCACATGGATCTTGTGGAGGATACCTTTATAGAAAACGATAAGCTGCCGCAGCTCTATCGCTCCAGCCGGGTGACACTGAATGACCACTGGAAGGATATGAAGGATGCACAATATATCAATAATCGTATTTTTGATGCGCTGGCGTGCGGTCTGCCGGTGATTTCGGATTACAGTGAGGAGCTTGCGGAAACCTTTCCGGAAGCGGTGCTTTATTACCGCAATAGACAGGAATTTGAGCAGTGTATTGAGCGGATTGAAAATGATTATGACCGGATAAGGGCGTGTGTGGCAGAGCAGTGGCCGCTGATCCGGGAAAAATATTCCTTTGAGGCAAGGGCAAAAGAGCTCGTTGAAATTGCCGGTCAGATTGCGGCAAAAAGGGCGGATATGTCTGAGGAAGGAAAGGGCTTGTGATTTATGGCGGACCGGAAAAAGGTATCGGTGATTATACCGGTTTATAATGTAGAAAAATATCTGGAAAAGTGTCTGGACAGTGTGGAGCGGCAGACGCTGCCGGAAATAGAAATTATCTGCGTAAATGATGGCTCGACAGATGGCTCTTTGCAGATTCTGCAGTCCTATGCAGAGAAGGATGACAGAATTATCATCATCAATAAGGAAAACGGCGGTCTTTCCTCGGCAAGAAACGCCGGTCTGGCTGTTGCGGAAGGGGAATATGTGTATTTCCTTGACAGCGATGACTGGATTCTGGCGGAAACGCTGGAGGTTCTGTACGATGAATGTAAAAAAGAGAATCTTGATACAATTCTTTTTGATGCGGACAGTATTTTTGAAACAGAGGAAGTAGAAAGGCTGCATCCTTCCTACCGGGATTACTATCACCGGGAGGACTGTTTTGGAAATACAGTGACAGGACAGAGGCTGTTTGCAGAGATGATGCCAAGGGAGCAGTATCGTTCCTCCGCCTGCCTGCAGATGAACCGGCGGGCATTTCTGGAGCAGTACGGGCTGGGCTTTCGTGAAGGAATGATACATGAGGACGAGCTTTTTACTCTGCAGGTGTCACTGCGGGCAGAGCGGGCAAAGCACCTTGCGAGACCCTTTTATCAGCGGCTTGTCAGGGAAGAATCTATTATGACAAGCGTCAGGGCAATCAGAAGTGCCTTCGGGTATTACGTGTGCAATCAGCTTATTCTGGCGGAAGCAACAGAGCTGGTGAAGGAAAAGGATATCATGGATATCTATGTGAATAAGATATCCAGACTGCGCCGCTCGATAAAGAGTGCGCTAAAGGATGTAAAAAGAGGAGAAATTGACCGCTTTACCAGTAACCGCCTGGAAGATATGGCACTGCTTGAGCAGTTTAAATACGAGCAGAGGCTGGTGATCAGCAACCGCAATCTGCGGAAGAAAATACAGGAGTTGAGGGCAAGCACGACTTTTAAGGTGGGAAAAACAGTAACGTTTATTCCGCGCAAGCTGAAGTCTGCGTACCGGGTTTTAAAGAAAAAGGGAATAAAAGAGCTTTATAAAGCGATATTATATAAAATTGCACCGGGGTATTATGCGAAAAAGTATGTTGAAATCAGCATTATTATGCCGGTATATAATGGAGAAAAGTATCTGTGGAGATGCATCAGATCGCTGCAGAAGCAGATGTTCCGCGATATAGAAATTATCTGCGTAGATGACAAATCTACGGACCGGTCAATGGAGCTGCTGCAGGAGCGGGCAAGGCATGATAAGCGGGTGCGCATTTTGCAGCAGGAACATCTGGGTGCCGGCAGTGCGAGGAATCTCGGCATGAAGGAAGCAAGAGGAAAATACCTGCTGTTTCTGGATTGCGATGACCTTTTTGACAAAAATATGTGCAGAGAGCTTTACCGGGCGGCGGAGAAGCATGATGCACAGGTAGTTCTTTTTGGTGCGCAGCGTATGGATATGATGAATAACCGCACGGAAAGGATGGGATGGGTGCTTCGCAGCAGTGAGCTTCCGAAGGATGCTGTTTTCAGCGGACAGGAGATTGCGGACCGGTTATTTCAGATTACAAGTAATTGTCCGTGGTCAAAGATGTTCCGCAGGGATTTTATTCTGGAAAACGGGCTGGAATTTCAGAGTACCAGACATTGCAATGATGCTTATTTTGTGAGGATGGCAATGGCACTGGCGGAGCGTATGACGATGGTGGACCAGATTTTTACCACATACCGGTTTAATATGGGCGCAAGTACGCAGGGAGTGAAGCATGAAGCTCCGTTGGAATTTTATAAAGCATTTTCAGCAGTAAAAGAAGCGCTGACAGAGAAAGGGCTGTTTGCACTTTATAAAAAAAGTTTCGTCAACTGGACGCTGACAGAAAGTCTTTTTAATTACCGTACGATGAAGACGGCAGAGGCAAAGGCGGCAATTAAAGAGAAAATGCTTACGGAGGGATTTGATTATTTCGGCATTACAGAGTGCAGCCCGGAGGACATATATAATCCGCAGCTGTATGAGGAGTATCTGGAGTTCCGGAAAGGCTAGTGGAGCTTTCGGGCATGACGCTTATAAGGAGAGACAAACGTGGCAGTGCTTGAGAAAATAAAAAAATATAAAAGACTGATAGCAGTGTTTGTTATCCTGCTTCTCACCGGGCTGGTGGAAACCGGCTATAATTATCCGTCTCTCAGAAATGGATATGATTCACTGAATCTTGGCGAGGCGATCCGGACGGAGCAGGAGGGGGATACAGAGCGGTATGTGATTGAGTATCGCCCGGAGAACGGTCTTTATGTAAAGCAGATTCGTCTGTCCGGCAGATTTCCTAAAGAATATGAATATACTGTCCAGGTTACAGAGGTGAATGCGTTTGGAAAAGAGACGGAAGTAACCTATACAGATACGGTGAATGCATGGTTTAAAAACTTTTATACGGATCTGAATAAAACAGTTACGGCAATAAAAATCGTTCTGGATAAACCGGAGGGCGCTGAACTGACAGGAGCTGTCTGCACAAACAGGGCAGAGATTAATAAGTACCGCGTATTATTTTTTCTGGCGGTGTTTTCACTGCTGTACTGTGCGCTGTTTGAGGAGAACTTCTGCCGGAAAACAGAGTGGTATGTCGTTTTGTACGGCGCAGTTTTCGGATTATTGATTATTCTGTATGCGCAGCCGGTGAAAATATCCTGGGACGAGCAGATTCATTTTAGAAATGCGTACCGCCTCTCTTACGGAAAAACAGTAGAGTGGTCAGAATCGGCAGTTCATCTGCAGAACTGGACTTCCGTAAAATGCAATACGAAAGCGGAGTATGCGCAGCTGCGCGCCTACCGGGACGAAAAAGGAGAGGAATATGCCCAAAAAGAGGAAAAAGAGACGATAGTGCCGTCATACAATTCTCTTGCTTACATTCCGCAGGCTCTGTTTTTATGGATTGGAAGGCTGCTTGACCTGCCGTTTTCGTCGTTGTATGCTTTTGGAAAAATCGGAAATCTGCTGGTGTATCTGCTTACTATGTTCTGGGCAGTCAGGCTTGCGAAGACGAAGAAACTGTTTCTTGCTTTTTTTGCCATGATGCCGACGGTTATTTTCCAGGCATCCTCCTATACGTATGACAGTATTGTAAACTGTTTTCTCACGCTGGGCTGTGTGCTGTGGGCGAACCACTTCTTTTTCCGGGAGGGAAAAACGCGTGTGCGGGATATTATTCTGATGGTTTTGTTTATGCTTTTGGGAAGTCTTTCAAAAGCGGTATATATTCCCCTGCTCCTGCTGGTTCTGCTCCTGCCGTGGTTCAGAGAGCGCAGCCGGAAGGAGAAAGTGATATTCTGGGGCGGCATATTCCTGCTGTGTGGTCTGGTGATGGCGACTTTTGTACTGCCGACCCTCATCAATACGGTTACCGGCAACCTGGCCTTTGGCGGAGATTCGCGCGGCGGCGATACGGGCGCCGCCGGACAGCTTTTGTCTATGCTGCAGCATCCGCTGGCAAGCGTAAGGCTGATACTGCAGAATGTGACGCAGCTTGATAATTTCCGGAATCTTGGAGCAGAAGCAACGGATAATTTCTTTTTCGGAAATCTGATGTTTCTGAATTTTGCAACCGCCGGAATTCTGGGCGATAAATGGAGCGCGCTGCTGGTGCCGGCATTTACAGTGCTTCTTCTCTACAGAGACCCGGCAGAAAAAGAACGGAGAAGCTGCACGGGGCGGCAAACCTTTATCATTGTGACAATAGGTCTGGTAACGGTTATTCTTATCTGGCTGGCAATGTATCTGAGCTTTACGCCGATTGGCGAAAGCTATATTGCAGGTGTGCAGGCAAGATATTATCTGCCGCTGATTTATCTGGGAGCACTGCTGCTATCCGGAAAAAGAATTTCAGTGCAGTGCGATAAAGTGCTGATGACACGGCTGGCGTTTGTGTCCGCCGGGATACTGGGCTTTGCCGGTTTATACCAGTGTTTCCTGCAGGGACGGCTTATTTAAAAAACAAAGGAGAATAAGATGTGTACGTTAAGTGTGATTGTTCCACTGTATAATGGTGCCCATACAATAGAGCGATGCCTGGACAGTCTTTGCGGTCAGACCATAAAAGACATAGAGATTCTGGTTGTGGACGATGGCTCTTTGGATCAAGGTGCTGACATCGTAAAGAGATATATGGCAAATGATAAGCGCATAAAGCTGTTTGCACAGAAGAACCAGGGAGCGGGCGCTGCCCGGAATCTGGGAATCAGTAAAGCAGAGGGAAAGTATGTAGGCTTTGTGGACTGCGATGACTTTGCAGATACAGATATGTTCCGCATCATGGTGGAAGCACTGGAAAGGACCAAAACGCCGGTTGCTGTCTGTCAGGAAAAAAATGTATATGCAGAAAATGGAGAAATTCAGCTTATAAATGAGACAAGATTTCCAGTAGATACAGAAACGGTGTATTCCAGCGAGGATGTGCTGAAGTGGCTGCTGAATTATACCTACATGTCTCTGAACAGCTTATGCTATAAGGTGGTGGAAAAGCGCATTTTTACAGAATATCATATAGAGGTTCCTTACCCGCATCGTCAGGGAGAAGACCTTGTTGCCAGTGTGGGAATTCTTACGCATGTCAATGAGGTTGTGGTGGTTCCGGAAAGCCTGTATTATTATGTACACAGGAAGGATTCTGTTTCTTATGCATATTCCTTAAAGCATGCCAGAGATATTTACCTGGACTGGAAGGAAGCGCGGACCTATATTCAGAAAACCGGGAGAAGGGTTAATACAGACAATTTTTCTCTGGGGATGTATTTTAGTTCTATGAAGCAGCTTCAATGGATGAAGCAGGATTCTGATAAAAGAAGTGAACAGGCACGTATGCTGAGGAAAAAGTGGAAAGCTGCACGCAGACATTATCGGTGGAAACCGGATTTTGCAGGAACGGAGGTTCCTGTAATGCATAAGATAAAAATCCTGTCTGCTTATTTTCACTTATGCAGACCTGTGCTCGCCGGTATGCAGTGTCTGAAATGGATTCCGATGTTTAAATATCTGGCTTAGGGAGATAGAAAAATGGATATGCCAAAGGTTAATATTATTCTTTCTGCTTATAATGGCGAAAAATATATAGAGGAACAGCTGCAGAGCCTGTTTGCACAGGAATATCCCAATATTGATATTTATGTGCGGGACGATGGCTCTACAGACCGCACGGTGGAAATCCTGGAAAAGTATGACAGGCAGGGAAAAATTTTCCTTATCCGGGGAGAAAATATTGGTTTCTGCGCAAGCTTTTTTTCATTGCTTGAGCTGTGCGGGGAAGGAACCTACTGGTCCTTCTGCGACCAGGACGATATCTGGGAAAAAGACAAGATTAAGCGGGCGGTGGCGCACCTGGAACGCCATACAGAAAAAGAGAAGGTACCGCTTTTGTATTACAGTCTGAGCAGAATGGTGGATGAAAATGGAAATGATCTGGGGATTCAGGAGCCGCCGAAAGGAAGCCTGTGCTTCAGAAGGGCGCTGACAGGGACCTTTGGCGTTGGATTTTCAATGGTGATTAACCGCAAACTGAGGAATATGATGCTTCAGTGCGATCCAAAGGCGGTACATTCCCACGACTGGCTGGCGGGAGCGGTTGCGCTTGGAATGGGGCATGTAATTGTGGATAAGAAAATCTGCGCCCAGTACCGCAGACTGGATACAAGTGTGACAAGGATATCTTTATCGAGAAGAATCCAGTGGTTTCTGGAAATGCTGAAAAATGAGGGAGACGTGAAGGAGCGTAATATAGAATTTTCGCGTTGCTTTTACAATCGGCTGCCGAAGGAAAAACGGAGACTTATGAATCTCTTTAACAGGGAGACCTATTCTTTCAGACTGGCGCTTCAGAAGGCGCTTTATCCGGGAAGATGGAGGCCGTCCTTGAGCAGTGAGCTGGCAATGCGTATTCTGATGATGGTGGGAAAGGTATAGGAAAAGAATGAAAAAGCTTATATATTATACTGGCCGTGATATGACCGACCCGGAACTCGGAATTAATAAGAAAATAAACGAGCAGATAGAGAACTTCAGAAAAGCAGGATTTTCTGTTGATGCATTTTACAGAAAGCATGATAGTCAGCTGATCTGCCGACATGATAAAGAAATTGTTGTAAAAGCAGGAATGCATCGTCCGTTTAAAATAGAGGCAAGTAAATATCTGAAGAGATATATCAAGGGCAGAAAATACGATGGCGCTTACATCCGGTATGTATATGGGGACTGGCAGTTTTTCCGGCTTCTAAAATATCTGAAAAAGCAGAAAATCGTTACAGTAATAGAAGTGCCCACGTATCCTTACGATAAAGAACTGACAGATAGTCTGGAAAATAAGGTAGTATTATTTTTAGATAAATGTTATAGAAACAGAATGCATCGTTATGTAGACCGTATTGTGACGTTTTCAGGGGATAAGCAGATTTTCGGTATTCAGACGATACGGACCATGAATGGCGTCAATTTTGAAAAAATAAAGTCGGTTTCGGGAGAACATCCGTATGATGGAAAAATCAATATGATTGCAGTAGCAGACCTGGCAAAATGGCACGGCTATGACAGGATTTTAGAAGGAATTGGAGCGTACTACAGGCAGGGTGGGAAAAGAGAGGTTGTATTTCATCTGGTGGGGAATGGACCGGAGCTTGAGGAATATAAAAGGATTATTGAAAAATGGCATATAGAGAAACATGTGGTTCTTTACGGGCAGAAATTTGGAAAAGAGTTGGAGCAGATTTATGAGAAGTGCAATGTGGCGGCGGAAAGCTTTGGACGGCACAGAAGCGGGCACAATTATTCTACATCATTAAAAAGCAAAGAGTATGTGGCGAAGGGCTTACCGGTAATTGCATCATCTGAGATAGATGTGTTCTCTAAAAGTGGTTCCCGTTACTTTAAGCGGTTTCCGGCAGATGAAAGTCCGGTGGATATAGAAAAAGTGATAGTATTTTGCGACAGCGTATATAAGTCTAAAAGCAGAAAAGAAGTGATAGACGACATTCGCGGATGGGCAATCGGGCTGTGCGATTTTAAGGTTGTTATGGAACCGGTTTTTCAGTTTTTTAAAAATACGAAATGAAAAAAGTGCCTCGGCAGATGAAATATCTGTGTAAGAGGCACTTATATTTTTTGAGGTTTATAAAATCCGGACTGACTTTGAGTTTATTCTGGGATAGATGATGTAAATCGAGTCTGTTTCATCTGACGAGGTATCTCTGTCTGCTTCGGATAAAGCTTTGGAGTTGCCGGCATATGCGCCGTCGACCACAATGGTATCTCCGATAGCGGGAATGGAATCGCCGTCAGAAAATGTATAACGGACAACGTATTTGTTTTGTGTCCCCGATTCTTCCATCCGGATAGAAACGGTTCCGTTTTCATAATTAATCTGTGCCTGCGTTACCTCTCCTGTTATGCTGCAGCTTAAATCAGAATATAAATAGGGATTACGGGCAACATCATCGTATTCATAAGAAGGAGCCAGCCGGTCGGTGGCAGCTTCCCCTCTCACATCTGCAGCAAAAAGAAGAAGAAAGGGCACAGTTGAATTACTGCTGCGCAAATTTTCTGTCTTCACTTCTTCAGACTGCAGAATACTTTCCGGAAGGGCGGAAGAATCCGGCTCTGAGGTGACAGGTACCGAACGCCTGTAATCGCTGATGGACGAAAGAACATCACATTTTTGCAGAAAACCGTATGCGGTAATCGTATCACCGGTCACAAGATTTGGGACGATTGCCTGGTTATATTTATCGGTAGCAACATTTTTATAGGTCAGAACATAAATATGTTCGTCGCCATCTTCGAGCAGCACAAAAGTGGAAGTGCTGTCGTCAAAGGTTCCGAGGACAGTGCCGGAAATTTTATAAGGAGTCGTGCTGTAAAAGGAATTCAGCATAAGCCCGTATTCCGGTTCGATGCAGGCGTCTTTTAAAGAAGAGACCGGCTGCATCTGATAAAAGGCATCGACGCCGGTTTCGTTTCCGGAAGCATCATAATAAGTGATGAATTTATATGGACGTCCGTCAGTGCAGGAATAAACGCGATAGGAGCCGTCTGCGAGACAGTCTTTTACTCTGCCGGATATAAGCCCGTCCTTAAAGGAAGCAGTCAGATAAGAACCGTCGCTGTAATTTATGGTTGCTTTACCGTTTAAAATGCCGGCTTCCCAGGTGCCGGTCAAGGTAAAATCAGCGCTGTCATCGCTGCAGGTCAGAGTGCCGTCTCCGGCAGGAACACCATTTTCCATATTTCCTTCGTAGGTTCCGTAATAAGTATCGGAAAAGATTGTGACGGCAATCTTATCATTGTCTTCGGCAAAAGCATTTTCTGAAAACAGCAGCAGAAAAAACAGAAAATAAATAAATTTAAACGCTTTTTTCATATAACAACTCCTTTACACTAATAATAATATTCTAGCGAACACCCGGATAAATGTCAACTTGCAAATAAAAGAATTGTTTGCTATACTTTATAGATAATGTATTAATAAGGAAAGGCAGCATACGAATGAAATTAAAACGATTTGTAGAAAAGAATTTTTTCATCCTATATTTTGCTGTGATTGTTGTTGCTTTTATATGGCAGATATTTACATCCGGGACACAGACCTTTCAGCAATACAGTCTGGGAACAAGCTCCGACGAAGAGTATGAAATTCTGGATGGTCAGAGACTGGATACCGTTTTCCGTATCGGGCAGGATAACCCGGATGGATTTATTATATATAATTACAAAAAAAATAATCTGAGCTTTACAGACGAGAAGCTGCTCATTTCTTTATTTAACGAAGAGGACGGCGCGTTGATCCAGAAAAACGAAATTGAGCTTGCTAATCAATTTGGGAATTTTTATATTTCGTTTCAGGAAGAGCTGCCTGCTGGAACAAAAGTAAGATTAAGAATTGAATCAGAAGGGCTGGAAGAAAAAGGACCGACGATCAGTCTCTCAGAAGAGAGCGGTTATGGAAGTGCGCTGTGGGAGGACGGTGTGCTTCAGGAAACATATCTTTGCGGGGCGCTGTGCTATAAAACAATCTCCTATAATTATCTGAAAGCGGTTTTATATTTAGCAGCAGAAATATTAACTGGTATTTTGCTGTTTCTTGCGCGGAAAAAGCTGCATCTGCCGGTCTGGAATGAGAAAAAAACAGAAAGAATTGTAAAGAGAAGGATTAACTGGAAAAGAACCTGTCTGGGAGCGGTTATTATATTTGCAGGCGGGCTTATTCTGGCAGATTATATTTACACATACTGTATAGAAAAGCTGGTTGCAGAGAGACAATATGAGGTGGCCTGCCGTGATGGACAGCAGTGGATTGGCATGGGAGAAGGAGATGAGGTGTCTCAGATTTTCTGTGTGAGCGGGGATGATTTTTCCGGTATAGGAATCGGTATAGAGGCGGATGAGGATACAAAAGCAACTCTGAGGCTGGAGCTATATGATTTTACAACAGGAGAATTGCTGCTGGAAAAAGAATACCGTGTTTCTGCATTGACAGAGCTGTCAGATGTTATTCCCAAAAGAGAGATAGAAGCTGATGACACAGAGATGACAGAACAGTATGTTTTTTTTGACTGGCAGACTGTGCTGGAGGATTCTGCGAATCATTATTATAAGGTAATTCTGCGCAGCGGAAATCTGCAGGAGGAGGAATTGAAGCTGGCAGTGGGAACCGGCAGGAATTTTTCATTAATGAAAAATGGGGAGAATGCATCGGGAAATCTTGCTATAACGGCACTGTACAGTAAAAATCTGTTTCTGGAAAAAATGTTCCGCTGTCTGATGATTGCTGTAATAGTTTTCGGTACAGGTCTGTGGATATTTGTATCTGTTTTTCGCGTACCGGCGGCAAAAATGTATGCGGTCAGCGCGCTTGTGCTGGGAATGATTTTCTGTTTTCTGATACCGCCATACTGTGTGCCGGATGAATGGACTCATTTTGACAGTGCCTATCGGATTTCAAATGAGATGCTTGGAATTACGGAGATACCGGGACCGGACAGAATTTATAAGAGAGCGTGCGATATCAACGAAAAAGTGGGCAGCACCATGAAGGTTGATTTAGAGGAATATCGTGATTTTTATGAGGAGCTGCAGGAAACGTCTGAGGATGAGACACTGACGATTGCTTATGCGGGAAATGCAGTGAATAATGTCACGGTATTGAATTATCTGCCTTCTGCGATTGGATTTACGGTAGCGCGCATATTGCACCTGGGACATGCTGTAATGCTGCTTATGGGAAGAATCTGCAACCTGCTCGTCACGATTCTGCTGATGTATGTTGCAATAAGAAAAGTTCCGTTTGGAAAATCGGTACTGGCAGTTGTCGGTCTGGTTCCGATTATGCTGCAGCAGATGGCATCCTGTTCTTATGACGGCATTATTATTGGTGCTGCGAATATTTTTATTGCATATTGTCTGCACATAATTTTCGAGAAAGATGTGAGTATTTCAGATCTGCTTGTTATTGCCGTTTCAGGAGCAATGATGGCGGTTTGTAAGGGCGGTGTTTACATTCCGGTACTGGGACTGCTTCTTCTGGCTGTTTTTTCCGGGAAAAAGCTGGATTGGAAGCGCCTGGCCGGAGTATTTGGAATGCTGTTTTCTATGGGTATATTATTTATAGCGCAGTTTTCAGAACGGATTATTTCTATGTTTTCCAAAGCACAGGGAACCTCGTTCAGGTCGGGAGATGTGGAGCTTTATACAATTTCGTATTTTCTGGAGCATCCCAAACAGCTGATCCGTCTTTATCAGAATACGGTAACGGAGAGACTGGACTATTATATACAGGGGATGGCAGGAGGACGTCTTGGAAATCTGGAAATTGTGCTGCCGTGGTTTCTTGTAATTGCTTTTTTGCTGATTATTTGTATTTGCACCGTGCGAAGCGAAAAAGAGCAGGTATTCTGGAATAAATGGCAGCGTGGGCTTGTTGTGCTGTTGTGCCTGGGCAGTATGGTGCTGACACAGCTTTCAATGCTTCTGGCATGGACAGAGGTAGGAACACAGTCTATAGACGGTGTACAGGGAAGATACTTTTTGCCGTTTGCAGGTTTGTTGTTTGTCGTGTTTCGGAATAAAACATTTTCATTCAAAAATAAGAGAGACGATTTGCTGATTTTTTCTGCAGCATTGCTGGATATGATAGCAATCGGGTATGTGGTCGTTTCTATATTCTGATTATTATGCGCGTTTACAGTGGATGGGAGAGAATGTATTGAAGAAGAATACAGAAAAAACCAGAATGCTTATTAAAAAGGTGATCAGCACCGGGTTCGGGCATATATTTGGGGCGAATGTTATTAACCAGGTGATTGCTTTTGTGAGTAATTTTATCGTAATCCGTGTCCTTTCCAAAAGTGATTACGGTATTTATTCGTATGCGTTTAACATTTATTCTTTTCTGGCAATGGCGAATGGCTTTGGAATGGAACCGGCCTGCCTGCAGGTGTGCAGTGAAAAGATGCAGACAGAGAAAAATGCGGACCGTTATCTGAAGTTTGGAATGCTGGCAGGCAGCGGATTTAATGTTTTTCTGGGAATGCTGATTGTGTTGGGGGCATTGTATCTGCCGCTGCCTCTGGAGGGCGTTAATGATATTCTGATATTGTTTGCAGCGCTGCCTTTACTCTACACATTTTTCAATTTTATCCAGACATATTTCCGCTATAATATGATGAATGTGGAATTTTCAAAATGTTCTGTGATAAATACTGCGCTGATTCTGGTGGCTTCTGTGGCAGGCGCTTATTTGCTGCAAGCATCCGGTATGATTCTTTTCCGGGAATTAGCGTATGTGTTATCTATTTTATGTGCAATATGGATATACAGATTTCCGATTAAACGTATTTTCAGGGCAGCGGCAAT
This sequence comes from Marvinbryantia formatexigens DSM 14469, assembly GCF_025148285.1. Taxonomy (NCBI): domain Bacteria; kingdom Bacillati; phylum Bacillota; class Clostridia; order Lachnospirales; family Lachnospiraceae; genus Marvinbryantia; species Marvinbryantia formatexigens. The sequence goes on along the minus strand of NZ_CP102268.1, from coordinate 668,935 downwards.
CACTTTAGAGGAAAAAAAAGATATTCTGAAGCTGTCGGTAATTTCTATGCTGAATACGGCGACGGGACAGTTATATTATCTGGTAGATGTTTTTCTGGTCGGCTGGATTATTACGGATGAAACGATTGTGGCTTCTTATAAAACAGCAACGATTATTCCGAATGCGCTGCTGTTTATTCCGGCTGCTCTCGTCGTATATATATATCCGTTCTTCAGCCAGAGGCAGGGAGACAAGCAGTGGGTAAAACAAAAATATTTTCTGCTGCTGAAGTACTTTTCCATCGTGAATGCACTGATTAGCGCATGCCTGATTGTATTTGCACCTGTTATCATAAAAATAGTATTTGGCAGCCAGTATCTGGATGCTGTTCCGGCATTCCGGATTTTGTCACTGAGTTATTTTTTTACAGCAACCTTCCGGAAAATTACTGGAAATCTTCTTGTTACACAAAGAAAATTGCAGTTCAATGTCTGGCTTGGACTTGGTGAGTCAGTTTTAAATATTATCAGTAACTGGGTTTTGATTCATCTGATGGGGGCTGTTGGAGCGGCTGTAACGACACTGATTATCTGCATCATTACGTCGGCTATATCCGTGGCATATTTCGTCAGGTATCTTAATAAGGAAGAAACAGAATAAAAGAGGATTGGACAGCGTGAATAGTAAAGTTGAGTACAAAAAGAATATGGAAAGTGTGAATCACTCGTTTGTGATCTGTGCCTATAAGGAGAGTCCTTATCTGGAGGAATGCATTCTTTCTCTGAAAAAACAGACTGTAAAGAGCAATATTATAGTTGTAACGTCGACTCCGAACAGTTATATTGAAAATCTGGCTGCGAAATATCATTTACCGTATTATATAAATACGGGAGAAGGAGGAATTACGCAGGACTGGAATTTTGGCTATGCCTGTGCAAAAACAAAATATATTACTATTGCACATCAGGATGATGTGTACCATAAAGACTATCTGGCGACAGCACTGCGTATGTGCCAGGATGCTAAAAAGCCGCTCATATTTTTCAGCAATTATTATGAAATCAGAGAAGGAAAACCAGTGGTAAAAAACCGCCTGCTGACCATTAAAAGAATCATGCTTCTTCCTCTCTGCATACGTATTTTCTGGAAATCGCGGTGGGTACGGCGGCGTATTTTATCGTTGGGTTCTCCAATCTGCTGTCCGTCGGTGATGTTTGTAACGGAGCATCTTCCGGAGGTAATTTTCAAAAATGGTTTTCGCGCTTGTGAGGACTGGGAAGCATGGGAGACATTATCGAAGCTGCCGGGAGAGTTTGTGTATTCTCCGCAAATGCTGATGGGGCATCGTATTCATGAGGATTCGGAGACATCGGCAATTATTGGAGATAATAAACGTTCGGATGAAGAATACCAGATGTTTTGCAAATTCTGGCCGGAAACAGTTGCAAAATTGATTCTGAAGTTTTATGCAAAGGGTCAGGATTCCAATCAACTATAAAAGAATGCAGCAGGGTGGCTTGCTTTACCGGTTCTTATACGTTATAATGGAGAAAATCAGAATGAGTCTCACGATAGGGAGTACACAGGATAATGAAAAAGCTTGTTATCATTCCTGCTTACAATGAGCAGGGAAGTATATTAGAGACAATAGAAGATATAAAAAATAATGCACCGGGTTTCGACTATTTAGTTGTCAATGACTGCTCAAAGGACAATACCCTGGGGCTGTGCAGAAACCACGGAATTCATGTGCTGGATCTGCCGATTAATCTTGGAATTGGCGGAGCTGTGCAGACTGGATATCTGTATGCGTTTCAAAACGGGTATGACGTGGCGGTACAATTTGACGGGGATGGTCAGCATGATGCCAGATTTTTGCAGATGATGGCTGATACTCTGGAAAAAGAAAATCTTGATATGGTAATCGGCTCGCGTTTTATTGATAATGAAGGGTTTCAGTCTTCGACTCTGCGTAGATTCGGAATCCGTTTTTTTGCTTTTTTGTTGAAAGTATTGTTTGGAACGAAAATAACGGATGCTACTTCGGGTATGCGGATGTGCAACCGGAGAGTGATGGAGCTGTTTATTAAGGATTATCCCAAAGACTATCCGGAACCAGAGACAGCGGCAAGATTGCTGAGACATAAATATAAAGTAAAGGAAGTACCGGTAATTATGCGGGAACGCCTGGCTGGAGTATCTTCTATTTCTCCTGGAAAATCTGCTTACTATATGATAAAGGTAAGCCTGGCGATTTTGATTGAACGGTTACGCTGATATAATTAAATGAGGTGAAGACATGACACTGAGAGCACAGATTATTATAGGAATTATTTTGCTGATAGGGCTTGCTGCGATACTGAATATGGTCAGAAAAAGGTCATTGGAGCTGAAATACGTGCTGGTCTGGATAGTGTGCGATATCGTCCTGCTGATTATAATTATCCGTCCGAGCCTGATGGATTCTATTGCGAAAATTCTGGGAATCCAGTCTCCGATGAATATGATTTTCTTTGTGGGATTTTTATTATCCATTGTTATTATCTTTTCTCTCACGGTAGCCCTTTCCAGAATGAATAACCGGTTGAGAAAACTGGCTCAGATGATGGCTTTAAAAAATGATGAGCTGGAGAACAGCGGTAGCTCAGAGAAAAAACAGAATAAAATGAGCGGGAGCTGTTAATGGAAAATGATTGTTTATTTATCTTTTTGAACTGTAAAGATGTCACAAACCCGGCTGTGAATCATGATAATTCATAGCCGGAGTGTCTGCGCTTTTCCAATTTATCTCATATCTACCATATATTTTTCTCACGAAACACCATCTCATACCGGATAATTTTTATTCCCGCGAGCAATGAGCCAAGTGCCGTGCTTGCACGAGCATTTGGCGAATGCCGCGAGGGTCAAATACCCCGTTGCTTGCAGCGGGGTATTTGATTTCCCGTCTGGCGATATTTTCCATGTACCAATCTGAATTTATTTTACCTCACAGATAAGTGAATAGCAGGCAAACGGGAAAGGTTTGCCTGCTTTTATCGCTGTTATTGCGAAAAAGATATATCGCTTCGGATATCCACATACCGCTGCGAAAATGTTTCGTAGTAGTCGTTGCCGGTGACGGCATTCAGATTCAGAAAAAGATATGGCAGCTCATCAGCATTGATGATGGCGGCGGCATGGATGAAAATGGTTTCCTGTGGCTTCAGTTCGGTAATATAATTGCCGCCATGCCGCTGGGTTCCACCATGCGGGGCAAAGTAGGGCATTGAGAAGCTGGCGGCACCGGTGAAATGACTGTAATCGCAGGTGAGCCCGCCGGAGTTTCCCGCTGCCGCATCATTCTGTCCGCCAGAGTTTTCCGTTGCCGTATTGCCCGGAGTGGCGCGATGATTATATAAATCACTGCGCAGCTCGGTGGAATCTGTATACAGGGAATAACTGCCGTTTTTCTCTGCAATAGCGCAGGGCGTAATAAAGAAACAGATATTTTTCAGCGTTTCAGAGCCGGTATTGGTGTAAGCGACGGTTACAAAAACCAGCTTTTGTGGGATAAATTCTGTTTTAAGAACTTCATCCAGAGTCCGGACGCCGTCGCCGCGTCTGATGTAGCTGATTTCATTTGGCTTCAGCTTTCCGTTTTCATCGGTGACATCCGACCACCAGGAGGGAATGTATGCAGGAACCTCTAATAAGCTGAGGTCATCGGCAACCTGTACGCGTATTACCTCTGCGGTAATATCATTTGTTACATCATTTTGCCTGTTTGCCGTATCTGCTCCGCAGGGAACGGAAACAGGTTCTCCGGTGGAAGGCATCTGCGCTATTTCTTCTGCGGTAAAGGATGTCTGAACCGGGGAATCTTTGCTCTCTGGCTCCGGCAGCAAAGCTTTAAACAGATTTACTGCGGCTTCTATGAGAGAAATGCCGGTTTCATCCGCTGTATTCTGGTCAGCGGGGCTTTTGTGCGTTGCAGTCAGCTCAATATTTTCCAGTACTTTTATAAGCTCATCCTTTGAAACCTCCGGGGAGGCAACCGCCTCCAGAACTGTTTCTGCTTCCGGGCACAGCATATAAATCTTCTGGCGCGCGCCCGGTGCGCTGTTTTCTGACAGACCGGTGGGAGTGTCAGAGGTATTCTGAAGCGTCAGATAGACAGCTTGATGATTTCCGATTTCCAGCTCTTCGCTGAATGTAACATAGTTTTCCGACAGGACAAGACTTTCGGTGGAAGTATCTGCTTCCAGCGGGATCTGAAAAACAGAAATTGCCCAGGAAGAATCTGCAAAATGCAGCTTAAATCCATTGTAATCCAGTCCCATGCCTTCCGGAATATAATGAAACTGCAGCCAGCTGCGAGCGCCATCCGTATCAGTTGCTCCGGAACCATTCGTATCGGTCCGTCCAGCATCGCTTGTGCCAGCCGCTCCGGAATTAGTTGTATCAGATGCCTCAGAGCTATCCGCTTCGTCTCTTCCGACATTCCCTTCGACGTGGATTTTTCTTCCATAGGTACCCTCATTTTCTACATAGAGTTGGTAAAACTGCAGCCCAGCAAAGGCAACAGTTCCGAGCAGCAGCGCTGCGGCGAGGATGAAAAACAGTAGTCTCTGTTTTGCGCTGCTGCGGCGCGGTGAGGAAGTAAGCTGCCGGTTTACTTCCTGTCCGATTATGTTGTGGATTTCCGGCGGCATTTGCGGAAAATCCTGTTTTAATTTCTGTCTCAGATTATCAGATTGCATAAGCTTAGTCCTCCCTTTCATCCAATGTCCGGCGCAGTTTTGCGCGTGCACGGGACAGACGGTTTTTTATAGCACTTTCGGAAACCTTCAGCAGCGCTGCGGTCTCTCGGACGCTGTAGCCCTCCAGATAATAAAGTGCGACGGTGAGCCGCATATCATCCGGCAGGGCGGAGAGTGCCTCATAAAGCTCAGAATAATCCGTCGCCGGTGTAGATGGCTGGTCCTGAAGCGGCATCTCCATCGGAACGGTACGGCTTTTCCGGCGCAGAATGCGGTAGCATTCATTGATTAAGATACGTATCAGCCAGGTCTTTGCATAAGCATCATTTTTTAAAGTGTGATATTTGGAAAACGCCTTCACGATGGCTTCCTGGATGGCGTCCGCACAGTCGGCATCCTCATACAAAAGCGACTTTGCAATATGATACATCGTGTCGGAAGCTGCCAGAATCAGTTCTCCAAGCTGTTCTTTCTTCATATTAATCTGGTTCCTTTCTGCCGGCCGGCATTTTTATCTTACACTGATTAGATGCTTCAGAACAGTGGATGGTCCCGTTTTTTTCGATAAATATTTTTTATTCCCTGCAAAACAAGAAACTGGAAGGTGCATTTTGCGGCAGTCAGATTCGGACAATGCGCCGAAGCACACTTTTATTCCAAGCCAGGTGCCGTGCCTGCACTGGCATTTGACTCTTGTCCGGAAATGGAAGCGATGCTATAATGAAACATATCCGGGATTTATTTTCAGCAGCGAATCCGGAAAAGGGGAGGTTGGAAGGAATATGTTTGGAAGGAAAAAGGCGGTCAAAAAAGAATACGACAGGCAGAACCAGAAGCCGGTGCTTCATTGCAGCATCTGCACCGGGGAGACCGTGGCGGGGTTTAAGGATTTGCGCACCGGGAAATTCGAGGAGGTCATGCTGATTAAAGGAGCGAAGGACCTGGCGGAGTTTAAGAGCCTGTACGGCATTGAAGAAATTGCAAAAGAATACTAAGAGAGGCGGGCGCGCCCGGCCTTAACAAAGAATTCACTTGTATTTTAATCTTCCGGGCAATATAATATAACTATTCAGCCATAAAAATAAGGAGGAAATTTATGGACATCATCGAAATTTTAAAGGCAGTGCTTTTCGGCATTGTAGAGGGGATTACCGAGTGGCTGCCAATCAGCAGTACCGGACATATGATTCTGCTGGATGAATTCATAAAGCTGAATGTATCAGAAGAGTTTATGGAGATGTTTCTGGTGGTCATCCAGCTCGGCGCGATTCTGGCGGTTGTCGTGCTTTATTTTAAGCGGCTCTGGCCGTTTTCGCTGAAAGAAAAATACTTCATCAAAAAAGACACATTTTCCATGTGGTTTAAGATTCTGGTCGCGTGTATACCGGCGGCGGTTGTGGGAATCCTCTTTGATGAAAAGCTCAACGAGCTGTTTTACAATTACGAGACCGTTTCGGTAGCACTGATAGTGTTCGGTATTCTGTTTATCGTGATTGAGCGGCAGAACCGCGGTATGAAAATAAAGATTAACTCAGTGGCGGAGATTACCTATCCGGTTGCGCTGTGGATTGGAGCATTCCAGTTGATAGCCGCAGTATTTCCGGGAACCTCGCGCTCCGGTGCGACGATTCTGGGTGCGATTATGATTGGCGTTTCCCGCACCGTGGCGGCGGAATTTACCTTTTTCCTGGCGGTGCCTGTCATGCTGGGCGCGAGCCTTTTAAAGATTGTAAAATTCGGCTTTTCGTTCACCCAGATGGAGCTGGTGCTGCTTCTGGTCGGCATGGTCGTGGCATTCCTTGTGTCCATCGCGGTAATCAAGCTGCTGCTTGGCTATATCCGCAAGCACGACTTTACGGTATTTGGCTGGTACCGTATCATTCTCGGCGTGGTCGTGCTGGCATACTTCTGGGCGCAGGGATAGTAAGGGAGTTTTATGAATATTATTTTACCGGAACAAGTAAAGCATATTATCGGGAGACTTGAGGAGGCGGGCTTTGAGGCGTATGCGGTCGGCGGCTGTGTGCGCGATTCCATTATCGGCAGAGAGCCGGACGACTGGGATATTACCACCTCCGCAAAACCGCAGCAGGTAAAGGCGCTGTTCGACCGGACAGTGGATACGGGCATTGCGCACGGAACCGTGACGGTCATGCTGGATAAAACGGGCTACGAGGTCACCACCTACCGCATCGACGGGGAATACGCCGACAGCCGCCATCCGAAGGAGGTCAGCTTTACCGATAATCTGACGGAGGATTTGCGGCGGCGGGATTTTACGGTCAACGCGATGGCGTACAGCGAATCGCGGGGGCTGATTGACGTGTTCGGAGGCATCCGCGATTTGCAGGAGGGAATCATCCGCTGCGTGGGAAATGCGCAGGAGCGCTTCAGCGAGGATGCCCTGCGCATCCTGCGGGCTGTGCGTTTTTCCGCGCAGCTTGGTTTTTCTATTGAGGAGGAAACGCAGGCTGCCGCCCGGAACATGGCGGGGAATTTAAAAAATATCAGTGCGGAGCGGATTCAGGGAGAGCTGGTCCGTCTGCTTGTGTCGCCGCATCCGGAGATTCTGGGAAAAGCGTATGAGCTTGGCATTACGGCGGTCGTGCTCCCGGAATTTGACGCCATGATGCAGACGCCCCAGCATCATAAGCATCATATTTATAATGTGGGCGAGCATACCCTGAAGGCGCTGGAGTATTCGGAACCCGACAGAATTATCCGTCTGGCGGTGCTCTGTCACGACTTTGGAAAACCGGCGTCACGGACGACAAAGGACGGGGTGGACCATTTTTACGGGCATCCCGCCATCAGCGAGGAGCTGGCGGGAAGGATGCTCCGCAGGCTGAAGTTTGATAACGACACGATTCGCAAAGTAAAGGCGCTGGTGCGTCTGCACGACGCAAAGCCGCCTTTAAATGACGGGACGGCAGAGAAGCTGCGAAGCGGCGGACGCGCCGTCTCTGAGAGGAGTGTGCGCCGCCTGGTGTATCGCTGCGGCAAAGAGCTGTTTCCGGCGCTGATGCAGGTGTGCGGCGCAGATGTGCTGGCGCAGAGCGATTACCGGAAGACCGAGAAGCTTCTGCTGCTGGAGCAGATGTACGATATCTATGAGGAAATTTTACAGAAGGAGGAATGTCTCTCACTGAAGGAGCTTGCCGTCAGCGGCAGGGACCTGATTGGCGCAGGCATTGCTCCCGGAAAGGAAATCGGGGAAATCCTGGAGCGGATGCTGGAGGATGTCCTTGACGAGCCGCAGCACAATACCAGAGAATATCTGATGGATACTTACGTGGGCGGACGGCGGTAAACGCGCGCGGAATTTTTTACATGGCTTTTAAAACATAATCTGTCCCCTTCCGGCATACGATAGAAGGAATGATATAGGGGAGGGTTATGCGTGAACGAAAAAAGCCTGAAGGTATTGGAACAGTATGAAATCGAGGTCATCAGCACAAGGAGAGGACGAGGCTCCTATATCTGCGAGACGAATCTGGGAAAGAAGCTGCTGGCGGGCTGCGGCAGCTCCGAGAAGAAAATGGTATTTGTCAACCGCGTGCTGGAAGCCATGCGGCAGAAGGGGTATCTTTATGCTGATATAGCGATGGAAAACAGAGAAGGAAAGCTCCTGACGACGGACCGCGAGGAGGAAGCCTGCATCCTCAAGGACTGGTATGAGGGGCGCGAGTGCGATACAAAAAGCATGGCGGATGTCGAGCAGACGGCAAGGCGTCTGGCGCAGCTTCACCGGATGATGTACCTGCCTCCGGAGCCGGAGTCAGACGACGGAAATTATGTCGGGGAGGACCTGCAGGAAGAGTTTCTGCGCCACAACCGGGAGCTGCGCAAGGTCTATGCTTTCATCCGGAAGCGGAAGCAGAAGAATGGATTTGAGATTCTGTTCTTAAATTGCTTCCGCATGTTTTACGAACAGGCACAGGAGGCGCTGGAGCAGCTTCGCGGCTCCGGATATGCCGCCCTGCGGGAGGAAATGTGCCGGCGCGGCGCACTCTGCCACGGAAATTTCAACCAGCACAATGTCTGGTTCCCCGGCAGAAACCAGATATTTGTCGGAAACTTTGACAAGTGCCGGTATGACGTCCAGGAGACGGACCTCTACCAGTTTATGCGCAAGATTATGGAAAAACAGGAATGGCAGCAGAATAATGGATACCGGATTCTGGACAGCTATGACCGGGAAAGGACGATGGGAAAGCAGCAGCGTGATTACCTCTATATCCGGCTTTTGTATCCGGAAAAATTCTGGAAGCTTGCCAATCAGTATTACAACCGGAAAAAAGCATGGGTGCCGGAAAAGAACCGGGAAAAGCTGGAGGCTTTAATCAGCCAGCAGAACCGCCGGAACGCGTTTCTAAAAACAATAGAGTGAGCTGGCGCAAGAACAGGACAGGTGAAAAGAATATGAAATACAGCTTTGAAGATTATGTGGAAATCATAAAAAAGCTGCGCGCCCCGGACGGCTGTCCGTGGGACCGCGCGCAGACGCATGAGAGTCTGAAGCCGTGCATGATAAATGAAACGGTGGAGGCGCTTGCCGCCATAGATGTGTGGCGGGAAACGGGCGATGACAGCAACCTGTGCGAGGAGCTTGGGGACATGCTGCTGCAGGTCGTGCTGCAGAGCCAGATTGCCGCGGAGGAGGGGCTGTTTGACATCAGTGATGTCCTGCAGGCGGCGTGCGAAAAAATGATCCGCCGTCACCCGCATGTTTTTACGGAAAACAAAGAGCTGCCAGACTGGGACGCGATAAAACGCGCAGAAAAGGCGCATATTCCGCCTGAGGTGGAGGAGGCAAAGCGTCGGGCGCTGGAGCGGGCGCAGAAGGATATGATACGGCATCTGGAAAACGTTACCGCTCACAGTAACTAGAAAACAGCTTCGGGGTTTTAAAGGAAAGGTCTTGACAAAAAAAGGGTTACGGTATATAAAGGTTAATAGTAATGCACGCGGAGGCGTACAAGACTGATAAATCTGACGAGTGCCGGAAGGCAGAGCAGGAGAAAATCTAGAGGAGGAAATTTTCCATGAACAAAACAGAATTAATCGCAGCTATCGCAAAAGAGACTGAGTTATCCAAAAAAGATGCGGAGTTAGCTGTAAAGGCATTTACAGATGTAGTAACTGCTGAACTGAAAAAAGGTGAGAAAGTCCAGCTGGTGGGCTTCGGTACATTTGAGGTATCTGAGAGAGCAGCAAGAGAAGGAAGAAATCCGCAGACTGGTGAGTCAATGAGCATTCAGGCATCCAAAACTCCGAAGTTTAAAGCAGGCAAGGCGCTGAAGGATGCAGTGAACAACTAAGAACAGAGAATGGAATTTGCGGGGCTGTCCGGCCTCGCTATTTTTTATGACGCCGGAAATATGGCAGTTTTATGGCGTGTATGCCTATCCTGCATCACTTTCATTACGCAGAAAAGCTGTCCCGGCGTGACAAAGACGTCAGGGAGACAGAAATGAGATTAGATAAGTTTTTAAAGGTTTCCCGCCTGATTAAGCGGCGGACGGTTGCAAACGAGGCGTGCGACGCCGGGCGCGTACTGGTAAACGGCAGGACGGCGAAAGCTTCTGTCAATATAAAAGAGGGCGATATTATAGAGATCCAGTTTGGCACGAAGAGCGTGAAGGTGGAAGTGCTCAATGTTCAGGAGACAGTGCGCAAGGAGGAAGCGCAGGAGATGTACCGGTATCTGTAAGCAGCAGATGCGCGGCTGCCTGAGGCGGCCAGGCAGAGAACGGGTGCAGACCTTTCGCGAAAAAAGCGCGCTTAAACTGCAACGCATAAAAGCCAAGGCGGCGCATATATATAGAATTGAGGACGACGCCGGAGAATGCAATGGAAGAAAAGCAGATGCAGCGTGCGCACAAGCTTGTGCTCATTGGGAGGAAAACAGGGACAGTCAGCGGCATATCCGATGTGCTGTCATTTGATGAGAATGAAATCGTGCTGGATACGGAAATGGGACTTCTTACGATTAAGGGGAAAAATTTGCATATCAGCCGGCTGACGCTGGAGCTGGGGGAGGCGGATCTGGAAGGAAAAATCGACAGCATGGTCTATTCCGAGCGCGGGCATAAAAAGAAACAGGAAGGAAGCCTGATGAGCAGGCTGCTCCGCTGATATGAGCGCGGTCGTGCAGCAGGAGGCGTTGTTTTTCTTCGTCAGCATCCTGACAGGCGTATTTCTTGTCTGGGCATACGATTTGTTCCGGATTTTCCGGAAAGTGGTTCCTCATCATATTGTGGCGGTCAGTATCGAGGATCTGTTTTACTGGCTGGCGGTATCCTTTATTATATTCGGTATGATATTTGAAAAAAATAACGGCGCGCTGCGGGGGTATGCATTCGTGGGAATTCTCCTTGGCGTATGGTTCCAGTATCTGGCAGAGGTTTTTTTTCGGAAGATATGGACAAAACTGTTGAAAAAGATAAGAAAAAGAGGTAAAATGTCAGTGCACGGAAGATAGAAGTCTTTTAACAGGAGAATCCAGTCTATGAAAAAAAGAAAAAAACGCAGAGGGAGCAACCGCAGGGAAATGATCTGCATTTCGGCGGTGGTAGTCGTACTGATGTGCGTCGTGTTTACGCAGAGCAGCCGTCTCCGGGAAAAAAACGCCGGTTATGAAGCGCGCATCGAAGAGCTGAATGCAGAGATTGCCGAAGAGAGCGAACGGGCGGAAGAAATAGAAGAATTAAAAGAATATGTCAAAACGCCGGAATATGCCGGAGAAGTTGCCAGACAGAAGCTTGGCATGGTCGGAGAGGATGAAATCCTGTTCCGCTCAGACGACTGACGGAGCCGTGCCAGACAGGGCAGCGGCCCGGCCGCCGGGTTCTTATGCAGGCATGAATATTTCATATAATTAATTGAAAAAAGCAGTTGACAAGCAGAAGGAAAACCGCTATAATAATCGTGTTGCGGCGGAATAGCTCAGTTGGCTAGAGCACACGGTTCATACCCGTGGTGTCGAGAGTTCAAATCTCCCTTCCGCTACTTATCAGCCCTGGCAGATGCCGGGGCTTTTTGCTGCTATTTTTGCAGTACAGTTGATTATCTGGCGGGGCTGCGAGGAAATCGACGTGTCTGCGGGCAGGCATACAGCGGCAGATTCCACGGAAAATCCATATGCAAACGGACATCTGTTTATCACATGCAGACGTACTATTTATGTCGCAAAACACGCCCGCTGCGCACTTCTTTTCATTGACAGATGCACAGAAAAGCGATATATTATAATTAAGATTTTGTCATTTTGTACAAAACGATTCAAAATAATAATCAGGAGTGGGAAAAATGTATCAGGAAGATTACAAACGCTGGCTTGCTGCAGATTTGGAGGATGCAGATTTAAGACCGGAACTGGCAAAAATTGAAGGAAACGACGATGAAATCAAGGACAGATTTGCGGTAGCGCTGAAATTCGGCACCGCGGGACTGCGCGGCGTGCTCGGAGCAGGCACAAACCGTATGAATATTTATGTAGTGCGTCAGGCGACACAGGGGCTGGCGAACTGGGTAAAGACACAGGGAGGCAATCAGCTTGTGGCAATCAGTTACGACAGCCGCTTAAAGAGCGATGTATTTGCAAAGACAGCGGCAGGCGTGCTGGCTGCAAACGGCATTAAGGTGCGGATATACGACGCGCTGATGCCGGTACCGGCGCTCTCCTTCGCTACCCGCTACTATGAGTGCAATGCGGGTATCATGGTGACGGCGTCCCACAACCCGGCAAAATACAATGGCTACAAGGCATACGGTCCGGACGGCTGTCAGATGACAGACGACGCGGCGGCGATCGTTTACGAAGAAATCCAGAAAACAGACGTGCTGGACGGCGCAAAATACATATCCTTCGCGGAGGGCGTGGAAAACGGCATGATTCGCTTTGTGTGCGACGACTGCAAGAAGGCGTTCTATGAGGCAATCGAATCCCGTCAGGTGCGTCCGGGTCTGTGCAGAACTGCCGGTCTGAAGCTGGTGTACAGCCCGCTGAACGGCTCCGGTCTGGTTCCTGTCACACAGGTGCTCAAGGACATCGGCATCACAGACATCACCATCGTTCCGGAGCAGGAGTATCCGAACGGCTACTTCACCACCTGTAGCTATCCGAACCCGGAGATTTTTGCGGCGCTGGAGAAAGGTCTGGAGCTGGCAAAAGAGACCGGCGCGGACCTGATGCTGGCTACCGACCCGGATGCGGACCGTGTGGGCATCGCCATGAAGTGCCCGGACGGCTCCTATGAGCTGGTAAGCGGCAACGAAATGGGCGTTCTTCTGCTGGATTACATCTGCGCAGGACGTATCGAAAAGGGCACGATGCCGGAGAAGGCGGTAGCGGTGAAATCCATCGTATCCACCCCGCTGGCGGATGCAGTGGCGGAGCATTACGGTGTGGAAATGCGCAACGTTCTGACAGGCTTTAAGTGGATCGGCGACCAGATAGCAGGGCTGGAGGCGGCAGGCGAGGTAGACCGCTTCATCTTCGGCTTTGAGGAGAGCTACGGATATCTGGCAGGTCCGTATGTGCGCGACAAGGATGCGGTAATCGGCTCTATGCTCATCTGCGAAATGGCGGCGTACTACAGAAGTATCGGCAGCTCGCTGAAGGAGCGCATGGAAGAAATCTATAAAGAATACGGACGCTATCTGAACAAGGTGGACAGCTTCGAGTTTCCGGGGCTTACCGGTATGGATAAGATGGCGGGCATCATGCAGGAGCTGCGGGACAATCCGCCGGCGGACATTGCAGGCTATAAGGTGACAAAGGTGACAGACTACAAGAAACCGGAGGAGACGGGACTTCCGGCAGCAAACGTGCTGATTTACGCGCTGGAAGGCGGCGCGACCGTGGTAGTCCGCCCGTCCGGCACAGAACCGAAGATAAAGACCTACTTCACTACGCTTGGCAAAGACCTTGCAGAGGCGCAGGCGCAGAAGGACAGACTGGCAGAAGCATTAAAGCCGCTGTTCTCCTGATATACATAAGCGTAAAAGGGCGCTGCACAAATGGTGCGGCGCTTTTGCTGTCGAATTCCCGTATCATTTTCTTACGGTCTTTGCCCACAGGACTAGCTGCGCGTCGCAGCGGGCACAAAGAGCTGTCTGAGCTGTTACATAAATCTGCCTTCGGTCGCCGGATGAAGAGGCTGCATAAAAAAATTAAGTTTTCTCTCCCCGTTTGACAAATTATGCGCGCGATCCTGTGTATACTTGGAGGTGGGACTGCAGGCGTGCGGGAGTTTGAAGCGGGAGGCATAAGGATGGAAGAGTGGGAGAGAGTATCGGAAAAGGGAAGGATTGAGCGCTGCGCGGAATCGTTCCAGCGTCTTGCGGAGGTTTTTCAGTATCTTCCATCGAAGAAAGAAGAGCTGAGCGGGGAGGATCTGGAGGAAATCTATGATACGGTGAAGGGAAGGGTCTGCCGCACCTGCGGAAGGTATGCCGTATGCTGGAAGGAAAACGGGGAAAAGACGGCGCGCCTTGTCTATGATCTGCTGTCGGCGGTGGCGGAGGACGGAGCGGAGAGCGGCGTCTGCCTGGCGGCGGAGGAGCGCTTCGCACGTCACTGCGTGAAGGGCTATTCTTTTGCGGAGGAGCTGCGGGGGAGCTTCTGCCAGGCGCGCATCAATCTGATGTGGAGCAACCGGATGCTGGAAAACCGTGCGGCGGTGGCGAGACAGCTCTCCGAGACGGCGCAGATCATACAGGAGATCGCCTGCACAGTCTACGAGGCGTCCGACGCCGACAGCGAGCTGGAGCACAGGGTAAAGACAAAGCTGCGGCTGCAGAACGTGCGGGTGCAGAGCCTGCGCATCGTAAAAAATAACTGGGGACCGCCGGAGGTCGTCCTGACGGCAAAAACGCCGCGCAGGCACTGTGTTTCAGTGAAAGCAATCGCCGATACCCTCTCAAAAGCCTGCAGCCGTCCGCTGGTTCCGGAGCGGAACAGCCGGCTCACCCTGGGTGCGGAGCCCGCCACCATTCATTTTGTGGAAGAGACAGGCTATTACATGCTCACCGGTTCTGCGAGAAGGACCTGTGCGGGGGAGGCGGCGTGCGGAGACAATTTCTCGGTGCTGACCGGCAGCCACGGGCAGGTGATCCTGGGAATTTCGGATGGCATGGGCAGCGGCGTGCGGGCAAACAGGGAGAGCCAGACGGTTATCGAGCTTCTGGAGCAGTTTATGGGTGCAGGATTTACTGCGGAGACGGCGGTGCGGATGATTAATTCCGCGATGGTACTGCAGCGGGGAATGCAGCGGTTTTCCACGCTGGACATCTGCGGAATCAATCTCTACAGCGGAGAATGCGAATTTTTAAAGATTGGCGCGGCAACCACCTTTATCCGGCGCGCCGGCTGGGTGGAAGCGGTCACCTCCACAAGCCTGCCGGTCGGGGTATTCCAGGAGGTGGATTTTGAGCGATCGCGCAAGCGGCTGGAGCACGGCGATTTGATCGTGATGGTGTCGGACGGCGTGCTGGACGCGCTGCCGCAGGAAGAGCAGGAGGAGCTGATGAAATACCTTATCCTGCAGATTGATTCTGACAATCCGGCGGAATTTGCCGATATTCTGATGGAGCAGGTGCTGTCCTTTGCGCAGGACGGGGCGAAGGACGACATGACCATCCTTGCGGGCGGTTTCTGGAAAAAATGAGGAGAGATACGTATGCAGAAGGCATTTGCCTATATGGAAAAATACCGCATGATTGAGGCGGGAGACAAGGTAATCGCGGGCGTATCGGGAGGCGCGGATTCTCTGTGCCTGCTTTTTGTATTGATGGAATACCGGAAGCGGGTGCCGTTTTCCATCCTCGCGGTACATGTGGAGCACGGCGTGCGCGGGCAGGAGAGCCTGGAGGACGCCGCATTTGTGGAGAAAATCTGCCGGGAGCATACAATAGAATACCGGCTCGTGCAGGTCTGCGTGCCGGAGCTGGCGCGCCGGGAGAAGCTTTCGGTGGAGGAAGCCGGGCGCCGGGCGCGTTACGAGGCGTTTGAGCGCATCCGGCAGGAGACGGGCGCGGATAAAATTGCGGTAGCGCACAACCGGGATGACCAGGCGGAGACGGTGCTCTTCCAGATCGCGCGCGGCAGCGGGCTGACGGGCGCCGGCGGCATCCGTCCGGTGCGCGGCGCGGTTATCCGTCCGCTGCTCTCATGCAGCCGCGCGGAGATAGAGGAGTATCTGCGCGGGCACTCGCAGACCTGGCGCACGGACGCCACCAACCAGGAAACGGATTATGCGCGCAACCGCATCCGTCACCAGATTCTGCCGCTTCTGGAGGAGCAGATTAACAGTGCTGGACGGGAGCACATCGCCGCGCTGGCGGAGGAGCTGCAGCGGGTGCAGGCGTATATGGAGCAGGAGACGCAGAAATGTCTGGAGGAGCTGGCGGATTTCGGGGAGGGAACGGTGCAGATAACGGTATCCGCCCTGAAGGAGAAGCCGTCTCTTCTGCAGGAATATGTGCTGCGCGAAAGCCTCCGGCGGGCGGGCTGTCCGCTGAAGGATATCAGCCGCAGACATATCGCGGACATAAAGAAGCTTGCCGGGGGGCAGTCAGGGCGGCAGACCATGCTTCCCGGCGGCTGGCAGGCGGTGCGCAGCTTCGATAAGCTGCTGCTAAAAAAGGCGGACGAAAAAGGGCAGGAGCTTCCGTTTTCGGTGCACGCAGAGGTTCCGGGAAGCTGTGAGACACCGGAGGGAACCTTCGAATTCCGGATTTTTTCGAATGAAAATAAAAATATTTTTCAAAATACATATACGAAACGGCTGGATTGTGATAGAATAGGCAATAATCTTTTTATCCGCACACGCAGACCGGGGGACTATATCGTCATCAACCGGCAGGGCGGAAAAAAGAAATTGAAAGAATACCTCATCGAAGAGAAAATACCGGCTGGACAGCGGAATCATATCCTGCTTCTCGCACAGGGAAGTGAGATACTGTGGGTGATTGGACACCGCGTCAGCGAAGCGTACAGGGTATCACCGGAGACAAAGAGGATTTTAGAGATACGGAGGATTGGAGAAAATTATGGCGGAGAAAATCAGTGTATTGATTCCGGAGGAAGAAGTTGACAGGAAAATTGAGGAGCTTGGCAGAAAAATCAGTGCAGATTATGAGGGAAAATCTGTACATCTGATTTGCGTGCTGAAGGGCAGCATTTTCTTTACCTGCGAGCTGGCAAAGAGAATCACGGTTCCGGTGACGCTGGACTTTATGTCCTGCAGCAGCTACGGCTCCGGCACCAAATCGAGCGGCGTGGTAAAGATCGTCAAGGACCTGGACGAACCGCTGGAGGGAAGGCATGTAATCGTCATCGAGGATATCATCGATTCGGGCAGGACATTAAGCTACCTGCTGGAGATCCTGGAAGCGCGCAAACCGGCGAGCCTGGCGCTCTGCACGCTGCTTGACAAGCCGGACCGCCGGGTAAAGCAGGTAAAGGTGGATTACACCGGCTTTGAGATTGAGGATAAATTTGTCGTGGGCTACGGGCTGGACTATGCGCAGCGCTACCGCAACCTGCCGTATGTGGGCGTGGTGGAGCTGTAAAGAAAGCTTACGGTCCGCGGAAAAAGAATGACTGGAAAGGAGACTACTTTTGAACAGAAGTACAAGAAATATTGGCGTTTATTTTATTGCTCTGGTGCTTGTCGTGCTGGTTTTATTCGGTATGCGCAGCGGAGTGACAATGGAGGAAAAATGCACCTACAATGACTTTGTGCAGGCGCTGGAGGATGGCACCATTGCGGCGGCGGACCTCCGCCAGAACAGTGAGGTGCCGACCGGAGAGGTCGTTCTGACCATGAGGGACGGCAGCCTGCAGCAGGTATATGTGACGGATGTAAAAGAGGCGGAGAAGCTGCTCCGCGAATATAACATATCTTATGAGACCTACGATGTGCCGACGGACAGCTCGTTCCTGACGAGCCTCATTCCGGTGCTGATGATGGGGATCATTATGGTGGTATTTATTATCATGATGAACCGGCAGTCGGGCGGCGGCAATAAGATGATGAATTTCGGCAAAAGCCGCGCCACGCTGATTATGCCGGATGCCAGAAAGGTGACGTTTAAGGATGTCGCCGGTCTGCAGGAGGAAAAAGAGGACCTGCAGGAGCTGGTGGATTTTCTGAAGGATCCGCAGAAATACACGAAGATGGGGGCGCGCATCCCCAAGGGCGTGATTCTTGTCGGTTCTCCGGGTACCGGTAAAACGCTGCTTGCAAAGGCGGTGGCGGGGGAGGCGGGCGTTCCGTTCTTCAGCATATCCGGTTCCGACTTTGTGGAAATGTTTGTCGGTGTCGGCGCATCGCGTGTGCGCGACCTGTTTGCGGAGGCGAAGCAGAATGCGCCCTGCATCGTATTTATCGATGAGATTGACGCGGTAGCACGCCGCAGAGGCACCGGTATGGGCGGCGGTCACGACGAGCGGGAGCAGACCCTGAACCAGCTCCTTGTGGAAATGGACGGTTTTGGAGTAAACCAGGGAATCATCGTGATGGCGGCGACCAACCGGGTGGATATTCTCGACCCGGCAATCCTGCGTCCGGGGCGTTTCGACCGGAAAATCGGCGTCGGAAAGCCGGATATTAAGGGAAGAGAGGAAATCCTCAGGGTGCACGCCAAGGGAAAACCGCTCGGTGACGATGTAAATCTGGCGGATATTGCGCGCACGACGGCGGGCTTTACCGGCGCGGACCTGGAAAACCTGCTGAATGAGTCGGCAATCTATGCGGCGAAGAAAAGCCGCGCCTACATCATGCAGGAGGATATCCAGCAGGCGTTTATCAAGGTGGGTATCGGCGCCGAGAAAAAGAGCCGCGTGATATCGGAATCGGAGAAGCGCATCACGGCGTACCACGAGGCGGGGCACGCGCTCCTGTTTCATCTGCTGCCGAACGTGGGGCCGGTGCACACGGTATCCATTATCCCCACCGGTATGGGCGCCGCGGGCTATACGATGCCGCTGCCGGAGAAGGATGAAATGTTCATGACCAAAGGAAAGATGATGGATACGCTGGTGGTGGACCTGGGCGGCCGCGTGGCGGAGGAGCTGATTATCGGGGACGTTACCACCGGGGCATCGCAGGATATCCGGCAGGCGACGCACCTCGCCAAGGCGATGGTGACGCGCTACGGCATGTCTGACAGGGTAGGTCTGATTGACTACGGCAACGACGAGAACGAGGTATTCATCGGACGTGACCTGGCGCAGTCGCGCGGCTTCAGCGAGAGCGTGGCGGCGACCATTGATGAGGAAGTAAAACGCCTGATTGACGAGGCGCATGCGAAGGCGACCGATATCATTAAGGAGCACATCGAGGTGCTTCATGCCTGCGCAAAGCTTCTGATTGAGAAGGAAAAGATTGGCCAGGAGGAATTTGAGGCGCTTTTTGTGTAATATTCACAAAAACAAACTGAAAAATTTGTGAAGTTTGTGTAGACTTATTTGAGGAGTCATGCTATACTACGTATTGTAAAACCCCCCAATACATTATATAGTTTTTGCAACACCCCATAAGAAGAAATACCTTCTCCAAAAAAGACAGCTTAACCGCTGTCTTTTTTACGTTACGGGTTGTATCTTGGCGGCGGATGTTATAAAATAGGTATGTAATTTCGGCAAAAAGGAGAAGAACATTGATTTGGGACAAGACGATGCTGCTGAATGAGAAAGAGCTTTATATACTGGGAATGCGCCCGGTGTTTATCGCGTCAGCTCTGTTCAGCGACGAGACAGAAAATTTTGTGACACCGATGGAACCGGAGCCCGGAGATACTGTTACCATCCGTTTCCGCGCAAAGCGGGACAATATTGACGCAGTGTATCTGCAGACGAAGGATGAGACGCTGCCGATGAGCTTTGACAGGGAAGAAGGATATTTTTATTACTATAAGGTTGAGGTGCCGGTCGGCATCCGTCCTCTGCGCTACTGTTTTAAGGTACAGGCGGGGAGACTGGTCTGTTATTATGATAAGCGGGGAGTTTCCAGGGATGTGCGCGGAGAATACCAGTTTATGCTGGTGCCGGGTTTTCGTACGCCCGACTGGGCGAAGGGTGCGGTGATGTACCAGATTTTTGTGGATCGCTTTTGCAACGGGGACCCGTCAAACGACGTGGAGGACCGGGAATATTTCTATATCGGGGACGTCACGAATAAGGTGACGGACTGGAATAAATATCCGGCGAGCATGGGCGTGCGCGAGTTTTACGGGGGCGATCTGCAGGGCGTGATGGATAAGCTGGATTATCTGCAGGAGCTCGGCGTGGAGGTAATCTATTTAAACCCGATTTTTGTGTCGCCGTCCAATCACAAATATGATATCCAGGATTACGATTACGTGGACCCGCATTACGGAAAGATTGTGAAGGATACCGGAGAGCTGCTGCCGGAGGGCGACTGCGAGAACAGGCACGCCACGCGCTATATTACGCGGGTGACGGATAAGGAGAACCTGGAGGCGAGCAACCAGCTTTTCATCCGGCTGGTGGAGGAGATTCACCGGCGCGGGATGCGCGTTATCCTGGATGGCGTATTCAATCATTGCGGTTCGTTTAACAAGTGGCTGGACCGGGAGTGCATATACGAGGACCAGCCCGGCTATGAAAAGGGAGCCTATGTGTCAGCCGACAGCCCGTACCGCAGCTTTTTTAAGTTTAACAGTGAAAACTGGCCCTATAACAGGGACTACGACGGCTGGTGGGGGCACGATACGCTGCCGAAGCTGACGTATGAGCACTCACAGAAGCTGCATGACTATATCCTGCGGATTGCAGCAAAGTGGGTATCGCCGCCGTACAATGCGGATGGCTGGCGGCTGGATGTGGCGGCGGACCTTGGCTTTTCCAGCGAGTATAACCACCAGTTCTGGAAGGAATTCCGCGAGGTTGTCCGGGAGGCGAATCCGGACGCGCTGATTCTGGCGGAGCATTACGGCGACGCGCGCTCCTGGCTGCAGGGCGACGAGTGGGACACCGTTATGAATTACGATGCGTTTATGGAGCCGGTGACGTGGTTTTTTACCGGCATGGAAAAGCACAGCGACGAATACCGGCAGGATATGTTGGGCAACGGAATGCACTTTGAGTGGGCGATGGGACATTTTATGGCGAGCTTTCTGGGACCGTCGCTGCAGGTGGCGATGAACGAGCTGTCTAATCACGACCATTCCCGTTTCCTTACGCGGACCAACCACAGGGTCGGACGTGTGTCGGCGCTCGGAAGCGAGGCGGCGCAGCAGAATATTAACAAGGCGGTCATGCGCGAGGCGGTAGTCATGCAGATGACCTGGCCGGGCGCGCCGACGATTTATTATGGCGATGAGGCGGGCGTCTGCGGCTTTACGGATCCGGACAACCGGCGCACCTATCCGTGGGGACAGGAGGATAAGGAGCTGATTGCTTTTCACCGGGCAATGATTCGTATCCACCGGGAGAGCGGGGCGCTGAGGCGCGGCTCCATTAAGATTGTGGCAACAGATTATCAGTATATCTGCTACGGCAGATTTCTGGGAAAAGAACGCTATATGATGGTGTTCAATAACAGCGAAGTGCCGATGACGAAGCAGATTCGCACGCTGGATATCGGAATCGGGGACGAGGACAATGTTATCCAGATTATGCAGACGGATGCGGACGGCTATCACACGGACAGCGTGTTTTATGAGGTACACGGCGGAGAGATTACCATGACGCTGCCGCCGCTCTCGGCGACCGTGCTGAAGGTGATGGAATAGGCGAAGCTGCAAATCCGGAGGGAATGTGCCGATGGTCCGGGCGACGGTTCCGGGACAGAAGCCGCGCACGGATCGGGCGGCGGATAAAAGAAAAGCGTGTGCCGGAGAGAACAGATGACGATGCCGGGCGGCGAAAAAACAGGGAGGAGACAACAGATGAAATACGTAACACTTGGAAAGACAGGTTTAAAGGTGTCGAAGATGGGGCTTGGCGGAATCCCCATCCAGAAGAGCGATGCGCAGGAAGTAAAAAAGCTGGTGCGCGCGCTGATGGAAAAGGGCGTAAACTATATTGACAGTGCCCGCGGCTATACAATAAGCGAGCAGCTTATCGGGGAAGCGCTGGAGGGCATCCGCGATAAATTTGTGCTGGCGACGAAGAGCATGGCGCGCACAAAGGAAGCGATGGCGAAGGATATTGAAACCAGTCTGCACAATTTCCGGACAGACTATATCGACCTTTATCAGCTTCACAATCCGGGAATGGGCGATATGGATACGATTACCGGCGAGGGCGGTGCGCTGGAGGCGCTGCTGGAGGCAAAGGCGGCAGGAAAAATCGGGCATATCGGTCTGACGGCGCATTCGCTGCAGGTATTTGAGCACGCTCTGACGTTGGACTGGGTGGAGACGATTATGTTTCCCTACAATATCGTGGAATCGCAGGGCGAAGAGCTGATGAAAGTCTGTTCAGAGCGCGGCGTCGGTTTTATTGCCATGAAACCGCTGGCGGGCGGTGCGATTGAGGACGCGACGCTGGCGCTGCGCTATATCTGCGACAATCCCGATGTCACCATTGTGATACCCGGCATGTACAGCCTGGAGGAGGTACAGCAGAATGTGGAGGCGGTGGAAAATGAACAGCCGCTGGATAAGACTGACGCGGAAAAAATTGCGTCCGTGCGGGAGCAGCTTGGCGAAAACTTCTGCCGCCGCTGCAATTATTGCCAGCCCTGCAGCGCCGGTATCAGCATTTCCAACGTATTTCTGTTTGCAGGCTATCTGCAGCGGTATGGTCTTGCTGAATGGGGGTACAGCCGCTACCAGACGCTGAACGTAAAGGCGGATGAATGTATCGAATGCGGCGAATGCGAGGGCCGCTGCCCGTATCATCTGCCCATCCGGGAAATGCTCAAAAAATGCGCGAAGGATTTCCGCGATTTCGAGGCAAGCCGTAAATAAAAGTGAGAGGTTTGCACAAAGGTCGCTTTCCATGTTTCTGGACCAATTTGTTATAGAAGTTTTTTGAAAATCCGTCTGTCATATGTCTGTCCCCAGACACGTTGATTTTTTGATTTTGCTGCGCCGCCTATTGGCAGCAATTTTGCCTCCATAGAAGATAGTCGGACAAAATTGCTGCCGCTATGCTCGCAAAATCTGCAAAATCTGCCTATCGTCTGCGGACAGACATATGACGTCGGATTTCAAAGTAGCTTTCCATATACAAATTGTAGATGATATGTTGAAAAGTGACCTTTGTGCCGTATATATCAGGAAAGCCGGGCTTATATCAGCCGGCTTTCTTTTTTTCGAAGCCGTGTATCCAGTCTGCTTTCAAAAAGTAGATGAGGAACACGATGGAGCTGAGCGCCCAGGTGAGCGGGTATGCCCAGAATACGGTCTGTATCTGCGGGACGAGGCGCACAGCGACGGTAATGTAGGTGACGCGGATAACGCACCAGCATATCATCATGACGAGCATCGGCACGATCGCTTTTCCGGCGCCGCGCAGAATACCCGCGAGGCAGTGCGAGAAGGCGAGCAGAAAATAAAACAGAGTAACGGTGTGCGCCTGCGTGACGCCGTAGGCGATGACCGGCTCTTCCTTATTAAAGAGCGAAATCAGCACCGGTGAGGTCAGGTAAATCGTGATGCCGACCAGCTCCGCGAGAATCACGGAACAGGCGATGCCGAAATAGGCGCCCTTCTTTGCGCGGTCATATTTCTTTGCCCCCAGATTCTGGCTGACAAAGGTGGTCAGCGCCATTGCGAAGCAGGTAATCGGCAGAAAGCCGAATCCCTCTATTTTGGAGTAGGAGCCGCAGCCTGCCATCGCCATCTGCCCGAAGGCGTTGATATTGGACTGCACCACCACATTCGCGATGGAAATGATGGAATTCTGGATGCCGGATGGCAGACCGTTTGAGATAATCTGGCGCAGCATCTGCCGGTCGATTCCCAGCTTTTTCAGAGAGATACGGTACTCTTCGGGCGCATGCATCAGATGGTGCAGGCAGAGCACCGCGCTCAGAAACTGCGAGAGAATGGTGGCAAGCGCCGCGGAGCCGACGCCCATGCCGAGCACGGCGATAAACAGCAGATCCAGAAGAATATTTGTGACGGACGAAATAATCAGATAAAGCAGCGGTCGTCTGCTGTCGCCGACTGACTGCATGATGCCGACAAAAATATTGTAGAGCACAAAAGCAAGCGAGCCGCAGAAATATACGCGGAAATAAAGCACGGAATTCGGCAGCACGTTTTCTGGCGTCCCCATCCAGATGAGAATCTGCGGGGCGAGAAAAATACCGAGCAGCATCAGCAGAAGACCGCAGATGATGCCAAAGGTAACGGTCGTGTGAATGGATTTCTGTGTTGTCTGGTAATCCTTTGCACCGAAATAGCGCGCGGTGACGACGCCGGCGCCGAGAGCGATTCCGTTAAAAAATCCGACCATCAGAAAAATCAGACTGCCGGAGGAGCTGACGGCGGCAAGCGCTTCGCTTCCGAGAAAATTTCCGACAATCAGGGAATCCGCCGTATTATAAAGCTGCTGGAACAGATTTCCCAGAAACAGAGGGAGTGCAAAGGAGATGATCCGCTGCGGAATCGGGCCCTCTGTGAGCAGCGCCTGCTGCTTCTGCTGATGATGGATGTTTACGTGTAAAAAGTGATGACTGTGGTGTGACATGTTCTTCTATCCTTTCTCCTGTGTGAACGGTTTCCCGTACCATTTAATCGTAGCACACTGAAAAGAAAAAGCAAGTTTTTTTCATTTTTCTGCATCCTTATTGCGGACCCGCCCGTCTAATAGATGTAAAGTGAAAAAAACCGGTTTTTGAAACGCCGGATACCGGCGAATATGTGAAGCGCGCCGGAAAAGGCGGACTTTACAGAGATGGAGGTGTAAATTTGGAACGTCTGGTGATAAAGGCGCAGCGTGAGAACGATGCCGAGAGCTTCATACAGCTTATGGAGCTGAACCGGCAGAGCATGCTCAAGGTTGCCAGAGCATACCTGAGCAGCGAGCAGGATATCGCGGATGCCATGCAGGATACGATTCTTACCTGTTATGAAAAATTACATACGCTGCAGCAGCCGCAGTATTTTAAAACCTGGCTGATACGGATCGTCATTAACAAGTGTAAGGATATTCTGCGGCAGAACCGCATGGAAACGCTGCCGGAGGAGCTGCAGGAGCAGGCGGTGGAGGATATGAGCTATGCGGATATTGAATTCCGGGAGCTTTTGCGCGGAATAGATGAGAAATACCGGATTATTCTGGTGCTGTATTATGTGGAAGGTTTCCATACAAAAGAAATCGCCGGACTGCTTGGAATGAATGAGCATACGGTGAAGAGCAGGCTGGTACGTGCCAGAAAAAAGTTCGCGATGCAGTTAGAGACGAAGGAGGCGGGAGCGATTTATGGATAGAAAATACTCAAAGGCGGAAATGAAACGGATTCTGCGCCAGAATATCAGCACATCGGCGCTGACAGAGCAGAAGATTCAGGAGGCGTACAGCTTTGTGCGCGCGGATGCAGCCATGAAGCGGAAGCCGGAGGGTGCATATCAGAGCAGCACGTATGCAGGACAGCAGGAGAGTGCATATCAGAGCAGTGCGTATGAGCAGCCGGAGGGCGCATATCAGAGCAGCGCGTATGCAGGACAGCAGGAGAGTGCATATCAGAGTGATGTGTATGCAGGACAGCAGGAGAGTGCATATCAGAGCAGCGCGTATGCAGGACAGCAGGAGGGTGCATATCAGAGCAGTACGTATGCAGGACAGCCGGGTGCGTATGAGCAGCGGACCGAGAGGCAGAACAGGGCATATGCGCGGAAGACGGACGGACGCCGGAGCGCGTCAGGGCGCGGCAGAAAAACGGGACGCTGGGCAGTGCTGGCAGCGGCAATGGGCATCCTTGCTGTATCCTCCGTCACCGTCATGGCAATCAACGGTATGTTCTCAAAGACGGTCGAGCAAACAGAGGACACATTGAGCTACAAGCTGGAATTTAATTATGAGCTGACGCCGAATGCAATCGAAGTGGAAGCTGGTTATATTCCGGAGGGGTACGAAACAAGGGAAAATATGGGTAAGCTGATATGGAGCGCGGACGGTTCCGGGAAGGATGGCATCAGCATCTATCTGGCAACGGCAAATACTCTGGACCAGCAGCCGGATCAGTTGGACGTGGATAACGTTAAGAGCATTGAAAAAACTACGATCAACGGCATGGAGGCGCATCTGATTACGCTGAATTACGATTTGGAGAGAGAGACCAGAACCTTTGACAAACGCATTTATCTCTTCGACGAGACAGAAGGTTTTGTATGCATTATTTTCGGGGGCAATGACCTTAGCATGGAAGAGCTTGTGAAGGTGGCGGAAGGTCTGCAATTCACAAAGCAGGAGGAAGTGCTGGAGTACATGAGCGCAGAAGAGAAGGAAGCGCGGGAGAAAGCTCTGGCAGAATCTATGGAACAGTACGAGCAGGAAGAACAGGCGAGACTGGAGTTTGGCGTGCCCCAGGAATACATTTATGATATCGGAGACAGCTTTGAGGCGTTGGATAGCTTTGTTGATAAGGAGAGTGGGATATCGGAGAGCAATACGACCAGAATTATGGTAGAGAGTGCAGAAATCATTGACTCTGTTGCAGATTATCCGCAGGAAAATTTCTTTGATTACGAAGCTCGCATTGCATCCAACATCAATGAAGACGGGACGGCATCTTCTTATACAAGGGTTACTTACAGTGACAGCGACGATGGATCAGATCCGCAGGAGGTTGCGCGCGACGAGGGCGTAAACCGTAAATTCTTAAAGGTTACCTTTACGGCGGAGAATATCAGTGATGCGGCGGTAGATTTCTGGGCGGGTGCTCCGAACATAGCCTATCTGCAGCCGGTGGAGGAGGGCAACTACCGGTATGCCGAGACCTGGACAGAGCCGCTGAACCTGCAGGAGGACGCAATGACGTATGAAAACAGAGCAATCTACTTTGACAAGTCTCCATATGCCGGCGAACTGAATTCCCATTTCTTCTACTGTGATCTGGCGGCCGGAGAAACACTGGAGTATACAATGCTCTTTGTGGTGGACGAAGATATGCTGGATAATCTCTATCTGTGTTGGGGAAGAGCGGGAACTGGAACTGTGATTCCGGAAGAGGGCGAGACTTATACAGAGCGTTACGTGCGGATAAACGTAAACTGACGATTGCGGCAGGCTTTTGCGCCAGAGAGCAGATACGGGAAAGGTACGTCGATAAAAATACGGGAGAATGCCAGTAAAAGTGTGGGAAAAGAAAGCTGCAGAGGCGGGAATCCTGTAAAAATTGACAGAACATTCAGAGGGACACTCCGGAGAAAGGAACGGGGTGTCCCCCTCTGTTTTAGCAGGCGCTCTGTGACCTGCATAGCTGACGCCTGAACCGTAACCTGAAATGCGATGAGGAGGTCCGGCAGCCTGACAAAGGACTTGAAGGCTGGTTGTGTCTGTGGTAAGCTTATTGTCAAGGAACAGTAAAGATATTTGTTTGGAGAAGTTGAGAAAATGAACCGGGACTTTTAAAGGGAAGGGGGAGAGCGTTGTGGAAGATGAGGGGCGGCGGTCGTCTGCGGGAAAGCAGGGAGAAGAGACATCAAAATATTTCCAGGAAGCGCTGGCTGATTTTATGCACGATGCCGCCAGCGGTGATGCCATTCGTCATTTGTGTGACCTTGGATATACGACGGACGCCATTATGCGGCAGCTCACTTTTCCCACACCCCGCGAGCGGGTGGAAAAGACAGTTTATCGTCATCTGACAGAGCGCGGCATTCTTCTGGAAACATTACCGGAGAATGCGCGCGAAATCAGCACGGAAGGTCTGCAGGAAAAAGAGCTGTGGGTGCTGCTGCAAAAGCAGATTGCCCGGAACGGCGAAGAGCATCTGTATGTTTCCTGCCCGTTTGGCACCATCCGGCGCGACCGGGAAGCGCGGCTTCAGAAAATGTTTGCGCCGCTCACGGGGCGCGAACGTGAATATCTGACAGGGATTCCCTGGAAGCCGGCGGTCATGTATCACCGGCTGAACAGCCGTATGCTGGAAATCTCCGTCAGTCTTGCGCTGTATTCCGATGCGGATATCAGATTTTATCTGTGCGGATGAGCCGGAGGACGACAGCATACGTTGTTATTATATAGAAAGAATATTATGTGGGGAAGCCGGGCGGATACCGGAGGGCGATAGCAAAATGCTGTTATTATTATAGAAGGAAAGCTTGTGCGGGGAGGGAAAGCTGTGAAAAAATATATTGTGGGAATTTTTCTGGCAGCGGCGCTGACAGCACCCATCCGGGGAGCGGGGGCTGCGCAGACGGTGGAAGCAGAGGGCGCTGCGCAAACTGCAGAAGCGGTGGAAGCAGGTGATGCTGCACAGACGACAGAAGCGGTGGAAGCAGGTGATGCTGCGCAGACGATAGAAGCGATGGAAGCAGAGGGCGCTACGCAAACTGCAGAAGCGGTGGAAGCAGGTGATGCTGTGCAGACGGCAGAAACAGTGCAGCAAAATGATACGTCCTCATCCCCGTTGGAGCTGCGGGATTTTATAAAGGAGCATCATCCGTCGCCGTTTACGAAAATGACAGAGGAGGAGTTTGACGCGCAGATTGATGAGCTGGAGCGAAGCTGGAATAACTGCGGGGAGACAGAGCATTATTATGCAATGCGCAGATTGGTTGCAGCGCTTGGCGATGAGCACACCATGCTGCTGCCGCCGGCGAATATCACCCAACCGGAGCTGCCGTTTTTTGTGATGATTTACGACGGGCACTGGATGATTGTGCAGGCGCAGAAGGAGTACGGGGAACTGGTGGGAAAAGAACTGACAGCGGTGAATGGAACCGCGGTTTCCCGGATTCGGGAGAAGCTTTTGCCGCTGATAAGCAGCGAAACGCAGCAGTGGGCGGACATGCAGTGCAGCCAGGAAATCCGGTATCTGCAAAACTTAAAATACACAGGCATTGCGGACAGCCTTGCTTTTGTGGAAATTACCGCAAAGGACATCGCTTCCGGCGAAGAGGTCACGATGGAGGTGGAAGCGTCTGACGGCGAATACGATTATCAGAATTCCTCATTTTACCCGATGGCACAGACACTGGCACAGTCCGGCTATTACTATGCAACGCTTCTGGACGATGGAAGCGCTTTTTTGCAGTATAATGTCTGCCAGGAGAATCCGCGGATGACGATGCGGGAATTTGCGCAGAAGCTGGAGCAGCAGCTCCTTGCCGATGCGCCGGAGAAAGTGATTATCGACCTGCGCCATAACAGCGGCGGAAACAGTGAGGTAATCCGCCCGCTTCTGGAAACGCTGGAAAAATTCCGGGAGAAGGGCAGCAGTCTGTATTGCCTGACTGGACCGCAGACGTTTTCCTCCGGGGTGATGAACGCGCTGGATTTGCAGGAAATTGGAGCGCAGCTTGTCGGGGAGCCGACAGGAGGCGTGCTTGCATTTGGAGAGCTTGTGCAGAAAACGCTTCCGGACGGCAGCACACTCTATTGTTCTACGAAGGATTTCTCTTCGGCATACGGGGTGTCCGGGCAGCTTCAGCCGGAAATTGAGATTGTGCAGACTGCAGAAGACTTTCTGGCGGGAAAGGATACAGCAGTGGATTATATTTGTGACGGTATCGTTCCCTGAAGGGCTTTAGAAATTTGTGAAAAATGTCCTTTGAAAATTTTTTGAAAAACACATATAATATAAGATACAGTGTGTGGCGAACGGCGTAAATCCGGCTGTTTGCCACACATTATTTTTTTGTTTTTATGTGAGGAGGAAGAAAAATGGAACAAAAATCGAATACATTCCTGGAGACGGAGCCGGTCTGCTGCTTGCCGCTATCTATCTGCTGTTTATGAACCCGATTCTGACACTGTTTGGCGGCAGGGTAAATGAGGAAACCTTTTATCATTCACGGGAATACTTCTTTTATATTACCCTTGGCGTGCCGTTTTATATGTTCGGGCAGGCGATGAATCCGATTATCCGCTCGGATGGCAGCCCGAAATTTGCCATGATTTCCACGCTGGCGGGCGCTGCGGTGAATATTGTGCTCGACCCGCTGTTTATTTTCGGATTCCACTGGGGAATGATGGGAGCGGCTGTCGCAACTGTTACGGGACAGGTGCTGACCGCGGCGCTTTCCATATGGTATCTTTGCCACATGAAGGCGGTGAAGCTTTCCAGAGAAAGCTTTGGAATACATGTCTCTCTTACAAAGAGATACCTTCCGCTTGGTATCTGCAGCTTTCTTTCACAGATATCACTTGTTGCAGCAATGGCGGCAATCAACAATATGATACAGAAATACGGCGCGATGGATGAAATTTTCGGACAGGCGCAGTACGCGCAGATTCCGATGGCAGTTGTGGGAATTGTAATGAAGTTCTTCCAGATTGTCATTTCGATTGCAGTCGGCATGGCGGCGGGGTGTATCCCCATCGTTGGCTACAATATCGGGGCGGGAAGAAAAGACCGTGCCAGAAATCTTTTTACTTTGTTGCTGGTTTCCGAGGCGGCAGTTGGCGCCGTCGCCTTGATAATTGTGGAATTTTTCCCGCGGCAGCTGATCGCGCTGTTCGGCGCGGCAAATGAGAGCGTATATTATACGGAGTTTGCGGTCAAAGCCTTCCGCATATATCTGTGCATGATGATTTTCGCCTGCGTAAACAAGGGAACCTTTATCTATCTGCAGTCGCTGGGCAAAGCGCTGGCGTCCACCATGTTATCTATGGTGCGTGAGGTGGTATTCGGCGTTGGCTTTGCTCTGCTGCTTCCGGTTTTCTTCGGGCTGGACGGCGTACTTTATTCCATGCCGGTGTCCGATGTGCTGACCTTCCTTATGTCGGCGGCGGTTATCGCCTACACCTATCGGGAGCTGAAACAGTAAGTGGATTACCACTTATTATCTGGACGGTAGACTGGAATGGTAAGTGGATTTTCATTTGTTCTCAGGGCGCAGACTCACAGGATAAGTTTCACGCCGCAGCAGGTGCCGGAGGCTGGAAATTCCCATACTTCCATTGAAAAAACAGGCGCTGCATGTTATACTGTTTTCACAAAGGAGGGGATACAGATGCTGTTTATTGAATATCCGAAATGCAGTACCTGCCAGAAGGCGAAAAAATGGCTGGATGCCCGCGGCATTGCATACACAGACCGCCATATTAAAGAGGA